>NZ_JAACFY010000021.1:0-81031 GCF_029237305.1 Aeromonas sp. 2MA4 | reverse complement strand
TGTCGACCAAAGACGGTTAATCGGGCATTTTTATGGTTGTTCACTGGGGCACCTCGGATGATTGGTTTGGTTGGCGCCTCCAGTTTTCCGGGAATGCCCCGAGTGAACAACCTACAGAGAGATCACAACTAGGCGGCGGAGTCAGCAGGCAACAAGTCAGTGAAGATGAAGCCGTCCCGCTCCATCGTCTCTCCCACGTACATCGTCAACGGGCGCAGAAACATGGGACCATCATAGGCCAGGGTGTGAAACTCGCCGTTCTCGCCGCACGGATCCACCCCCTGCGGCAAGGCCGCCAGCAGGGCAGGATCGAAATCGTGACCACCCAGGCTGGCATCCAGCTTTTTCAGGTCCAGGGAGCTGATCCTGGCCCTCAGCCCCGCCGCCATCATCTGCCGAGCCAGCTCGTCCGTCTTACTGCCCCACAGCGGGAACAGGGGCTCTATGCCCGTTCCCACCAGCTGTTTCTCCCGATAGGCGCGCACATCCTCGAGGAAGAGATCGCCAAACGCCATGTGGCGGATCCCCTGTGCCACCACACTCGCGATGAAATCGGTCATGATGCGGGCGTAATCCTCATTGGTGCAGGGCCAGGGCAGATCGAGGGTGGTCAGCGGCAACCCCACACACTCGGCCTGCTGCATCAGCAACTGCTTGCGTACCCCGTGCATGGCCACCCGCTCGAAAGCCTGATTGAGGGTGGTAAACAGCCCCACTACCTCGATGGCCGGATCCTGCTGCAATTTGTGCAGTGCCCAGGCGCTGTCCTTGCCACTGCTCCAGGAGAGCAGCACCTTTGTCTTCGTCATGATTTCTCCCACTGTGTCTTCGTCATGATGTTGCCGGTCTTGCTGCACCAAAAAGCTGCAAGACTGTATTGCGAATTGTGCGATTTACATACCGGGATGCAAAAGCATACCCTCGGTAATGAGCGTCTCCCCTGAAAGGATGGGGAACAATAACTAAAAAAACGATGGGAAACATAAGGATATGACGACAGTCACACAAGCTTACGACCACAGCCGCCCCCTCAACCGACAGGATTACAAGACACTGAGCCTGGCAGCCCTCGGCGGAGCCCTCGAATTCTACGACTTTATCATCTTCGTCTTCTTCGCCGTGGTGATCGGCGAGCTGTTCTTCCCAGCCGATATTCCCGAGTGGCTGCGCCAGTTCCAGACCTTCGGCATCTTCGCCGCAGGCTATCTGGCTCGCCCCCTTGGCGGCATCATCATGGCCCATTTTGGCGATCTCATCGGCCGCAAGCGGATGTTTACCCTGAGCATACTGCTGATGGCGCTGCCCACCCTGATGATCGGCCTCTTGCCCACCTATGCGGTACTGGGCATAGGCGCACCACTGGCCCTGCTGGGTTTGCGCATCCTGCAAGGAGCCGCCATCGGTGGTGAAGTACCGGGCGCCTGGGTGTTCGTGGCGGAGCATGTGCCCGCCCGCCGAGTCGGGCTCGCCTGTGGCACCCTCACCGCCGGGCTGACTGCCGGCATACTGCTCGGCTCCCTCATCGCCACCGCGGTCAACAAGAACCTGACTCCGGCCGAGGTGAGTGAATGGGGCTGGCGGGTTCCCTTCCTGCTGGGGGGTATCTTTGGCATAGTCGCCATGTATCTGCGCCGCTGGCTGCACGAAACCCCTGTCTTTGCCGAAATGCAGGCCAACAAGGCGCTGGCGGAGGAGCTGCCGCTCAAGACGGTGCTGCGCAGCCACAAGGGCAGCGTGGTGATCTCCATGCTGCTGACCTGGCTGCTCTCCGCCGGTATCGTGGTGGTGATACTGATGACCCCCACCTATCTGCAGAAGGTACATGGCATCAGCCCGGCCGATGCCCTGACCGCCAACTCCCTGTCCATCCTGGCCCTGACCCTGGGCTGCATCGTCTATGGCAGGCTGATCGATGCCCTCGGCAGCGGCCCCACCTTCATGCTGGGCTCATTGCTGCTGGCAGGTTCCAGCTACGCCTTCTATCACGGTATGGTCGCGGGCACAGAGCAGCTGGTACCGCTTTACATGCTGGCGGGCTTCGCGGTCGGGATTGTCGGGGCCGTGCCCTACGTCATGGTCAACGCCTTCCCGGCGGTAGTGCGCTTCTCGGGATTGTCGTTCTCCTACAACGTGGCCTACGCCATCTTCGGCGGCCTCACCCCCATGCTGGTGACCCTGTGGATGAAGAACGACGTGCTGGCGCCCTCCCACTATGTGGTGAGCCTGTCGGCACTGGGCTTTGCCATCGGTGTGCTGCTGTGGCTGCAACAGCGCAACCAGCGGCAGACGGCGCCACAAGCCGCCTGACCAACGAAAAAGCCCCGGACATCTTCGGGGCTTTTTTATTGTCCTTGTGTTCAGTACGGCCGACATAGGATAGCCTCCCCCCTTAGGGCCAGGCGAATACCTGGCTCAGACTGTCACCCAATTCCGTTATCCGAGGCTCAAGATGTTCTTTCAAGTCGTATTTCTCGCCTTGCTGGCGCTGCTGCCCATGGTCAACCCGCCAACCACGGCCACCCTGCTATTGGGGCTGAGCAAGGGCATGTCGCGGGAGCATGTGCGCCGCCAGGTCAACCTGGCGGCTATCTATCTGTTTTTCACCCTCTGCATCACTTTCTTTATCGGCTCCTCCATTCTGGATCTGTTCGGGATATCCATTCCGGGCTTGCGGCTGGCAGGGGGTCTCATCATCGGCTTTATCGGCTTTCGCATGCTGTTCCCAGCCCCCAGTCAAACCAACGGGGTCGATATCAACCAGAGCATCGCCTTCGTGCCACTGACCATGCCCAGCATGTGCGGGCCGGGTACCATGGCGCTGGTGATCAGCGGCGCTGCCCAGATTGCCGAACTGCCCGACGAGTACAACCGCCTCACCATCTACGGCGCCATGGTCACAGCGTTTGCCCTGATGAGTCTGATCAGCTGGGGCGTATTGAAGCTGGCGGATCCGGTCTGCAAGATTCTCGGCGCCACCGGCATCGATGCCATGACCCGGATCATGGGTTTTCTGCTGGTGTGCATGGGCATGCAATTCTGTATCAACGGCATCAAGGAAGTGGCACAGGATCCTGTCTTCCACGGCGCACACTCGATACACACCACGCCTTCCTTGCCATCCCTGCCAGACACTCCTGATCAACGACAGGAGCCGCGCCACCCCTGACTGAAAACGGTGTCAAAAAGCCTCGAAAATCGTCACTGATCTTGCGCTTGATCATGTTACTGACACACAAATGAGTTAGTGTGTTTTTCATACAGATTCGGTTCAGAGATCAGTTGTTAGGTTTGCAGGCAGGCGCCCACTTACTTCAGGAGATGTGCAAATGATGGAAAAGATGCTGACCGAAATTGGAAGCTACAGCCTGTTTCATGAATATCTGAATGTAGTTGGTGTAGCCAGCCCAGCCCTGGCCCGGATCAAAACCCGATGGGAGTACAAAAAAAGCGATCGTCTGGTGGCCCAAATCAGGGTCGACCAACAAGGCAATGCCCGCTTCTACATCGATGCCAGAGCCATATCGGTCAACTGACACTGTCACCCGTATCCAGCAGCCCCGGCCAGTCGCCGGGGCTTTTTGTTGTCTGGCTTGCACTACCCAAAACAATGACCCCGGCACATGGCCGGGGTCATTGACAACATAGTGGGTTAAACCCCTTACTGGGTGCCGCCCACTGTGAGTTGATCCAGCTTGAGTGTGGGCTGGCCGACACCGACCGGCACGCTCTGTCCCTCTTTGCCGCAGACGCCGACACCACGATCCAGTGCCAGATCACTGCCCACCATGGAAACCAGACTCATGGCTTCCGGACCATTGCCTATCAGGGTCGCGCCCTTGATGGGGGTGGTGATCTTGCCATCCTCGATGAGGTAGGCCTCGGAGGCGGAGAAGACAAACTTGCCGGAAGTGATATCCACCTGACCACCGCCGAAGTTGGGAGCATAGATACCCTTCTTCACCGAAGCGATGATCTCCGCCGGATCGTACTGACCCGCCAGCATATAGGTGTTGGTCATGCGTGGCATCGGCATGGCGGCGTAGGATTCGCGACGGCCGTTACCTGTGAGCGGAACCCCCATCAGGCGGGCGTTCTGTTTGTCCTGCAAGTAACCCTTGAGTATGCCGTTCTCGATCAAGACGTTGTAGCCGCCCGGCGTCCCTTCGTCATCGATGGAGACGGAGCCGCGCCGACCCGGCAGTGTGCCGTCATCGACTATGGTGCAGTGCTTGGAGGCCACCTGTTCGCCGATACGGCCGGCAAATGCAGACGAGCCCTTGCGGTTGAAGTCCCCCTCCAGGCCGTGGCCCACGGCCTCGTGCAGCAGCACGCCGGGCCAGCCGGCACCGAGTACCACCGGCATGGTACCAGCGGGAGCATCAATGGCCTCCAGGTTGACCAGCGCCTGACGCACGGCCTCGCGCACATAGCCAAAGGCGCGGCTCTCCAGCCCGTCCAGCTCCAGGAAATAGTCATAACCACAACGACCACCACCACCGGCGCTGCCACGCTCGCGGCGCTCGCCTTTCTCGGCGATGACGGTCACCGACAGCCGAACCAGGGGGCGTATGTCAGCAGCGAGCGTACCGTCGGTGGCTGCCACCAGTATCTCTTCATAGACACCGCTGATGGAGGCCATCACCTGATTGATAACGGGATCAAGACTGCGGGCGAACTTGTCCATCTGCTCCAGCAAGGCAATCTTCTGGTGCTTGTCGAGGGTCTGCAGGGGATCCATGGCCGGATAGAGCAGGTTGGCCTCTGTACGAGCCCAGGCCTTCACCTTGCCCTGGGCGCCGGCAGCGGCAATGCCGCGAGCAGCCGTGACCGACTGTTGCAGCGCCAGCAGGCTCAGCTCGTCGGAGTAGGCAAAGCCGGTTTTCTCGCCACTGACGGCGCGTACCCCGACCCCTTGGTCGATGTTGTAGCTGCCATCCTTGACAATGCCGTCCTCCAGCATCCAGGACTCGTGCCAGCTGCGCTGGAAATAGAGATCGCCGAACTCCACCTGGTGGCTCATCAGGCTGCCGAGCAGCTGCTGCAGCCGCCCTTCGTCGAGGTCGTTTGGGGCCAACAGGGAGGCACTAACCTGGCTCAATAGACTCAATCTTTCTCTCCACTCCCGATCCGGGATTTCACAATAAGATCCCATGCCATAGGCGGCATGGGTCAGCACGCGGGGCGTGCCTTGTTCATTCGTTGTCAGAGACCTGACCCGCCGACAACAGGCGGGCGTGCTGCAGCACTGGCATGGTTCGCTTCAATTCGTCGCCCAGCTCGGGATCCATGGCAGCCAACACGGTCGCGCGGCCCGACGGCTGGCATGCCAGCACCCTGCCCCAAGGGTCGATCACCATGCTGTGGCCCCAGGTATGGCGCCCGGTTTCATGGGTGCCCCCCTGATTGGCAGCCACCACATAGCACTGATTTTCGATGGCGCGGGCCCGCAGCAGCGGCTCCCAGTGCGCCTCGCCGGTCACGGCAGTAAAGGCGGCAGGCACCAGCAACACCCTGGCACCGGCGCGTGCCAGCTGGCGATAGAGTTCAGGAAAGCGCAAATCATAACAGATAGAGAGGCCGAGGGGACCAAAGGGGGAGTCTATCAGCACGCAGTCCTGACCAGGACTGAACGTCTCCGACTCCCGATAGCGTCCCTGATTGTCGGCCACGTCCACATCGAACAGGTGGATCTTGTGGTAATGACCCCTGAGCTCCCCTGCCGGGTCAAACACCAGCGAGCTGGTATGGATATGGTCTGAACCTGCGATAGTAGTGGGCATGGCACCAGCCACCAGCCAGATGCCGTACTCTTTGGCCCAGGCAGCCAGTTGCTGCTGGATAGGCCCCTCACCGATCCGTTCAGCACCATCGAGATAGCCCTGCCGCTCGCCAAACAGGGCAAAGTTTTCCGGCAGCAGTACCAGCAAGGGACGCTCTGCTGGCAGCGCCGCCAGCTCGGCGGCGATCTGCTCCCGGTTATCCTGCCAGTGACGGCCGGATACCAGCTGTATTGCGGCTAACCACATGACTCGCTCCTTGTCCTTGGTGCAAGCCGTCAGATGCTGACAGCGTCTTTGGCTTGCAGTGTATAGTCCAGCACTATGATACGGTCCAGCACGGGACGGAAGATGGCCTTGAGGGCCTCGTGATCCGGATGGGGCAGGTAACGCTGACGGGCCGCCTCGTCCGCAAAGGTCATCAAGACGCTGTGGGTAAAGCCTTCGGCGCGCCCCTCGGGGCTGTCATTCTCCCCCCACTCGACCGCCACCACGCCATTGACCCTGGCGGGTATGCCGAGAAAAGCCGCCCTGACAGCGGCAATATCGTCAGCCTGGGTGCCCGCTTTGAAGGCAATCAGCAGAATATGTCGGATCATGGCTCTCTCCTCGAGCGTAAGCAGGTCGAAACAAGGGATGGCGCCAGCATCAGGGCTGGCGGGGACTCCCTGGTTGCGGGTTCAGCAGAAAAGGGGTGACTTCGGCGGCAGGCAACTTGGGCGCTACCGTATCCACCGCCTGCTTCTGCTGCTGGTTGAGCTTGATGCGGGCTCTATCTCGTCCGGCCTCGATCAGCTTGGGATTGTCCAGCGGCCCTTCAACCCGAAAATCGATGCGGGTCACCACATCCACCACTGGCTCCAGCAGTTTGGAGAGAGCCAGCACATAAAGGCCGGTGATCGGCGTCAGCGAGAAGGCCGCCACCACCGGCAGGGTACCGCCCAGATTGGGGGAGAAACTCAGCTCGTAGTCAAGCCGCCAGCGCACCAGATCGGCGATGCCTTCACCACGCAGGTTGCCCGCAGCCCCCTTCATGTAGAAGTCCTTGTTATCCATCACCCCCTGCTTGATCTTGGCCGAGGCGGACATGGACTCGAAGTAGAAGCCCTTGTCAAATACATCGCGAAAATCGAGCCGCAACTTGCGCAGCAGGGAGTCGAGGCTGAGCAGGGAGAGCAATCGCGCACCCTTGTCATTGACCTCCCGCAGTGTGCCCCCTTCCAGTTGATAGTTGGCGCTGCCAGCCAGGGTCGGCAGGCTCAGTCGGTAGGGCACATCATTCCAGCTCAGATCCAGTGCCATCTTGCCAGGCGCATCGCCAATGGGTGAGGTATAGCCGATCCGTTTTAGAAGCAATTCACTGTTTTTACTGGTGATCTTGGCTCTGGCATGGGTTTGCATCCGGCCTGCCTCAGCAAGCCAATCCACTGTACCTGTCAGCTGGCTGCCCGCCAGCCGCATATCCAGCCCCTTGAGGGTCAGCTTGTTGGCCCCGGGGAGCAGCTCTCCCTTCACCTCGCCGAGCGGCAGTTCGCCGAAGCGGCAATCCACGCAACTGAAGGTGAGCCAGGGAATGGCATCCATGATGGCTTTGTCCTGCCGCGCATCAGACTCTGGGCTCAGATCCGAACTCTTGCCGGACCAATGGATGCGAGCGAATTTGGCATCGATGGGCTGACGGTCAGTCACCGGCAGGCGGATCACCCCCATGACGTCCGGGCTGTCGATCATCACCTCTGTGGCGTCCTTGACCGGGCCTACGGTGAAGTGCACAGCCCTGAGATTGGCACTGCCGATATCGGCGCGGGCCAGCTGGCCATCCACCCACCACTCCTGCGGCAGGAAAGGAGGGCCAACCACGGCACTGCCGCTCGGCTCACTGCTCGCAGGCACCCACTGTTTGAGTCTGGCCAGCCAGCCAGCCACATCGGCCTGTTGCTGGTTGATGGCGAGCAGCATGGGCTTGTCACGCAGCACCCGTGCCCCCGGCTGGCCTATGTTCACCCTGACCCGGCTGAAGTAAGGAACCCCGTCCCCATAAACCAGTCGGCTCTGCAAATCCACATCGGCCCCCAGCACGGTGCGAATGTCGGCACTGCCGTCACGCCCGCGCACTGTCACCTTGAGCGGCAATCGGCTGTTGGCTGTCTTGGTCAGGGGGAGCGGCAGATCCAGCGCCATGCCCTGCAGATTGGAGTCCATCGCCAGCTGGAAGCTGAACGGTTTGTCATTGGGCAGGGTCAGCCCCAGGGTTCCGGCCCAGTTGCTGCGCCCCTTGAGGATATCGAGGGCGGGGATCTTGCGCTGCTCGCGGCGGCTGTCCCACTGTCCCTTGAACTTGAGATCAACCTGATAGCGGTTCGGCAGCTGCTTGCCCTGATAATCCAGGGTCAGCGGCTGGTTCCACAGGCTGGCCTTGAGGTTGCTGAACCGAGTCTGCTCATTGTCATATTCGAGGCGCCCCTGTACCTGCTCCAGCGGCAGATCCAGGCTGGCGACCCGCACCTTATTGTTGTTGAACAGGGCATCGCCGCTCGCCTTGACCTCGCTTTCACCATCGAGGGGAATATCCAGCTTGACCGACCCCTTGAGCGGGCCGCGGATCTCTATCTCCCGCAGCGCCTGACCGACGGAATCCCCCAGCGGAGAGTCCTGCAAGTAGTCGCTGATGGCCTTGCCCTCACCTTCTACCTTGGCATCCACATAGAGATGGGCGCCGGGATAGAGATCCGGGATCCAGGCATGGACCGAATCGGAGCTGGCCTTGCCAAGGTGGGTGGAACGGCTGTTCATGTCGAGACTGGCGTTCTGGAACAGCAGATCGATCTGCAGGTCGGTGAGGGGTTGCCAACCGGGGAAGAACTGGAAAGTCGCCTGCTCGAGCGGAACCGCCACCTGGAAGATGCCCTCGCCCTTGCTGTAGGGGAAATCCTTGAACTCGCCGTACCAGAGCAGGTCGGCGCCCTTGGCCTGACCCCCCTTGATGGCGCCGCTCAGGTAATCCACCAGGTTCTTGTCCATCACCTGCAACGGGTAGTAGCGATCCGCATTGCCCGCATTCTTGACGTCGATGCGGCCTGTCAGCGCGAGGAAGGTATGTTCGAACAGATCCATCCTGAAGCGGCTGTCGAGGCGCAAATCCGGGTTGTCCAGCGCCACATCCTGACCATAGAGCACCCAGCCCTGCGGGACTTGCCACCAGTCGAGCCGTGCCGAGAAGCTGTCCACCGGGATCGGCTCCTTGAAGTGGCGGGCCGGATCCACCTTGTCATTGGCAAGGGCCAGTCGGGCACTGCCCCCCGTCGGGGTCAGCCAGAATTCGCCATTGAGATCCTGCACGCCGGGCACATCCTGCCAGGCGCTGACCTTGATGTGGGATAGCCGGCCGCTGAGAGAGAGCCCCCGCCAGCCGGCATCGGCCTGCAAAATGAGATCCTGCAGCTGACCCTTGGGCTGGGTGCGCTTGAGGGTTTCGGTCAGTTCGGGGTAGAGACCCGATACCAGCTGGCTCAGGTTGGCGACCTGATCGAGATCGATGGCAGGCACATAACCCTGGATGCGGGAGCCGATCCGCTCGAGCTGCAAGCGGCTGCGCAACCAGGGTTTGCCATCGAGCTTGAAGGTCATGTCATGGCTGGCGAGCTGCCACTCCTCACCATCCCGGCGCAGCTGGATCTTGCCACCCTGCAGGCCGAGACGGTGCATGACATCCTGCTTCTCATCCTTCCAGATCAGGTAGTTGTCGCCAAACGCCAGCAGGGACTCTCCCAGCTGGCCATCGGCAAATTCACTCCAGAGCTGGAAATCGAGCTGGCCAGCGACCTTGGGCTCACCGGCGTGGATCCGCGCCAGCATGGGGCTGACGTCGAACTGGCTGGCGCCGAGGTAGAGCTGGCCCCGCAAGCGATCGAACCGATCCTCTGGGGTATCCACATCCAGGATGAGATCTATGGTGCTCTCGCCCACCCCGTTGATGAGATAGGCCTTGCCGACCCCCTGATGGCGTTTGCCGCGGTTCTGCCAGCGCAGTTGGGCGATATCGAGGGCCCGCACCTCCCCCAGCGCCGTCGTCAGGCTGAGGCGGGTATCGTGAATATCGAAAGTGGAGAGCTGGGTGAGAAAAAAGCGCAGCAACGCCTGCTGCTGATCGACGCCGCCACGGGTATCGGGCTCGGCGGACCGGGCCAGATCCAGCGCTATGTCGCCATCGCTCAGTATGAGCTGGCCGAACACAGGCCTGAGTTCATTGAGGGAGCGCCAGAAGTCGAGGTGAGCCCACACCTTGCCAAGACGCAGGGCGAAGCGACCCGAATCCGGCGCTATCACCAGCTGTTGCAGCTCGAGCGCCGGGCCGCGCTGGGTCCAGTCCAGGCCTATGTGTGCAACACTGGCCTCCAGCTGATTGCCGGCCAGCAGGGCATCGAGCAGTGCCTGTCTGTGCTGATTGAGTAAGGGGCCACCAACGCGCACCAGACTGACCAGAATGGCCAGCAGCACGAAGAAGACCCCAAGGGCCAACCAGCCCCGACTCAACCAGCGATAGACCAATTACATCATCACCACGTCGAACTGCTCCTGACCACAGAGGGGCTCACTCACCACCCTGACCTGCTTGCCGATGAACACCTCCAGCTCGGCGAGACTGTGGGACTCCTCGCCGCGCAGATAGTCGATCACGGCCGGTGCGGCGTAAACGGTGAACTGATCCGCATCATAGGCGCGGTTGACCCGGATGATCTCCCGCAGGATCTCGAAACAGACCGACTCCACCGTCTTGACCCGACCGCGCCCCTTGCACTCGGGGCATTCGGAGCAGAGCACGTGCTCCAGGCTTTCGCGGGTGCGCTTGCGGGTCATCTCCACCAGACCGAGCTGGGAGAAACCGTTGACGTTGGTCTTGGCGCGATCCTTGGCCAGCGCCTGTTCCAGACTGTGCAGCACACGGCGACGATGATCTTCCGACTGCATGTCGATGAAATCGATGATGATGATGCCGCCGAGGTTGCGCAGGCGCAGGTGGCGGGCGATGGCCGCCGTCGCCTCGACGTTGGTATTGAAGATGGTCTCTTCCAGATTGCGATGACCCACAAAGGCGCCCGTGTTGATGTCCACAGTGGTCATGGCTTCGGTCTGGTCGATGATGAGGTAGCCGCCGGACTTGAGCTCTACCTTGCGTTCCAGCGCGCGCTGGATCTCGTTCTCCACATCGTAGAGATCGAAAATCGGCGACTCGCCCGGGTAATACTCCAGCTTGCCGGCCAGCTCGGGCACGTACTCCTCGGTGAAGCGTTTGAGCTGATCGAAGCTCTGGCGTGAATCGACCCGGATCTTGTCCAGTTCGGCACCGACGAAGTCGCGCACCACCCGAAACGCCAGGCTGGGATCCTCGTAGAGGATCTTGCAGGGAGGATACTTGTGCTTGCGTTCCAGGATCTTGCGCCACAGGCGTTTCAGGAAGGCGGCATCCTGCTCCAGCTCCTGCTCACCCACCCCTTCGGCGGCGGTACGGATGATGTAGCCACCCAGATCGTCCACATAACCAGCCACGGTACGCTTGAGGCGCTCGCGCTCCGCTTCGGACTCGATACGCTGGGAGACACCGACGTGGGCGCTGCCTGGCATGAACACCAGATAGCGGGACGGCAGGGTAATGTCGGTGGTGAGGCGGGCCCCCTTGGTACCCAGCGGATCTTTCACCACCTGCACCATGATGTCCTGGCCCTGGCGCACCAGCTCGGCGATGTTGCCGGCCTGGAACTGCTCCTTCTCCTTCACCGCCACACACTCGGTGTGCGGCACTATGTCGGAAGCGTGCAGGAACGCCGCCTTGTCCATGCCGATATCGACGAAAGCCGCCTGCATGCCGGGCAGCACCCGACTGATCTTGCCTTTGTAGATATTGCCCACTATGCCACGCTTGGCCTGACGCTCTACGTGCACTTCCTGCAGCAGACCGTTTTCGACCAGGGCGACACGGGTTTCGGAGGGGGTGACGTTCACCAGCAGTTCTACCGACATAAGTTACCTTGCCTGTTCCAGTTTTGAATTCTATAAAGCCAATCCGGTACAACGCGCGCAAGGGAGAACGCAGCAGAGCACAGCTGACGAAAAATTATCGGATCTGTTCCAGATGATGCTTGATCAACAGATCCGTTTCCAGCAGGGGCAGACCGACAACGGCGCTGTAGCTCCCCTCAATCCTGCTGACAAACTTGCCGGCAATCCCCTGGATCGCATAGGCACCGGCCTTGTCGCAGGGCTCACCCGTGCGCCAGTAGGCTTCGATCTCGGCCTCATCCAGCTTGCGAAACGCCACATTGGTGGTAACCAGTCGCACATCGCAGCGATCCGGGGTAGCCAGCGCTACCGCCGTCATCACCTGATGCACCTTGCCGGAGAGCGCTTCCAGCATGTCTTTGGCGTCGAGCAGGTCGGAGGGCTTCTCGAGCACCCGATCACCCAGCACCACTATGGTGTCGGCGCCCAGCACAGGCAGCGCCGTCGGGGCGGCGGCCACGCCGGCCATCGCCTTGTCGCGGGCTAGGCGACAGACATAATCCTGTGCCTTTTCACCCTCTTCACGCCGCTCTGGCACGTCCAGTCTGAGTACCTCGAAACGGTAGCCCAGCTGGGCGAGCAGTTCATGGCGGCGGGGCGAGCCCGAGGCAAGATAGAGTTGCAGTTCGTTGTGCTTGTTCATATTCGCTTAATGAGATGAGGTAGAGTTGCAGTTCGCTGTGCTTATTCATATTCGCTTAATGAGCTGAGGTAAAGTTGTAGTTCGTTGTTTTTGCTCATATTCACTTGATATTGAAGCGACGGCGCACCTTGCGCAAGACCAGAAAAACCCAGGGCCATATTAGCATCGTGCTCAGGGTCGACCAAAAGTAGGCGAAATTGAGGCTGGCACGGCTGAACAGGTGCTCGGCCCAGAAGATGGTCACCTTGCCCACCAGCGAGAGACAGCCGATGATCAGCGCCTGTTGCCAGAGGGAGAAGTTGCGGATCTTCTGAAACTGGAAGGCCGCCAGATAGGTGGTGATGGCCATGGCCATGGCCCGCACGCCGAGCGTGCTGCCCAGCAGCACATCCAGCAGCAGGCCCGCCACCCAGGCTGAGCCGACGTTGGTGCGGTGCGGCAAGGCCAGCGCCCAGTAGATGAGCACCATGGCGAGCCAGTCCGGACGGAAGGGTTCAAATTGAAAGGGAAGCGGCAGGATCGACAGGCACAGAGCCAGCAGGATCGAGATCCAGATCCAGATCCTGCCGCTGGCGGGTTCTAGCATCAGGGTGTTGCTCCCGCTGCCGAGGTTGCCGGCGCGGCTGGCGCCACGTCATCATCATGCACATCCGGTTTCTTGTCGGTCCACAGCAAGAGCAGGTAGCGCAATCTGTCCAGCGCCACCAGCGGCTTGGCTTCGACCTGGGCGAAGGGTTTGCCCTCCACATAGTCGGAGCGGGTCACGGTCGCTACCGGATAACCTTCCGGGAAGCGGCCGCCGAGCCCGGAGGTGACCAGCAGATCGCCGACCTGCACATCTGTGTTGCGCGGCAGGTTGCGCAGCTCCAGCTTGTCCAGCTCGCCGCTGCCGGAGGCAATGGCGCGCAGGTCATTGCGCAGCACCCGCACCGGAATGCCGTGACTGGAGTCGGTCACAAGCAGGACGCGACTGGTGGTGGAACCCACGTGCAGCACCTGACCTATGACCCCCTGATCGTTGATCACCGGCTGGCCGTTATAGACACCGTCCAGCGCCCCCTTGTTGATCAGCACCTGATGGCTGAAGGGGTCGGAATCCACAGACAGCAGCTCGGCCACCATCTTGCGGGACTCCTTGTGCACCGGCGAACCGAGCAGCTCACGCAGACGCTGGTTCTCATGCTCCAGATGATCCATCTTGAGCAGGCGCGAACGCAGGGTGAACAGCTGCTGTTCCTGCTGCTTGGTCTGTTCGATAAGGCCTGCCCGGGTCTGCACCTGGGTCGACATGGTATCGAGCATGATACCTGGCGCATTGGCTATGTATTGCAGCGGGCTGACAAGGGAACTGAGGTAGACGCGGACGTGGGTAAACACACCGAAGCGGGAGTCCGCTACGATGGCAGCAATGGAGATGATGACGGCGAGAAACAACCGTAACTGAAGCGAAGGGCCTCTACCAAAAATGGGTTTCATGGGTCGTCAAAAAAGAGCCGGCGCGCTGGCCGGCTTTGGGTCTTATTCGTAGTGGAACAGGTCGCCACCGTGCATATCGATCAGCTCCAGCGCCTTGCCGCCGCCACGGGCCACACAGGTGAGGGGATCTTCGGCAACCACGACTGGTATGCCGGTCTCTTCCATCAGTAGACGGTCGATATCCTTCAGCAGTGCGCCACCACCGGTCAGCACCATGCCGCGCTCGGAGATGTCGGACGCCAGTTCCGGCGGAGACTGCTCCAGCGCCACCATAACGGCGGAGACGATACCGGACAGCGGCTCTTGCAGCGCTTCCAGGATCTCGTTGGAGTTGAGGGTGAAGCTGCGTGGCACACCTTCGGCCAGGTTGCGACCACGGACTTCGATCTCGCGCACCTCTTCGCCCGGATAGGCGGAGCCGATTTCGTGCTTGATGCGCTCGGCGGTCGCTTCCCCGATCAGGCTGCCGTAGTTGCGACGGACGTAGCTGATGATGGCTTCGTCAAATTTGTCGCCACCGATACGGACAGACTGGGAGTAAACCACGCCGTTCAGGGAGATGATGGCCACTTCAGTGGTGCCGCCACCGATATCGACCACCATGGAACCGGTCGCTTCGGAGACCGGCAAGCCGGCACCGATGGCGGCAGCCATGGGTTCGTCGATCAGGTAAACCTCACGAGCACCAGCGCCCAGTGCGGATTCCTTGATGGCGCGGCGTTCTACCTGGGTAGAGCCACACGGCACACACACCAGCACACGGGGGCTGGGGCGGAAATAGTTGTTGTCGTGAACCTGCTTGATAAAGTGCTGCAGCATCTTCTCGGTCACGTAGAAGTCGGCAATGACGCCGTCTTTCATCGGACGGATAGCGGAGATGTTGCCTGGGGTACGACCCAGCATCTGCTTGGCGGCATGACCGACGGCAGCGACCGATTTGGCGTTCCCGCGCTCTTGGCGAATGGCGACAACTGAGGGTTCGTTAAGGACGATCCCTTGATCTTTTACGTAGATCAGGGTGTTGGCAGTTCCCAAGTCGATCGACAGATCGTTGGAAAAGACGCCTCTGAGCTTTTTGAACATGGCTACGGGAAATCCTAAGAATTTGGAGGTGCAGAAAACCGGCTAACTTTACCAATGCCTACCCCAATGGGCAAGCGCTCAAACTGTCGCCAATCAATCAGTCGCGACAAAAATGCGAGTCATCACTCACTCGCACAGGCCGACAAACGCTAATAAACAAGAAAATAGGGGGGAAGATCCCGAAGATCCGCCGCACCGCCTCCGCTACTGCATCACTTCCCGCCGATAAATAATTCTGTCATTACCTCTGCTGGAGCCAAAAATGGCCTCACCCTGCAGGCTAACGGGGTCAGATAACCAGAGCGGTTGAGCCGGCTGTTTTGACAAGTCGACCTTGTAGGGAATGCGTACCGAGATATCCGGCTTGGCAAAGTGGAACAGGATCTCGCCATCTTTGGCGACTGCCGATATCCCCCCTGGAGGCGTGCTACCCAACCCAAGCCGGATCTTGCGATTTGCTCCCAGATTCAGGTCTTGGGTGGCCTCATCAAAGGTGTGACTCGGATTGATGAAGTTGATCCCATCACCGGCGTGAAAGAGCAGAGTGCATTGATCTTCCTCGTTGAGCAGCCAGTCGCCTGATTCGTAATATTGCATTTGCAGTGGAATGGCCAGCCGCTCCGCTGCGAGCCCAGCCCCAGTGCCCGCCAGCAAGCGGCCAAAATAGGCTTTCATGGATGTCGCATCGATAAGACGAGCATTGCAGTTACTTCCGCTGCAATCGCCAGTCACCACCTCATTGAAATCGGGGCTGGCAATCAGGGTGCGTTCGCCATCGTTATCCCGCATATAGAGGCCAAATAGCAGTGCCTCGAAGGGGCCATCCGGCTGGGTATCGGAGAGGCGCACAAACTCGCTGCTGCCGCTGAACTCCGCCTGCCCATTTAGCCAGGGCAGAGGTTGCAGGCTGCGCAAGCGGCTCGATAGAGAAGTACCATTCTTGCTATTGGCGGTGGTGATATAAGCATTGCCCTTGGCAAAGTCGCCGGTGTAATTACGGGTCTGTCCCCCAGCCACATTGCGGGCAATGATATCCAGCGTCACCCCGAATGGCTGGCCCATGTAGGAGAAGACGCTACAGGCAGGCACTATGTCGCCACTGACCAGCTCAAAATCAGCGGGGATAAAACGGCCCACCGGCTGGCTCTGAGCAGAAGGGATGGTATATCCGAAGTAGTTGCTGGCGAGCGGTGTCGCCGTCATCCTGAATACCCCCACCTCGCTCACCGTCTGGTTGACGCTGTTGAGACTGTTGGTCGCAGCCACATGGTTATAGGTGGTGGAACCCACTGTCGCATTGGTACCTAGGCTTGGCGCCACCAGGGTGCTGCCCAAGCCAATGCCGTTCAGCACAAAATTGGGGGTTGTCTGATTCCCCGCGCAGATATCCCCATCATTGGCCGACTCCCAGGCCATCGCCTTGATATCTACCTGGAACGTCTCCCCCGCTTTTTTGAACACTGGGCAGCTGCTATCACCTGCCGCGCAGACCCCTTGCGGGGGTGTAATGCACAAGCCGACAGGACGCGCCACGAACTGGTCTGAGCCGAGCATCACCAGACCCGCCTCGTTGCCCGTGCCATCATAACGGGCATCAAGTTGCACCTTGCCTGCATCCGGATACTTGACCGTCATGGTCGACTGCCCCTGTGCATCAAACGCCAGGGACACGGAGACAGCAGTCCCCTGACTAGTACCGAGCACACTATTGTTAACGCTCATATTGCTGTTGTAAGGATTGCTGGCCGGAGAGATATAGCTGCCCCAGAACTTGATGCTCTTGCTCTGGCTGGCAAACCCTGGCACGCACTGTTTGGTCACGTCACTCTTCTTGACCGCCTTGATGGTCACCGTCTGCGGCTGGTTGGAATAGGTATCCGGCACGTCGAAGATAAAACCGCTATCGGCAAAGCTCAGGGTGCAGGCGGCCACGCTGGGGGTTCCATTACCCGACTTGCACAAGGTAGTACTGAATGGTTTGGTGGTCGGGGTCGAGCCTGATACTCCGATAGTGACCGCCGAGGCGGTGTTATTGCGAAGCTGGACCGTGGTGGAGCCGCCACTGAAGGTCACCGTATTGCCGCCGACCCAACCATTGCTGCTGGACGTCGGCGTCAGACTCAGGGTCGCCGTAACAGGGTCGGTAATAAGGGCGCTGCAAGCCGCATCGGCACAGGCCTTGATAGTGACCGTCTCCGAATTGCACGTCAGCGCCTGACCAGAATGCTCGAGTTGGAAATGATCGATCTGTACGCCGACCGGGCTGGATCGCAGGGCACAGATCTGTACGTTGTCGATTTCGTGAATATTGGTGGAGCCCCCTGTAGAGCCGGTCAACGACAACAAGAAATCCTCTGGCACAGCTGCCTGACCGGCCTGAGCCATGGCATTGAAGCTGTCGATCAGCGTGACATAACCAGATCCTGTGTTGCGTTCAACCTTGACCATGGATTGACCAACAATACGAGAATCCACTGTCAGCCGGTAACTGTGGTTGGCACTGCCGTTGTTGTCCACCCTCGGATTGAGACAGTTACCATTGATACTGGTGGTGCCGTTACTGCAAGTGCCTCTCAGATAGTTGTAACCACTGGTGCCAACCCCGGATCCCCGCACCGCCACCGACTGACGCCGCTGCCCCACGTTGGCAACGCCGCCCTCACCCGAAAAGTTGCCGAACTCATCAATCCCCACCCCAAGCCAACCACCTGCAAAACCGGAAATACCGGGTTTGAAACCATACCCGAGCGGCCCGCCAAAGGCCCCGGGCTGAGGAGTCACCTTGGCATCCGACAACACAACGGCGATGCCATCAGCACCGCTACCGTTATAGGCATAGTGGTTGAATTCGATGGTGACCAGGTTGCTGGCAGCGGGGAACAGGCGCTGATAAGTCGTAGAGGTGGACTGATTACCAACCGCCTGGGTCAGGCGTAAACGCTGGCCAACGATGGAAGGCGTAAAGTTGCCGCTGCTGCGGGCAACGACCCAGTCATCACTCAGCGGGGATGAGCTGAACGTATCGCTGAAACAGGTCAGGGGCGGAGTAAAAGCCTGATCGTTGATAGCAGAGCTGGTGGTCATGGACAAAGAACGGCTTGTCATCCGGCCATTGATTGTGGAAGAACCATTCATACGCACGGCCTGATGTGAGTAGAGGTAGCCATCCATCAAGGTATCGCCATTGAGTTCTATATCGTTGTACCCGAACAACAGCAAGGAGCCGAGACCTGACTCATTGATACGAGCGCTGTTCAGCTGGGCTGACTGACGGACAAAGATACGAACATCCCCCTGGACCTCAATCCGGGCCCCCTGGTTCAGCAACAGTGAATCAATCCAGTAATCGCCGGTTGTGAATACGACTGTGGCGCCGCTGCCCACAGAGAGACTCTGGATACGGTAGTCGGTTTGGTTCTGAGCAAAACTCAAGGTACAGGCGTCATACAACGAGATAGCAGAAAACTGATTTTGGCTGGCACTTCCGAGTGTCAGTACTTGCCCGGCAGAGCAAAAACCGATCCCACCATGTGCCCCGCTACTGGTCTGAAAACTATTGCCACTGCCGACAGTGATCGGCAAGCCCTGAATGGTTGAGTTGTTGACAGTACATAAACGACGAGAACCATTGGCATTATCACAGCCATCCGTGGGCATGCCAGAGCCCTGGTTTGAACTGCAAAATCTCAGCGCAGCACCACCAGTTCCCGATATTTTTGCCTGATTGTATTGGTTCAACGGGGGGTTGCCGAGACCATTACAGGACGCGTTGGTGTTGCCCCTGTGCCCTTGCACGACTGCGGGAAAATAGACGGATGTATCTATAGCCTGAAATGCATTAACAGAACCACAGCATAAAATAGAGATGGCTAACCAGAAGCGGCGCATCAGAGGTTTCCTCCATCATAGGCTTCGGCCGTCACTGTCCTGCTCACGGCAAAATCGGGGTTGGCACTGCCGAGGTCTGTCGAACCACAGGAGCCGACACTGAGCAGACGGTAGCCATTGGTCGCCTCTCCGTTATAGGTCACGGGCTGTTGCACGCAACTGATCCTTGCCTCGCAGCCAGCCAGTCCAGAATTGCCATTAAACACAAGTGATGAGAGTACCCACTCGCAGCGATCAAGCGGTGATGGCGGTGTCGGTCTATTGGGGAACAGTTGATACAAGGCTATTTCCAGTCCGCTCTGTGCCGCCAGCAAGGCGCGTACACTGCGCACCTCTACCGTATTTTTCTCGCTGCTGTCCACCAGAAAGCGACCCATGGCAGCCGCCAGCAGCGCCATCACCACAATGACAAACAGGGCGATCATCAGGGCACTGCCACGCATGCGTCCAAGCGCGTGTGTATCAGGGCACATTGAGCACCTCTATCTTGTGGTTGAAGGTAACTGACTCCCCTTTGCGCTCGAACACAAAGCGCATGCCAAACTCCCCTTCTGTATTGAAGGCCGAAGTCTCCCGATAGAAGCTGCCAGTGCGTAGCGACTCTGCCATCAAGGTTCCCAAAGGCATGGTACTGCTAGCGCCACTGAGCACACTGGTGGCCCGGTACAAGGCACCACCTTGGGCACAATAGCGCACCTGCTCGCGGGCAAAGTAGACCCGGCGGCCTGGCGAGATCCCGGTCAGACTCTCGGTGCTGGAATAACGAATGGTTTGCGCCCCGGATACGGGAGCCAGCACATCCACAACCTTGGCCACACAGCGTCCGTAATCGCAGCCAGCGATCAGCGAACCGGCATTTTTGTCCGGCACGGGGAAGACAATCATCAAGTCACCTTCGGTGACTGCATTGGCATCCTGGTTCAGTGGATTGGCAGCCGAGGCGGGGGTTGCCATCACCAGCTCCTGGGTGGCGCTGCTACCTGATATCGCACGATTCAGGGTGATATAACGGCTGGAGGTGCTGATGGGCCAGAAACTCAGGCAAGGGCCCGCGTCGACCCAGACCCCATCTGTCGTCTCGATGCGCTCTGATCCGGGCACCGCATCGCGAACTTCGCGGTTGAGCCGCTCCATGGCGAAGCGGGCATCGCTCATCAGCTGCTCGCGGCTGCTGGCATCGCCATAAATCTGGCTGCCGATGCCGATAAACTGGCTGGTAAAGGTCGCCATTATACCGAGCAGCAGGATCACCATTACCAGCTCGACCAGGGTAAAACCGCGGGCACGCCCAAGTCTGGCGCAGGTTCGATTCGCCTGCCGGCGTAATCTGACATCGGAAGCAGGACTCAATACTCGGACACGATCGCAAAGCCGACCCATCAGTAGTTCCCCCGATAGAAGGAGAAGTCGAGCAGACTCTCGTCAGGCAGCTTTACTTGCAGATCAATGCGTTTGCCCACAGAGCAGGGGGCTGTGCAGTTCTTGAAGGTGCCATCGCTGAAATCGACCCCGCTTACCGCAATTTTCACCTGGTAGTTGCGATACTCCTCGCCGCTGATCCCCGCCGCAGTCTGGGTAAACCGATTGGCATCCACCCAGCTGCCCGCGGTATCGAAGTCATCCACATCGTTGTAGGCATAAGGTGCTGGCTCGCCATCGGGGCCATAGGCACTGGGTTGCCAACCGGTAATGGCCGGAGTGGGTGGCCGCTGGGTGCATGCCACACCGACAGGGCAGCTGCAATCCCCATAAAACTGGCCATTGAAGGTCTCACCACAGCGATAGCGGCCACCGTTATGATCCGACTGCTCATCGAACGACTTTTGCAGCATCTCGCCGGCCAGACGCTGGGCCAGCTGGGCTGCACGCACCTGCTGCACCGGATCCACCGCCTGGGGCGCCTGATTGATCAAGAGCCCCAGAATGCCGGTCAGCGCCACCGCCAGTAGCACTATGCCGACAATCAGCTCAATCAGGGTAAAGCCGCGATCAAGGGATCTCATGGATATACCCCTCGGGCTCTATCTTGATGCGGCCCGTTTCGCGGCCATCCGTTACCTGCAGGGTACAGCCATCGGCTGTGGAGCAATCCCCTTGTGGGCGGCCCATATGATCAAAATGCAGCACAAAGCTACTGCGGTTATTGAGGGAGATAGTCATACCGGAAGAGGGGGTGACAGGGCGGCCACGGGTGCGCTGATTAAGGCTCCAGCTTTTTATCGTGCCGGGAGTGGCACATATTGCCTGCGTGATATGGGCAAAACTGGACGCATCCACCACCAGCTGAGTACAGCGGTCGGCGGGTTCATGCATATTGACGGTCTGCACCAGCCGCAGCCGGGTCAGCAGCTCATCGCGTACGGTTTGAGTTTCAAAGCCGCCTTTGCCCAGCCACTTGGGCACGGCAAAGGCGGCCAGAATCCCGAGCAACAGGATCACGATCACCAGTTCTATCAGGGTGAAGCCTCTGCGCATCAGACTCTCTCATTGAAAAGAAAGGCGAGGTTTTTGGCCTCGCCTAACGCCATCAGTTACAGCCAGCCAAGGTAGTAGAAGCGGCGGAAGTTTCTGATGCTTCGGTGTAGTTCACTGTACATTGGGAGCTACTGGTCGAGAAGACATAGGCACCTCCAGACACTTTACCACTCCAGGAACCGTCAATGGTGACTGCATTCTTGATACCTGTATCGGTTGCCGCCGGATAGCCGAACACAACATCAATATTGGTGCCGTCACTGCTGCTGACTGCACCAGAAGAAGCACGCTCAATCCCTTCCAAGGCTGACTTGCTATAGACCAGCTGGGCAGAGCTGCTGACAGCAGCCTGTACCCCTTGTGCAGCAGCTTCCCTAGCATCACCTTGCAAATTCAGGAACTTGGGCGCAGCGGTCACTGCCAGAATGCCCAGAATGATGATCACTATGACCAGCTCGATCAGGGTAAAACCCGCCTGTTTTTTCATTTTACTATCCTCTGTCAATTGATATTGGTGGTCACCTGACCGGAAGCCGGACGGTAACTGAAACTCATGAATGCATCAGTACTACCTTGCGGATCCTGATACTTGCCATCACTACCCTTACTCAAACTATTGACCAGATAGTAGCGGCAGACCGAGTCCAGGCCGTTATTGGTCACACTGACATAGTATTTCAGGTCATTGCCGCTACCGCTCACCTCGCTGAAGCTGGCGGTAGCCTTGGGTGGGTTCTGTAATAATCCCTCCCAAATCTTGAGACAGCGCTGGGCTGTCAGGTTGGCCGGATCAACATCTATGCCGCCCCCTGCCGATGTATCCATGGGATAGCCTGGCGAGAGCTCGCCATTGCTGACCTGCGTCTCGGTCGGGGTCGTCAGATAGAAACGAGAGCCGTCATACAGCACAGTGTTCTGACCGTCCTCCTTGGGCCGTCCTTCTGCCTCCCACTGGGCTCGTACCAGCGAAACCGCAGTGGCGAAACCGCCAGAGACCCCTTCCACGCTGGCCTTCTTGGCTTCATCGGTCACATCGAGGAAGCGAGGCAGGGCGGTCACCGCCAGTATCCCCAAGATAACGATGACGATCACCAGCTCGATCAATGAGAAACCGGCTGCCTGACTCGCCATCATCGACGTGGGATGTCTTGGTGCCATTCGATTTGTTGCCATGGTCCCTCCGTAATAACCCGCATTATTTCATGCAGATATAAAAAAATCATTTAACTGAGCCACACTATCGGCCTCATTCAAAGCTTTAGTGTCACTCTGCCATCATAAAATTGATAAATCAGCCAATTATCTTCCCACCCGAACTCGCATCCCGTGCCATCTCGGCTCGCCATGGCCTGCAACGGCGGCAGGGCCTGGCTCTGTGTGCCAATGATCGACGACCAGAGCTGACGGCAATTTTCCGAAGGGGCCAGCAGCGCATCAACACCCAGTGGCCAGCCCCTGGCATCGAATTGCCAGGCCACCCCATCTGCATGCAGGACGGCGGGACGGCGCTGATCCAGCCAGAGACCGTGCAACCTTTGTACCCGCTCGGCAAACTGCTCCCCCAGCAGGGTCAGGCTAAGGGCCAGCGCCTCGGCCCTGTGGCTACGATAGCTCTGGGCCAGGGTCGCCACCATGATCAGCAGCAAGATCAGCACGGCCATCCGTCGATACCCTCCCAGCCAGCGATCATCCTGTTGTGACTGTCTGTTCAACCGCACCTCTCCCGCACCCCGTTGACCACCCACTCAGCATCAGGCCCCTACGTTGAAATAAAGAGCCTGCTTATTTTCCGCGTACGGCGCTCATCATGACCCACCATAGGGAGGGTAAAGATGCCGCTTATTTTCCGCGTACGGCACTCATCATGTCCCACCATCGGGAGGGTAAAGATGCCGCTTATTTGCCGCGCACCGCGCTCATCATTTCCCCCCACCAGGAGGAGGAAAGATCATTATTTACCCCTTACAGCACGCATCATGTCCCACTATCGGGAGGGTAAAGATACCTGCTTATTTGCCGCGCACCGCACGCATCATGTCCCACATGGGCGTAAAGATACCCAGTGCCAGCACCAATACCATGACTGCCACGATCCCGATCAGGATGGGTTCGATGCGGGCGGTCAGGCTCTTGAGGTCATAATCCACCTCTCGCTCGTAATACTCCGCCGCCTCGTGCAACAGATCATCCACCTGACCCGTCTCTTCCCCCACCGCTATCATCTGCATCACCAGGGGCGTAAACAGACCGCTGCTGCCGGCGGTGCGCAGCAGGCTCTCGCCCCGCTCTATACCGGCCCGCATGTCGCGGATCTGAGCCGCCATATAAGCGTTGTCCACCGCATCGGCCACCAGGGTCAGTGCAGTATTGAGCGGCACACCTGCCTTGAGCATCATGGAAAAACTGCGGGCAAAACGGGCCAGCAGGGAGCGCTCTATGATGGTGCCGACGATGGGCAATTTGAGTTGCCATCTGTGCCAGGTCAGCTTGCCCTTGACGGTGGCAACCCAGCGCCGCCAGCCAAACACCATGGCCAGCAGCATGCCGAGCAGCAACCACCAGTAGTTGACGAAAAAGTGGGAGGTAGCGAGCAGAATGCGGGTGGCCAGCGGCAGCTCGACCCCGAACTTGGCAAACATGCCGGCGAAGACCGGGATCACCATGATATTGAGGATCACCATGGCGATGCCGATGGCAATCATCACGAAGCTGGGATAGCGCATGGCGGTCTTGATCCGCTTGCGGGTTTCCAGCTCCAGCTCGAAATAGTTGGCCAGTTGCAGGAAGGCCTCTTCCAGCTGACCCGTGTTCTCGCCCACGTGAATGATGGCGACGAACAGGCTGCTGAACACCCTGGGGTGCGCCTGCATAGAGCTGGATAGGGGCCGACCGTTGCCGAGATCCTCTCCCAGCGCATGCAGCGCCCGCTTGAGCGGCTTGCTGTGGGCGGTCTCTTCCAGGCCCGCGATGGCACGCAGTATGGGAATGCCTGCCCGAGTCAGGGCATACATCTGGCGGCTGAATACCACCAGCTCGTCCAGCTTGACGCCACCTTCCAGCAGCAAAGACCAGTCGATGGCCGCGGATTTCGCCTTGCCGGGTTTGAGTTCGGTGGGCATAACGCCACGGCGCATCAGCTGCTCGGCGGCAGCCATCTCGTTGGCAGCATCGACCACGCCATTGACGGCATTGCCCTGACTGTCGCGACCCTTGTAGGCGAAGGTATTCATGCCGCGCCCCGCACAAGCCGAGTGGCAGGGCGCTGCCGTCCGGGTTGCTCATTGCCGATGAAGTTGGTCATCACTTACCCCAGGTCCTCGGCCAACCTCAGCACCTCGTCCACCGACGTGATCCCCTGGCGGGCATAATCGAGCGCTGTCAGGGCCAGCGGCCGGTAGTGCTCATGCTGACGCGCCGCCTTGGCAAAGCCTTCCGCATCGTTGCGGCGCAGGGCATCCATCATGGGTTGATCCAGCTCCAGCAGCTCGTAGACACCGATCCGGCCAGAGTAGCCGGTGAAGTTGCAGCTCTGGCAGCCACGCCCCTTGTGGTAGACATGCTGACCCGGCGCCTCACCGGACAGCACCCTCAGCCAGGTCGCCTGCCCCTCGTCAGGCGCCTTCTCCTCGACGCAGTGCTCGCACACCCGCCGCACCAACCGCTGGGCAATGACGGCACGCAGCGCGCTCGCCACCAGATAGCCAGGCGCGCCCATGTCGATGAGACGCAGGGCGCTGGTAACCGCATCGTTGGTGTGCAATGTGGTGAGCACCAGATGGCCCGTGATGGCGCCACGCAGGCCTATCTCCACCGTCTCATTGTCCCGCATCTCCCCCACCAGCAAGATATCCGGATCCTGACGCAGGGTGGAGCGCAACACATGGGAGAAGGTGAGGCCTATCTTGGGATTGACCTGCACCTGATTGACCCTGGGCAAGCGGTATTCCACCGGGTCTTCCACCGTGATGATCTTGTTGCTGGCCTGATTGAGTTCAGACAGAGCGCCATAGAGGGTAGTGGTCTTGCCGCTCCCGGTCGGGCCTGTCACCAGTATCATGCCGTGGGGGCGTTTGAGCTGGCGACGGAAGCGGGTCAGGATCTCCGGCGGCATGCCGGTTTCGCTCAGGGACAATATGCCGGAGGATTGATCCAGCAGCCGCATCACCACGGATTCGCCGTACTGCACCGGCATGGTGGACATACGCACATCCACGTCCCGACCGCGCACCTTCATGTTGAAGCGGCCATCCTGGGGCAGTCGCTTCTCGGAGATGTCGAGCCCGGCCACCAGCTTGAGGCGCAGCACCAGCGCCTGGGCAATGCGCACTTCGTTGAGAATATTCTCGTGCAGTATGCCGTCGATCCGCTGGCGAATGCGCAGCACCTTCTCATCCGGCTCGATATGGATATCGGACGCCCCCACCTGCACCGCATCCTCGAACAGGGAGCGCAGCAGCTTGGCCACCGTCGCCTCCCCCTCGTCGCCGGCGCCCAGGTTGCTGGAACCCAGCTCGAAGCCGGAGTCCTGATACTCCTCGTGCAGCTGTTCGGCAAAGCTCTCTATCTCGCGGGTACGGCGATAGAGGCGGTCGAAATACTCCAGCAGCTGACCTTCCCGCGCCACCGCCAGCACCATTTCCCTGGGGCTGAGCAAGGCCGCGATGGCGTCGAGGGCACTCAGGTCCGCCGGATCCGACATGGCCACTGTCACCCGGTTGTCGGTGAGATTGACCGCCAGGGCGCGATAACGGCGCGCCTGAACCTCGGGCAGAAGCGGCACCGCAGAGGCGTCTATGGTGAGGTTGTTGAGATCGAAGAAGGGCACGTCCAGCTGGCGGGCGAGGAACTGCAGCAATTGCACCTCGCTGATGAAGCCGAGATCGATCAGTGTGGTGCCCAGCTTGCGGCCGGTCTGACGCTGCTGCTGCAAGGCGAGCTGCAGTTGATCATCCGAGATGATCTGCTCTTGTACCAGCAGGTCGCCGAGGCGCATTTTCAGTCTGGGTTGTGCCATGCAAACTCCAAAAAAGTTAACCGTCCCGCCCGTCAGGGAGCGAGCTGGGCAATTCGCTGTTCAATCCAGCGGGTCGACGCCTCGCCGAGGTTGCCATGCAACTGGGCATTGCGATAGGCATCGAGCGCCCGCAGGCTGTGGCCCTGGCCATCTTCGGCCACACCTAGCCCGAGCCACCAGCGCCCCTGATCAGGCTGCTGACGCAGCAATTTCACATAGAGCTCCGCCGCCTCGGCGTTGCGGCCCAGCTCCTGGGTCAACCCGGCCCAGGTGGCGTAATAATCCAGATTGCTGGCCAAGTCAGGTTGATAACCGGTCAGCCAGCCAAGTGCCTTGAGCTGATCGCCGCCGCTGATGGCAAGCCGTGCCAGCAGCAGACGAAAATCCGCCTGCGCCGGATCGAGCCGTATCCCCTCTTCCAGCAACTGGCCAGCCTCACTCAGCCGCCCTTCGCCGTAGAGCAGACCCGCCAGCTGTTCACGGGCGCCCTGATTGTGGGGGTCGTGAACCAGCACCTGATAGTAGTTGTCCTGGGCGTCTCGCAGTTGCCCCCTGGCCATGGCGGTAGTGGCCTTGCGCTCGGCCAGGGTGGCCAGTTCGGCCTCGGAGAGGTTCACCGTCTCTATCTTCAGCACCCCCGGTTTGCGCGGCGGCGTGGCGACCGCCTCTTGTTCCGCTTCCAGCTCGGCATAGAGCTCAGGTTGCAGCTCTTCATCGCTCGGCGGAGCCTCTTCATAGGCGATCTCATCCTGCTCTTGTGCCAGCCCGGGTTCGACTGCAGGCCGAGAGCGGGTCTCGGGCCCGGGGCCCGGGGTGGGCAAGGCCACCACCAGATCCACCGGCTCCTGCTCTACATAGGCCGGCGTGGCGGGCACGGCGCGGGCAACGGCATCAGGCCTTGGCTCGCTGGCCTGGACCAGACTCTGCTGCCAGTAAATCCAGGTCCGCCAGCCCAGAATGCCGAGGGCCAGGCCGCAGATCAGGGTCAGCACCAGCATCCACCAACCCTGTTGCCGCACGGGCGGCACATAGACGGCCCCCTCGCCACCCTGCTGGCGCTGCTCCAGATCCTTGAGCATCTGGTTGATCACGCTCATGGCCAGACTCCATAAGCCAGGGCACACCCCAGCAACAGTAACAGGGGCCACCAGCGCAACGGCGCAAAGCGGCTGGCATCGTCGGTATCGCGAATGGCGAGCCGCACCAGACGGCTATCGATCTGGCGCGCCCCCTGGCCATAGGCCAGCATCAGGCACTTCTGCGCCAGTATGTTGATAAGCCTGGGGATCCCGCGCGACGCCCGCCACAGCAGGCGCATGGCGTACCCTGCAAACAGCGGTGCCCCGCGGTAACCGGAGACCTGCAATCTGTGCTCCAGATAGGCTCGGGTCTCGTCAAAGCGCAGGGGGCGCAGGCAGTAGGAGAAGCCGATCCGCTGACGCAACTGACGCAAATGAGGCTTTGCCAGCCGGGTGTCCAGCTCGGGCTGACCGAACAGCACGATTTGCAGCAGCTTGTTCGACTCCGTCTCCAGGTTGCCAAACAGCCGGATCGCTTCCAGGGTCTCGTCCGGCAGGGCCTGCGCCTCGTCGATCAGCACAACCACTCGACTGCCCTGCTGATGCAGGCTGATAAGGTGGCGATGAATACGATCCGTGAGATCCAGCTCGGCCCCCTCCCGCACCGACAATCCCAGCTCCAGCGCCAGGGCTGTGCGCAGCTCGGCCGGCGTGAGGTGCGGGTTGGGCAACCAGGCCAGACGCACGGGGTGAGCCTCAGACCCCAGCTCGCTCAGCAGCTTGCGACAGAGCAGTGTCTTGCCGGTACCCACCTCGCCGGTCACCTTGATGAACCCCTCCCCCTGTGCCAGCGCCCAGTTCAGCACCTGCAACGCCTCTTCGTGGGGCGGCAAGCCATAGTAAAAACCCGTGTTGGGGGTGAGGCCGAACGGCGCCTCCTGCAAACCGAAGTGGTTCAGGTACATGGGTTGTCACCTGCCATCCCGAGCAAGCAGCCTGCAGTGACGCAGGGCAAGAGGGCACATGGGGTAAGGCTGACCGCGCGCTGCTTCATGGCTTAGCCCTTAGGCGGATACCACTTGTCCAGGAGATCGGCGCTGCGTTTCAGCTCGTTCTGCCAGGTGTCTTTCTCCACCACGGTTGGCTTGAGCATGATCACCAGCTCCACCTTCTTGGTGCTCTCGCGGCGGTTGGTGAAGGCTTCGCCAATCCAGGGAATGTCCCCCAGCAGCGGCACCTTGCTGACGATCTCCTGCTTGTCGGTCTTCATCAGGCCGCCGATGACTATAATGTCGCCGTTGTTGGCCTGCACCACTGTATCGGACTCGCGGATCGAACTCTTGGCCAGCGGCAGAGTCATCTTGCCGCCTGTGGTGCCCAAATCGATCGTCTTGTTTTGCTCTTCGGTATCAATGACAGAGGGGTGAATGTGCAGTAGCACCCTGCCCTCTTCGTCGATCTGCGGCGTCACGTCCAGCGCTATGCCGGAGAAGAAGGGGGTCAACTCCACATTGGGCGTCCGCTCTGATCCTGTTGTAGTAGAGGTGATGGTTGTCGTCGCATTGGTGACGAAGTACTCGTCCGTCCCCACCTTGATCACCGCCTTCTGATTGTTGGTCGCCGTCACCCGCGGGCTGGAAAGGGTGTTTACATCCCCCTGGGTCTTGAGCAAGTTGACCGCCACGTTGAAGTTGCCGTCGGAGATCTTGAAACCGGCCCCGCCCCCCAGCGCGGTGAAGATCTGATTGGGGGTCGTGGGCAACTGGGTCGGCGAGAGAGAGCCGCCACCGGTAATGCCCTTGTTGCCATCCCAGCTGGCGGAGAGACCGCTCCAGTCCACCCCCTGCTCATAGCCTTCGCTTAGAGCCACCTCCATAATCCGCGCCTCCAGCACCACCTGGCGCTTGAGGTGGGTTTCGGACTGACTGAGGAATTCGCGCACCGCTTTAAGCTCTTTTGGATAGGCGCGGATGGTGACCAGACCCGCCTGCGGGCTGGTGATGACGGCACGACCATCGCCACTGCCGATCAGCATCTCCAGCGAGGTGCGCAGATCGGTCCAGTAGTCGCTGTTGGTGCCCGTTTCTATCTGGGTACCGTTCGATGTCGTCTGGGTACTGGAGTTGCTAGAAATACCTGTGCCATTTTGGTTAGAAGATATTTCAGCGTTGCTGCTGGAGTTGATGCCGCCGTTGTTTGAATTGTTGTCGTTGGCCGTCACACCGCCGGTACTGACCGAGGTACGGGACAGACCCCGGCGGGACATCATCAGGTAGTTGACCGGTATGGTTTCGGTGCGCAGGCCAGCCGGATAGACGTGGAACACGTTACCCTTGCGCTGCACGTCGAAGCCGTACATGTCACCCACCACGGCCAGCACCTCGGGCAGGGTCACGTCCTTGAGCTCGACGGAAACCAGCCCGCCTACCCCTGGATGCACGGCCACGCTGTAACGGGAGCCCTTGAACAGGGAGCCGAAAAACTCCACCGCCTCCACATCGTGGGCGGCGATACGCAGCCGCTGCTCCGGCATGCTGATGGCCTGGGGCGGCCGGTTCATCTGCAACAGTTCGCTTTGTACCGACTTGGGTACGGTCGCCAGGGCGCCGACCTTGTTCTGCTCGGTCATGGCGTGTTTCAGTGCGTCCTTGGCCTGCACGGGTTCGGGGTGCCGGTAGCTGGTACAGCCTGCAGCCAGAACGGCTACGGAGATCAGGCAGAGATGATTTTTTTTCATGTAATGAGTGCACCCTGACTTGCAATTAAACTCGACAAACCTTGCCCCGCCCATCCCGGGCAGGGCCCGTTCAGATACGGACCTTGCTGGCAAACAGGGTCAGCGACTGGCGCTTGCCCCCCTTCTCCAGCACAACGGCATCTGCACTGATGGCCACCAGTCGATATCCCTCGACCTGCTGGCCTATCCGGTAACTTTTCCCGTTGAGCACCGCCAGCGCCGGGCCGTTGCCTAGCACCACGCTCTGCAACTTGGGCAGACCGGCGCTCTGGCTCTCTACCGCCCCCGCCTGGCTGTTGACTCCCTCGAGCGGTTCGGTGGGATCCTGCAGCACCTCGGCCTTGGCCACTGAGCCCAGCAGGCAACACAATAGCGTCAGCCATCTAACCACGAATAAACTCCTTGCTGGTGCTCAGGGTGTAGATTTCCATCTCCACCACCGCCTTGGGGTGCGCTTCCACCCGATAGTCAAACTGCTTCCAGTAGAAGTGACGAGGCAGCGCCTCCAGCGCTTTCAGGTACTGATACACATCGAAATAACCGCCTTCCAGTTTGAGACGAATACCGTGCTTGAACAGGTTGATGCCCTGATCCCCCGCCATCAGCGGCTCAGGGGCGAGGGAGGTCAGCGCCAGCATGTGCAGATTGGTGGAGCGTGACAGCAAGGCCTCCAGTACCTCCGGCATCTCGTGGGCCGGGATCAGATCCACCGTCTGGGCCTTGAGTTCGGCATCCAGCTTGCCAAGCTCACCCTCAACCCGCGCCAGCTGCTCCCGTACATTCTGATCGGGATCCCGCGCCAGACGTGCCTGCTTGCCCAGATTCTCGAGATCCATGATCTCCAGATCCCGCTGGGCCGAGGTCAAGGCCACACGCTCCTGCTCAAGGCGCAGGGTGGCATCATCCAGCCAGCCATAAATGCCACCGGCACAGACCAGCACCAGCCCGGTCAACAGTATCAATATCCGCTCGCGCTGGCTGAGGGCGGCAATCTTGTCTGCCCACGCCAGCCATTGTGCTTTCAGGCTCATCAGGGCTTCTCCCGCTCGATACCGCTGAGCTGGAAGGCCAGGCGGCCCTCCTTGTCACGGCTCAGGGTCAATTCACCAAACTGCTTGCCCGCCAGCGACGGTGTCTGCTTGAAACGGTTTACCCAGGCGGGCACATCCTGGCTGCGACCGGCGAAGCCGGAGATATTGATACGCCCCTCGGCGATCTCGATCCGCTGCAAGGAGAGCTGTTTGTCCCGAATGCGGGAGAGATCGGCCATCAGGCCGGCGTAGCCCTGGGATTTTTGCAACGCCAGGCTGCCCAGCTGACGCATCAGCCCCTGCTTGGCAGTCAACTCTTCCTGCTTGTTGGCCAGCTGCTGTTGCAACTGTGTGTTGGCCTGATGGCGAGTCAACGCGGCATCCAGCCGCTGGGCCTCCCCACGTTTGACCTCCAGCGCCGCGCGCACCTGTGCCAGTTCACGGCTGACCCCTTGCTGCTGCCAGCCGTAAAAAGCGGCCATGCAGAGCAACAGGATCACGCAGCCCCCCCACACCAGCGCCATCTGATTGAGGCTGGCCCACTGGCGTTTGGGGCGAAACTCTGCGCCATAGAGGTTTATCTGACGTTTCATCAGGCAGGCTCCCCGATGGCTGCGGCATAGGCCGACAGGTACTCAACACCGGCCAGCACAGCCTTGTTGGCCATGGCGGAGACGGCAAAACCAAAGGTCTGCTCCATGTGGCGCACCAGGGTGCCGATGAAGGAGGAGGCGATGGCGAGCTGCATCTGGCCAAGCTCCGGCAGCTTGAGCTGGCCGGCCAGATAATCGAGGGAGCGCTGGATCTCCAGCGCCAGCGAATCGAGCAGCATGCTGTCCGGCTCATGCTCGCCTGTGAGGGCGGTGAAACCGCGCAGCTGGCGGGAGAAACAGAGCCCGCCCTGATGGAATACCAGCAGTTGCAGATCCTGCCCCCTGGGTTGCCACAGCAACATGCGTACTGTGTTGTCGGCCTCATAAAGCGCCGTCATGGCCAGCTCGTCGCTGACGATGGCATCCAGACTCGCTATGCTGTTGACCGCATCCGCCAGTTGCTGCACCCGCGCCTTGGGCACGCAGATCACGTTGATCCGCGGCCTGCCAGCCGGCGGAGTGGGCAAGTCCACGTAATCCATGGCGAGCTGCAACACGGGCTCGTTGACATAATCCTTGATGGCCCAGGGCAGAGCGCCCGCCATTTCTGCCTCGGGCACGGCGGGCTTGTCGATCTGGACTTGCTGATAAAGAGTGGCGGCGAGTGCGACCCGCACTTTAGACTTGGCGAGGCCATGGCGGCTGAACAGCTCGCTCATGGCAAGCGGCCACTCTTGCGGGCCGTTGATGGCGCGGGTGGCGAAGACAGGGGGGTTGCCCAGCGAGGCCAGCATGATCCGGTCGCTGGCAAGCAGGAGCCCCACCTGACGGCTTGGGGTTGAACGTCTAAAAAGTTGTTTCATTGAAACCCGCACCTGGCTGCATAAAACGCATTAAACCTTAGCATAAACAGGGCATTAGCCTCCAGATAAATGACGGATTACTCATTGTTACCCAGTTCGACCCGCCCGCGGGCGTTTACCCTGCAACCAGCCCGGCTGCCCTCGCCACTGGAAGCCATCTTCCACCCTCTGCTGCGGCAATACGACGTCCAGCTCTGGTGCAAACGAGATGACCTGATCCACCCGACCATCTCGGGCAACAAGTGGCGCAAACTCAAGTACCAGCTGCAACATGCCCGGGAACAGGGCATGCAGCACCTGCTCTCGTTTGGCGGTGCCTATTCCAACCACATTCATGCGCTGGCGGCAGCTGGGAGTCAATCTGGCCTGAGAACTACCGGCATCATACGTGGTGAAGCAGAGGCCGTCAGCAACTCCACCCTGAGCGCAGCAAAAGGCTGGGGCATGGATCTCATTTTTGTCGACCGCCAGAGTTACCGGCGGCGTCAGGACCCCGACTGGCTGGCCCAGTTTGCGGCGTCCGATACCCTGATAGTGCCGGAAGGAGGCAGCAGCCCGCTCGCCATTCCCGGGGTGGCCGAGCTGGTCGACGAGGTGCCCTTCTCGCCGGATCTCTGGGTGCTGCCCTGCGCCAGCGGCGGCACCCTGGCTGGCCTGATCGCCGGCAAACGGGATCGGGAACAGATACTCGCCATCGCGGTACTGAAGGGGGGCGGTTTTATCGCTGACGAGGTGTGTCGCCTCCATCCCGCCGCTGCCAGCACGCCCGGCTGGCAGATAGCGCTGGATCACCATGATGGTGGCTATGCCAAATTCAGCCCGGCCCTGTGGCAGTGGGTGCAGGATTTCAGCGCCGAGACAGGCCTGCCGCTGGAACCCATCTACAGCGGCAAGGCGATGTGGGGCCTGTTTCGCGAGCTGGCCGCCGGGCGCATCCCCCGTGGCAGCAAGATAGTCTTTATCCACACGGGTGGCATGCAGGGACTGGCTGGTTTGAAGGAGCAGGGCCGGATCTGAGGGCAGCCCTGCGGCCACACCATCAGGCGCCGGCCGGTTCCATCACCAGCCGCTCCGGCTCGGCGAACCAGGGACCCTGACCGGCATGAACGCCGAGGTGGCGCAGCATCTTCCACTCATCGCCACTCTCCACCCCGACGGCAATCACCCGGGTACGGGTGTTGGCGCAGCCTCCCACCAGGCTGCGCACCGCCATCTGGTTGACCTGACGGGTGTGGATCTCCCGCACCAGACTGGGGTGGAGCTTGAGGAAGTTGATCTCGAACTCCTTGATGTATTGGGTACTCACCACATCCTGACCGGCGTGATCGATGGCCAGCTGGCAGCCCAGCATGCGCAGCGCCCGCAGCGGCCGCTTGAGTGCCTCGTAGTGGCGAGTCACCTGGGCTTCGGACAATTGCAGAATCAGCCGCTCGTTGATGCTGCGCGGCAGCTGGAACAGGTCGAAGAAGAGCCAGCGCTGGAACTCCCGGTGCAGCAAACTCTGGGCACAGAGGGTCAGACTGATGGGGCAGCTCTGCTCTGAGCGCTGACGCAGCAGCCGCAGGGTCTGTTCCGCCACCAGCCGATCCAGTGGCAACAGCAGCCCCGCCTTTTCTGCCATGGGCATGAAGACGCCAGCCTGCAACGCCCGCCCCTGCTCGTCGTGAATGCGGATCAGCAAATCCTGCTGAAGCACCACCTGATCCCGCTCCTGCTGCACCGGTTGAACGTAAAAATCGATGCCATGCTCCTCGATGCGGCGGCCTATCAGGGTGCGCCAGCGTACCGTGCCCTTGCTGCTCTGCTCCTCATCCAGCTGCTTCTCGTAGAGGAACCAGCCGGTATGACCCTGCAGTCGCGCGCTCTTGAGCGCCAGTTCGGCCTCTTCCTGCACCTTGAGCAGGGAATCCTGCGCCTGATAGCAGACGGCGCCCAGGTAGACGGCGGTCTCGACGTTGACCGCCGCGGGCCAGTGCAGTCGCTGCAGGCTCTTGTGCAGCTGGCCCGCGCCATCCACCATCTCGCTCTCGGACATGTTGGGCAGCAGCACGGCAAACACCTGACCGGCATAGCGGGCCTGCAGGGCGCCGTTGTGCTTGCGCACGAAGGCAGCGATGGAGGCACTCGCCTCCATCAGCAGATCCTGGCTCTGGCGCCCGCTCAGCTCGGGATCCAGATCCTCCAGACCGGCGAGGTCGATCAGCAGCACGCCGCCGCTCATCACGCTCGCCTCCATGATGGCGCTCTCCAGCCGGTTGTCGAAGAACAGGCGGTTGCCTATGCCTGTCATCTTGTCGACAAAAGCATTGCTGCGGATGAAGTTGTCGAAGCGGCTGCGCTCCTTGCGGGCATCCGCCAGCTCGGCCAGCAGATGATCCAGGGCCTGACTGGCGGAGACGGGCCACTCCTCCGCCGGATCGTGGGCCAGCTTGGTGAGCTTGTTGTCGAGAATAAGCTGGGCCCTTTCGGCCAGCAGCTCGGCACCTCGCAGTTGCAGCCGCAGCCAGCGAATGGAGTACCAGAGCCCGAAGATGACGATGAAGATACCGAGGGAGATGCCGGACATGGCCTTCATGGAGTATTCGAACTCCTTGAACGGTCGCTCCAGCTTGAAGTCGGCTTGCATGCCTGCCTGATGAGAGATGGGCTGGCTGTAGGGGATCAACAGACTCTCGTCGGTCTGCTGTTGCACGTCGCGAAACCAGTAAATCCGCTGCTTGCCCTGACGGATCTCCAGCTCCACCACATGGGCCGAACGCAGCAGGGTCGGCAACCAGCGGGTGAGCTCCTGATGGTCATCGGCCACCTCCAGCTGCTTGTCGATCACCTCGACCAGAGAGTTGACCTTCTTTTGCTGCAGCTCCATCCCCAGCTCACGAAAGCTGAACACACCGCCGAGCAGCACCATGGCCATGGAGGCGATCACGCACAGGGTAATAAACGAGACAAGCTGAGTAGTCAGTTTCATATGCCTTCCGTATGCCCGACAACATCCATGTGGCTTCATCGTATCAGCCAACGCCGAAGCGCGCCTATGGACGAAGATCCCGCTTCTGGAATTAAGCGGGCGAGCATAACCAAATGGGCACAGGAACACCAAGCCTGACACAAAGCCATCCATGAAAATGGCTACCGGGGCAGAAAAATGGGAGTGGAGTGGCGGGATCAGGGATTTTCAGGCAGAAAAATGGTCCCACTAAGGGGACCGAAAGAAACACTCATATCAAAACTAACACTCTGTGCTACTGACAAAAAAACAGATACAGGAGTATTGAACACACGGTGAGTCAAACCGCTCGGCTACTCTAGCCATTTCAGATAAGCTGGACAATTGTCACTTATGACAGGTAAGCGATTGAATCTTCATCAGAGTAATTTATAAAAACCATATTTATCATTGAGTTATAATTTATCATTGCCACGGCGCTCCCTGCGGATCAAATTGATACAGCTAATGCACCAGAACAACGCCTCCCATTTGCATCCCATCCGTGTATCAAACCCTTCCTCCTTGCGACAAATCCCGCCCTCAGGCTTATGCCGCCGCGGCCTTGACCGCCCACCGGGTCGATAAAGAAACCACAACCGAATAGGGAAGCCTGGCGCGACGGCAGCCCATACTGCCGATGACTAGCGCCGGTATTGCAGTATCTGGCCACGAAAAGGCTGGCTCAGATAGCTCACATCCAGTGGCTTGTGCTGATTGTGCTGATAGCCCAGGGTCACCATCCGCTTGCTGAAGCGGGCATGCAGGCCACGACCCGGGTCCACCAGGATCACCTCGCAATGGGGCTTGGCGTGTTGTTCGATAAAGGCGGCCAGGGTCTCGACCTGACCGCGCTCATAGAGCAGATCGCTGCCGATGATGAGATCGAAGCGACCCAGCGCCGTGGTGGTATCTGCCCAACCGGTGCGAATAAAGGGGATGAGGCTGCCTTTGTTGAGCAGCACATTTTCCGCCAGAAAGGCGCCCGCCTCCGGGTGATAATCAGTGGCCGTGATGTCGGCCAGCCTGTGGTTGAGCACCAGACTCGCCAAGGCGATGCCACAGCCCACCTCCAAGATCCGCAAGCCAACTATCTCGTACTCCACCATCAGATGGGCCAGCACATTGCCGGAATCCCAGACGATACCGAATAGCGGCCAGAAGGCTGAAGAGATGCCGAGCGCCTCTGCCTCCCCCTCGTCATCGGAGAATTGCTGGTTGTCGCGCAGGGTGCGCAGGTGGATGTCGAGTTCGCCAAACTCTATGGTGTGATAGCGCAGACGCACAACAGACATGGGAGTCCTTGGTCGGAATGCCGCCAGATCCACAAGAGCATGAATGCGATCGGCATAGCCCATGCTACGCAGCATACGGTCAGATTAGCTATCTATATCCCGACCATCGGCTGACCACGGGGTCAGACAAGCCCATCACTACTTGGTTTGTAACAAAATGATTTTTCCCGATCCGGGCAACAGCCTTTATCATTGTCTGGGTCGTCACCTACCGTGACCTTGCATCATTGCCTCCATACCCCGTCGGCTCATGCCGCCCCGAGATGAGAACCATTGCCTATGAAGTCATTTATCCGGCAAGAGATTGCCCTGCCCGTTGGCCTGCTGACCCTGCTGTTCTTCAAGACTATAGGGAGCGAGCTGCTGACAGAGGCGACTCCGCTCGGGATTTATCTGCCTGTCTCGGCGGCGCTGCTTGCCATCGTCACCTGGGCCATCTTCTCTGTGGTGCGCCACTCGGATGCCCTCGCCATCAAACTGGGTGAGCCCTTCGGTACCCTTATCCTGACGCTCTCCGTCATCTCGCTGGAAGTGGTGATGATCTCCTCCGTCATGCTCACAGGCGACCCCAATCCCGTGATGGCCCGCGATACCATGTTTGCCGTGGTGATGCTGGTCACCAATGGCCTGGTGGGCTTCACCCTGCTGTTTGGCGGCTGGCGCTACCACACCCAGAGCTTCAATCTGGATGGGGTCAAATCCTATCTGGTCGCCATCATACCGCTGGCCCTGCTCTGCTTGGTGCTGCCCAACTTCACCCGGGGCGGCACCATTGGCAGCATGTCGAGCCCCATGTCCTGGATGCTGATCATCATCTCCATCCTGCTCTACGGTATCTTCCTGCTGATCCAGACCCGCAGCCACAGCCACTTCTTCGTCGACAGCGACCACGAGGATTACGAGGAGCACCACGGCCCGCTGCGCAGCAACGTCTATCACACCATACTGCTGCTGGCCTATCTGGTGGTGGTGATCCTGCTGGCCAAGACCCTGGCCGTGCCCATCAACTTCGGCGTGAAGATCATGGCGGCGCCTCCTGCGCTGGGTGGCTTTATCGTGGCCTGTATCGTACTCGCCCCCGAGGCAGTCGGTGCCATCAAGGCAGCCTTCAACAACCAGTTGCAACGGGCCATGAACCTCTATTTCGGCTCTGTGCTGGCCACCATAGCCCTGACAGTACCGGCCGTGCTGTTCATCGGCGCCATGCTGGGCCAGGAGGTGCGCCTCGGCCTCTCCGCCGCCGACATGGTGCTGCTCGTCACCACGCTTATGGTCTGCAAGGTCACCTTCAGCAGCGGCCGCACCAATGTCCTGCACGGCGCTACCCACCTGGTGCTGTTCGTGGTTTATCTGTTCCTGATGTTTGAACACGAATAACCCGCGCCAGCCAACACCAGAAACGACAAGACCGCCCGATGGGCGGTCTTTTGCTATGAGCCGAATGGGGGCTTAGAGGCTGGGCAGCACACCGACCGGGATCAGGTCGTTGTAACTCGCCCTGGCCAGCAGCGCAGCCGCCGCCTCTATGTCCGGCGAGAAGTACCTGTCCTTGTCGTAGAAGCTCACCTCTGCCCGCAGCCGGCCCTTGGCCTGCTCCAGCAGTGCTGTGGTACGCAGCGGAGCACGGAAATCCAGCCCCTGGGCAGCTGCCAGCAGCTCGACCGCCAGTATGCCACGGGTGTTCTCCGCCATGTCCGCCAGTCGGCGAGCGGCAAAGGTGGCCATGGATACGTGATCTTCCTGGTTGGCGGAGGTGGGCAGGCTGTCCACCGAGGCCGGGTGAGCCAGGCTCTTGTTCTCGGAGGCGAGCGCCGCCGAGGTGACCTGGGCGATCATGAAGCCCGAGTTGACGCCGCCGTTGTTGACCAGGAAGGCGGGCAGGCCCGACATGCGGGAATCGATCAGCAGAGCCATGCGGCGCTCTGACAACGACCCGATTTCGGCGATGGCCAGGGCCAGGTTGTCGGCGGCGAAGGCCACGGGTTCTGCATGGAAGTTGCCACCGGAGAGGATCTCCTCATCCTCGGCGAACACCAACGGGTTGTCGGAGACCGCATTGGCCTCGCACACCAGCACCTCGGCGGCGTGGCGGATCTGGGCCAGACAGGCCCCCATCACCTGGGGCTGGCAACGCAACGAGTAAGGATCCTGCACCTTCTCGCAGTTGTGGTGGGACATGCCGATCTCGCTGCCATCCACCAGCAGGTGACGATAGCAAGCCGCGGCATCGATCTGGCCACGCTGACCGCGCACCTCATGGATGCGGGCATCGAACGGACGACGACTGCCCAGCGCCGCCTCCACACTCATGGCGCCTATGGTGATGGCGCCGGCGAACAGATCTTCGGCGTGGAACAGGCCTTCCAGCGCAAACGCCGTGCTGGCCTGGGTACCGTTGAGCAGGGCCAGTCCCTCCTTCGGCGCCAATGAAATAGGCTCGAGACCCGCGATCTTCAGCGCCGTGGCAGCGTCTATCAGCTCGCCCTTGTGGCGGGCCTTGCCCTCCCCGATCAGCAGGCAGCTCATGTGGGCCAGCGGTGCCAGATCGCCGGAGGCACCGACGGATCCCTTCTTCGGCACCACCGGATAGACTTCGGCGTTGATGAGGGTCATCAGCGCCTCAAGCACCGTCAAGCGGATGCCGGAGAAGCCCCGCGCCAGCGAGTTGACCTTGAGCACCATCATCAGCCGCACTGTGGCGTCATCCATGTAGGTACCGATGCCAGCGGCGTGGGAGAGCACGATGGAGCGCTGCAATTCGTCCAGCTGCTCCACCGGAATGCGGGTGTTGGCCAGCAGGCCAAAACCGGTATTGATGCCATACACAACGCGGTTTTGCTCTATCACCTTGGTGACCACGGCTGCGGAGGCGCGGATCCCCGGCAGCGCGGCCGGATCCAGGCTGATATGGACCGGCTCGCGGCTGACGCGGCGCAGGGTATTGAGGCAGAGTTTGCCCGGTAACAGATTGAGTTCAAACATCTTATTTAACCCCTTTGCCCGTTGCGGTCAGCATCGGCAGATCCAGTTTCGCCTCATGGGCGCAGTTGATGGCAATCTCGTAGCCTGCGTCGGCGTGACGCATCACACCGGTGGCCGGGTCGTTGCGCAGCACGCGACCGACGCGTCTGGCGGCGTCATCGGAGCCGTCACAGACAATCACCACACCCGAGTGCTGGGAGAAGCCCATGCCCACGCCGCCACCATGGTGCAGGGAGACCCAGGTCGCGCCACCGGCCGTGTTGAGCAGGGCATTGAGCAGCGGCCAGTCGGAGACGGCATCGGAGCCATCCATCATGGATTCTGTCTCGCGGTTTGGGCTCGCCACCGAGCCGGAATCCAGGTGGTCGCGGCCAATCACGATCGGCGCCTTCAGCTCGCCATTTTTCACCATCTCGTTGAAAGCCAGGCCGAGGCGTACCCTGTCCTTGACCCCGACCCAGCAGATCCGCGCCGGCAGGCCCTGGAAGGCGATGCGCTCGCGGGCCATGTCGAGCCAGTTGTGCAGGTGGGGATCGTCCGGGATCAACTCTTTGACCTTCTGGTCGGTCTTGTAGATATCTTCCGGATCGCCGGACAGCGCCACCCAGCGGAAGGGACCAATCCCCTCGCAGAACAGCGGGCGAATATAAGCAGGCACGAAGCCGGGGAAATCGAAGGCGTTTTTCACCCCTTCTTCCAGCGCCATCTGGCGGATGTTGTTGCCGTAATCGAGGGTCGCCGCGCCACGGGATTGCAGGGTCAGCATGGCTTCCACCTGACGGGCCATGGAGTGACGAGCCGCCTGGTTCACTTCCTGGGGCGCAGATTTTTGCAGCTCGCGCCACTTAGGCAAGCTCCACCCTTGCGGCAAATAGCCGTGGATCGGGTCGTGGGCAGAGGTCTGGTCGGTCACCACGTCCGGGGTGATGCCACGGGCCACCAGCTCGGCAAAGACATCGGCGGCGTTGCCGAGCAGGCCGATGGAAACGGCGGTGCCGCTCTGTTTGGCTTCCTCGACCATGGCCAGCGCCTCATCCAGGCTGTGGGCCTTCTTGTCGACGTAGCGGGTCTTGAGGCGAAAATCGATGCGGGTCTCGTCGCACTCGACGGCAATCATGGAGAAGCCGGCCATGGTGGCCGCCAGCGGCTGTGCGCCACCCATGCCACCCAGACCGCCGGTCAGGATCCAGCGCCCTTTGGGTTCGCCGTTGAAGTGCTGATTGGCCACCGCAAAGAAGGTTTCGTAGGTACCCTGCACGATTCCCTGAGTACCTATGTAGATCCAGGATCCGGCCGTCATCTGGCCGTACATCATGAGACCTTTCTTATCCAGCTCGTTGAAGTGTTCCCAGTTGGCCCAGTGCGGCACCAGGTTGGAGTTGGCGATCAGCACCCGAGGCGCATCCTTGTGGGTCTGGAACACGCCGACCGGCTTGCCGGATTGCACCAGCAGGGTCTCGTCTTCCTCCAGCCGTGTCAGCACCTCGACAATCTTGTCGTAGCAGGCCCAGTTGCGGGCGGCGCGGCCGATACCGCCATAGACCACCAGGGATTGGGGATGCTCGGCCACTTCCGGATCCAGGTTGTTCATCAGCATCCGCAGCGGCGCCTCGGTGAGCCAGCTCTTGGCGGTCAGCGTGGTACCACGGGAGGCACGGATGACACGGCTCGGATCCTGACGGGGATCCAGGTGTTGCTCAGACATACACACTCCTTGTTTTATCAATGCAGCAGCATTGCGACCTGCCCTCGGCAGAGCGCTACTTGGTTAACTGATGGACCAGCCGGGCGGCCACGCGGGCGCTGCGGTTATCCTGATCCAGGTTCGGGTTGTATTCGGCCAGGTCGGCGAGCCGCAGCTTGCCGCTGGCCCGGATATGGGCGATCAGGAGTTCGATGACGGCCAGCTCGACGCCGCGGGCGGCGGGGGCACTCACCCCCGGCATGACGGCGCCGGGCAAGACGTCAAGATCGATAGTCAGATAGAGGTGGTCACACTGGGCGATAAAGCTATCCAGCCCGCTTAGCAAGGCGGGCAGGCTACGCTCGCTCATGGCCTCATCTTTCACATACCAGACCCCCAAGGCGTCGGCCCTTGCAAAGAGCGCCTGCGTATTGGCGGTCTCGGCCACCCCGAGGCAGGCGTAAGTAAAGGGCGTCCCCTGGGCGGCGCACTGCTCGGCTATCTGGAAGAAGGGGGTGCCCGAGCTTGCCTGCTCCTGCTTCATGCGCAGGTCGAAGTGGGCATCGAAATTGATGATGCCGACCCGGCCCTGACCGGCCAGATGACGGTTGAGGCCGCTCCAGCTGCCGAACGCCACCTCGTGACCGCCTCCCAGCACCAGCGGGTAGTGTCCCTCATCCAGCAGGCTCGCCACCCGCTCGGCCAAGCGGGCATGAGCGGCATCGAGATCGCCGTCGTCACAGGTCAAATCCCCGCTGTCATAGACGGGACGGGTCAGATGCCAGGCACTGTTGGCCAGCAGCTTGCGGATCGCCAGCGGTGCGCCAGCGGCCCCCACACGCCCCTTGTTGCGGCGCACCCCCTCGTCGCAGGCAAAGCCCACCAGAGCGACGCCGGGTTCGGCAGTACCGCTCAGCGACCAGGCCTGCACCTTGTCGTGCCAGCGCAGGGCGAGCTCACCATCTTCCGGATCCTGGCGCCCTTGCCAGACCGACATATGGGATAGGCTGAACTTATCCATGCAGCGTCTCCTCCCCGTTGACGACCCGGCTCACCAGCTGATCGACCCCGATGAGGTAGCTCAGCTCGGCCGGGTGCGCGCAGTTCCAGACCAGGAAATCCGCCAGCATGCCCACTCTCAACTGCCCCAAACGCTCCTGCTCGCCAAGTGCGCGGGCGGCGTTGCGGGTCACCCCGACCATGGCCTCGACCGGGGTCAGACCGAACAGGGTACAGGCCATGTTCATGGCCATGCGCAGCGACACAATCGGGGCCGTGCCAGGGTTGATGTCGGAGGAAACGGCCATGGGCACATGGGCCTTGCGCAGGGCGGCGATGGGGGGCAGCTTGGTCTCTTTCAGGAAATAGAACGCGGTGGGTAGCAGGGTGGCGACCACGCCACGGTGGGCCAGTGCCTGGATCCCTGCCTGATCCAGATGCTCCAGATGATCCACCGAGAGGGCACCAAAGTTGGCGGCCAGCGCACTGCCTCCCAGGTTGGAGAGCTGCTCCATGTGGCCCTTCACCGGCAGACCGTATTGATCCGCGGCCAGATAGACCTGCTCGGTCTGGGCCAGCGAGAAGCCGATGTGCTCGCAGAAGACATCCACCGCATCGGCCAGACCGGCCTCGGCAGCCGCCGGAATGATCTCCTGGCAGATGGTCTCGACCCAGGAGTCAGGATCGTCGCGATATTCGGGCGGCACCGCATGGGCCGCCAGCAGGGTGGTCTTGACCCGGATCGGCAGCGCCTCCCCCAGCCGGCGGGCAACCCGCAACATCTTGAGCTCATCCGCCAGCGTGAGGCCGTAGCCGGATTTGATCTCCACCGTGGTGACCCCTTCCCGGATCAGCGACTTGATCCGCAGCAGTGCCAACTCAAATAGCTGCTCCTCGCTGGCGGCACGGGTGGCCCGTACCGTGCTGAGAATGCCACCGCCCTTGCGGGCGATCTCGGCATAGGGCACCCCTTTCTGGCGCAGTTCAAACTCTTCGGCCCGGCTGCCGGCGAAGATGAGATGGGTGTGGCAATCGATGAGACCCGGGGTTGCCAGCTTGCCCTTCATGTCCTGCCAGTGGGCAGGATAAGGGCCCTTGAGATCCTGCATGGGCACCAGGGCGTGGATCCTGCCTTCATGAACGCCAAGGGCGTGGGGTTCCAGCAGACCGTAGTCAGCCAGATCGGGGCGCAGGGTGGCGGGTGTCACGTTGAGCCAGACCCGCTCGCAGTTCAACAATTCCTTGTTCATACCGACCTCTAAATGTATATACATTATCTTATATCCGATCTCTGTCAGGAAAGAAAGGATCAAGTTCACATCTTGATAACAGCGCTTTCATTAGAGTTTAAGCACAAAAAAGCCCACCATGAGGTGGGCTCTGTTAAAACAACATGTATATACAATTAACTGAGACTGGTCTTGGAACTCAGCTTGTAGCGGGAACCCGGCGAGAGCAGACGGGCATAGGAGACCAGATACCCTTCCGACCAGGTACGGCGGTGCAGCAACAGGCAGGGGGTATCGACCCGCACCTGCAGCAGACCGGCTTCACCGGCACTCGGCAACACGGCCTCTACCACATGCTCCATCTCGGAGAGAGGACAGACGTCCATCAGGTAGCGATTCGGAGTCTGTTGAGTGAAATCCTGCTCGCCATAACCGGGCAGACGCTCGGCATCGACGAAGCGTTCCTCCAGTTGCAGCGGCTCCCCATCGGCCTGATGGACGATGAGGCTGTGGAAGATGGCAGCACCGACTCTCAGCCCGAGCTGGACCGCCACCTTCTCGTCGGCGGCCTGGCGTTGCAGCCGGATCACCCGGGCACTGTACTGGCTGCCCCGCTCGGCAATCTCGTCGGCTATGTTGCGAATGGCCAACAAGGGCGACTCGGTACGCCTGTCCGCCACGAAGCTGCCGGAACCGGCGGTGCGCACCAGCCAGCCCTCGGCCACCAATTCGCGCAGTGCCTTGTTGACCGTCATGCGGCTCACGGCAAACTGCTCGCACAGGGCGGCTTCGGTCGGGATCCTGTCTCCCGCCTGATAGTGGCGTTCACGGATCCCGTCCAGGATGTGCTGCTTGATCTGAAGATAGAGGGCTGGCGCCAACGGCAGGCTCCTCAGCGACGGCGGTGGGGCGGACGCATGTCCGGCCAGGCGCGGTAAACATCGGGGATCTGATCCGGCCCGCTGATGCAGAGATCCAGATCGTGCAGCAGACCGTCCTTGATGCCATAGATCCAGCCATGCACCGCCAGCTCCTGCCCCTTGCGCCAGGCGTTCTGGATGATGGTGGTGTGGCAGACGTTGGCAACCTGCTCGGCCACGTTCAGCTCGCACAGGTAATCGAAACGCTCATGCTCATCTTCGATGGCATCCAGCTGTTCACGATACTTGAAGTAGACATCCTTGATGTTGCGCAGCCAGTTGTCGATGAGCCCCAGCTCCTGGTTCTGCATCGCCGCCTTGACGCCACCGCAGCCATAGTGGCCGCAGATGATGATGTGCTTCACCTTGAGCACCTCGACCGCATATTGCAGCACGGAGAGGCAGTTGAAATCGGTGTGCACCACCAGATTGGCGACATTGCGGTGGACGAACACATCCCCCGGCAGCAAGCCCATCAGCTGGTTGGCGGGAACCCGGCTGTCGGAGCAACCGATCCAGAGGTATTCAGGGGCCTGCTGGGCGGAGAGGGTAGCGAAGAAATTCGGATCCTCGGCCTTGATCCGTTCCGCCCACTCGCGGTTGTTGGTAAACAGGTCGTTCAACAGTTTCACTATCTGCTCTCCCTACTGTGGCAGTGGCGGCAACATAACATAGACAAGGGTAACCAAGGCAAGGCCGACCAGATACTCGCGAAACAAAAACAGGGCCATCAGGCCCTGTTTTTGTGTGGGAGGCATCAGGCCTCCATGGCGTCTTTCAGCTTTTTGAGTGCGTTTTTCTCAAGCTGACGCACCCGCTCGGCGGAGACACCATAGGTGTCGGCCAGCTCCTGCAGCGTGGTCTTGCTGTCATCATCAAGCCAGCGGGCACGGATGATGTGCTGACTGCGCTCATCCAGAGTGGCAAGGGCCGAGCTCAGGCGACGGGTCGCATGATCATCCCAGTTGTCGTTCTCGATGGTGGCGGCCAGATCGGAGGATTTGTCTTCCAGATAATGGACAGGGGCAAAGCCGCCTTCGTCTTCATCATCACCGACCAGATCGAACGCCTGATCGTAGTTGCTCATGCGCGCTTCCATCTCGGTCACGTCGGTCGGGGAGACCCCCAACTCGGCGGCGACGGCCTGCACTTCGTCATGGCTGAACCAGCCCAGACGCTTCTTGGATTTGCGCAGGTTGAAGAAGAGCTTGCGCTGGGCCTTGGTGGTGGCCACTTTTACCATGCGCCAGTTGCGCAGGACATACTCGTGGATCTCGGCCTTGATCCAGTGCACGGCGAAGGAGACCAGTCGCACTCCGACGGTCGGGTCAAAGCGCTTGACTGCCTTCATCAGGCCGATGTTGCCTTCCTGAACCAGGTCAGCCTGGGGCAGACCGTATCCGGCATAACTCTTGGCGACGTGAACGACAAAACGCAGGTGCGACATGACCAGCTGACGGGCAGCCTCGAGATCGCCACCCTGCTGCAAACGCTCAGCCAGCTCACGCTCTTCCTCTGCAGTCAGCACAGGAATCGAATTTACTGCCTGGATATAGCCTTCCAGACTACCTTGCGGAATCAGAGCCATAGTGCGTTGCAATGAAGTTCCCATTTTTTACCTCTTTCTTTTCAATCGAACCAGTCTAACACCCTGAGAGGGTCTGTCTACTGACCGGATATCATTCTGCGGCCCACATCAAACACTGTGCCCAGTTTGAACTCGGGCTATCTTAGGCCGGCAGGATGAATCATGAATGAACAGTCAAAAAAAGGGGGTCACAATCAAGGACCCCCGAAAAGTAGCATGCTAAGTCCATTGTTGCGGAGCTCGCAACCTTCACATGCTTGCCAAGTCAGACGAGCAAGGCAGAGGGGCCACACCCGTATAAGTTCTTCAGCACTTGTAGACTGCTTATAAATCAGAAGGTTCACCGGATCCAGATCAGATCCTGAAGATAGCTGTTAATCAGATTACTCCGAGAACAGTGGCCGAGCCAGAAACGGCCACTCTTTTACTTGATCCAGCTCTCAAAATCCAGCGCTTTGAAACGCTGACAAATTAATCAGGATGGTTCTATGTCACGAATGTGGCGATGTACCGAGAACCAGGAAGCGATCAGCCCCAGCAAGGCCCCCAGCAAGACCAGATTGATCCCGTCTATCGCCCCCATGCCCACCAGCCGGAAATTGCTGTTGTAGAGACCGGCCAGCTCCTTCACCACACCCTCGCTCCAGATCACCATGACTTCGGTCAACCACCAGGCCAGCATGCCGCCGATGACCCCGAACCAGATGCCGGTATAAAGGAAGGGACGGTGGATGAAGGCGTCAGTCGCCCCCACCAGCTTGAGCACTTCGATCTCGGAGCGCTGGTTGAGGATGTTCAGGCGCAAGGTATTGCCGACGATCAGCAGCACAGCCGAGAGCAACAGCACGGCGATGCCTGTAATGGTATGGCGCAGCAGGTTCATGATCCCCTGCAACCGGGTCAGCCACTGCAGATCCAGCTTGCCCTGCTCAACCCCGTCTTCGTTGTTAAGCTTGCCGAGCAGCTCGGCGGCCCCTTCCGGATTCTGCCAGCGGGGATCCGGAATGACGCTCAGCACGGGCGGCAAGGGGTTGCTGTCCAGATAGTCGAGGGCATCGCCGAAGCCGGAGATCTCGCGAAACTCTTTCAGCGCCTCCTCCCGGCTCATGTAGGTGACGGATTCCACCTCGGGATAGAGCAGGATCCGCTGCTTCATGTCGAGAATGCTCTGCTCTGGCAGATCCTTGCGCAGATAAAGAGAAATTTGGGAACTGGTCTGCCAGCTGCCTTCCACCACTTCGGCGTTTTTCAGCAAGACGTGGAAGCAGGAGGGCAATGCCAGACTGACGCCGAGCACCGCCAGAGTCATCAGGGAGGCGAGCGGATTGCGCCACAACTCTCCCAGGCTGGCAAACGCCTGACGGACGTGATCAACCCCGTACATCATCAGACGGCGCAGCGGTGGTTGTTTATGGCGAACGATAGCCATCAGAGCTCCTCCCCCGCCGAATACATCCGGCCCGCCTTGAGGGTCAGGGTACGGTAGCGCATGCGAGCAATCAGCCCCAGATCATGGGTCGCAATGAGTACCGAGACCCCAAAGCGGTTGAACTCCTCGAACAACCGCATGATATCCATGGAGAGCTGGGGATCCAGGTTGCCGGTCGGCTCATCCGCCAGCAGCAACGGCGGCTTGTTGACGATGGCACGGGCGATGCCAACCCGCTGCTGCTCACCACCGGAGAGCATGCGCGGCTGATAGCGCTCCTTGCCGAGCAAGCCCACCTTGTCCAGCGCCGCCGCAACCCGCTTGTTGATGTCTGCATGGCTGTAACCATCGATCACCAGCGGCAGGGCCACGTTGTCAAACACGGTTCTGTCCATCAGCAGACGGTGATCCTGGAAGATCATGCCGATCTGGCGACGCACATAGGGTATATCCCCCCGCTTGATATGGCTGACATCGTCGCCATGAAAGAAGACACGGCCATCGGTCGGTCGCTCCATCACGCCAATAAGCTTCAAGAGGGTACTTTTGCCTGCCCCCGAGTGCCCGGTCAGGAAGGCCATTTCCCCCTTGTGCAGGTGAAAGCTGACCTTCTGCAACGCCTGATGGCCGCCGCTGTATACCTTGCTGACCTTATCAAAACGAATCATAACGGATCCCTGACATTGACATGCCCCGACCTGAGTCGGGGCATGTGGCGCTTACTCCTCGCGACTGAAGAGTGCCTCGATAAAGTCGTTGGCGACGAAGGGGCGCAGATCGTCGATCCCCTCGCCCACCCCGATATAACGGATCGGGATCTGGAACTTGTCAGCCACCGCGAAGATGACGCCGCCCTTGGCGGTGCCATCGAGCTTGGTGAGGACGATACCGTCCAGACCCACGGCTTCGCTGAACAGCTTGGCCTGGCTCAGGGCGTTCTGACCTGTGCCTGCATCCAGCGTCAGCATGATCTCGTGAGGAGCTTCTTCATCGAGCTTCTTCATCACCCGCACCACTTTCTTGAGCTCTTCCATCAGGTTGCTCTTGTTCTGCAGGCGACCGGCAGTATCGGCGATCAGCACGTCGGCACCGCGGGAACGGGCAGCCTCAATGGCGTCATAGATGACGGAGGCAGAATCGGCACCGGTATGCTGGGCGATCACCGGTATGTTGTTGCGCTGACCCCATACCTGCAACTGCTCGACGGCAGCGGCACGGAAGGTATCACCAGCGGCCAGCATGACGCTCTTGCCTTCGGCCTGGAACTGCTTGGCCAGCTTGCCGATGGTGGTGGTCTTGCCGACACCGTTCACCCCGACCATCAGGATCACATAGGGCTTCTTGCTGGTGTCGATCACCAGCGGCTGCTCAACCTGGGCCAGCATGGCGCCCATGTCCTGCTTGAGCAGGCCGTAGAGTGCCTCGGCATCCTTGAGCTGCTTGCGATCCGCATGCTGCACCAGACCGTCTATGATGCGACGGGTGGTATCGACCCCCAGATCGGCGGTCAGCAGCTGGGTTTCCAGCTCCTCAAACAGATCGTCATCGATCTTCTTGCCACTGAACAGACCGAAGAAACCGGAACCGATATTCTCTTTGGTACGCACCAGACTGCGCTTGAGGCGGGCAAAGAAACCCTCCCGCTGCGGCTTGTCCTGAGTGTCATCATCCACTTTGGCGGCAAGCGGCAAGGCAGCCAGTGCGGCAGTTTCAGCCTCCATCTCGGCAACCAGGCGAAGATCTTCCGCTCTCTGGGCTTCTTTGGCGATACGAGCCGCTTCTACAGCCTGCACTTCGGCGGCAATACGAGCCGCTTCTGCAGCTTGCGCTTCGGCAGCAATACGAGCCGCTTCTGCGGCTTGCGCTTCGGCAGCAAGACGAGCCGCTTCTGCAGCCTGCGCCTCGGCAGCAACACGGGCCGCTTCTGCAGCCTGCGCCTCGGCAGCAACACGGGCCACTTCTGCAGCCTGCGCTTCGGCAGCAACACGGGCCGCTTCTGCGGCTTGCGCTTCGGCAGCAACACGGGCGGCTTCTGCAGCCTGTGCCTCGGCGGCAACACGGGCGGTCTCGACAGCCTGTGCTTCAACGCGCGCTTGCTCGATCAGCAATTCGTTGACGATGACGGGTTCCAGTTCGGAAGCACACTCCTCCACGACCAGCGGAGCCACGTCCAGCTCAGTGGGAGGGCAATCGTCATCATGAAGTGGAGCGCCAGCATGCAGGGCATCATTTTGTGCGCTGGCCGGCAATTCATGCACCACGACCGGCGTAGTATCAGAAACGGGAGCGGGGGAAGCAGTGACCTCAGGCTCAGTGGTAACAGGGGTGGCTTGGGGTGTCTGTGGTTGGACAGCCTCAGCCTCTTCTTTCTTGCGGCCGAAACCCAGCCAGGAAAACAAACCTTTTGCCATCTAAAAAATACTCACTTCGTTGGCTGACTGCTAAGATAGCCGTCCCTCGGCGGGTCGGCATAAAAATGAACCGCCTTATACTACCACTTTATTTTCTGACGACGAAACGCGATGCCCAGAGTGAAACCCAGCCGTAACATCCCGAACAAGAGCCCGGCCCCGCAGGGGAAATCGGGCTTTGTAAGAATCATCAGCGGCCAGTGGAAGGGCCGAAAATTGCCGGTCAAGGATGTGGAAGGGCTCAGACCCACCACGGATCGCGTCAAGGAGACCATCTTCAACTGGCTGGCTCCCCATGTGCGTGGCGTTCGCTGTCTCGATCTGTTTGCCGGCAGCGGCGGCCTGGGGCTGGAGGCGCTGTCGCGCTATGCCGAGCAGGTCACTCTGGTCGAGATGGACAAAGGTGCCGCCGACCAGATCAGAAAGAACCTGACCGCCCTTGGCAGCAGCAAGGGCCTGGTGATCCAGTCCGATGCCGTCAGTTGGCTGCAAGGCCCGGCCACCCCGTTCGACCTGGTGTTCCTGGATCCGCCGTTTCGGCGCGAGCTGCTGCCCCGGGTGTGCGATCTGCTGGAACAGCACGGCTGGCTGGCACCGGATGCTCTGATCTATCTGGAGCGGGAGAAAGAGATGGCCGACCTGGCGTTGCCCGCCAGCTGGCAACTGCTCAAGGACAAACAGGCCGGTCAAGTCTGCTATCAACTCTATCTGCGGGACACCAAGAATGACGCTGCGGTTTAAATTCCGTGTAGGAAGGGGAACGAGCGTTGGCCCCTCCCCGTCAATTTGGGCAACGACTCAAAGACAAGCAGGCCGGTCAGGTCTGCTATCAACTCGATCTGCGGGAGGTGAGCAATGAAGCGGGTGTTTAATCTGTTGGCGATGGGGCTGACCCTGTTCTTCTGGTTCGGCGTGCTGGTCAGTCTGGTGGCTCCGCTACCCGGCAAGCTGAATGATCTTTTGCCGATCTGCGGCCTGCTCATCGCCCTGGTCCACCTGGTGCAGGCCAGCATGGTCAAGTCTGCCTGCAAACCCTACTTCGTGGTCACCCGGCTCGAAGTCATACTGATACTGGTGTTCGGCGTCTTCGGCATGGCTGATATCCGCGCCCGACTCAAAGCCATCATAGAAGCCAAACAGCATGGCACAGATATCAACAGCGCCGGCTGATGCCGGCACTGTCATGGTTCAGGAAGGAGTGCTGGTCACTCCTTCTCTTTTTTCCCCACACTGATACCCAGCTTGATCGACAACACGGCGAGCAGCAACAGCATCATGATGAGCGAGAAGAAATTGCTGCCAAGCTCGGGATACTGCACCTTGACCAGCGCCGCATGCCCGAACCCGCCGATGAAGAAGCAGAGCAGCATGCAAACCGGGGTATTGCCCTCCAGCGAGACATGGCGGTAGTGCTGATAGAGCTGATAAGCCGCCAGCACCAGGGCAATCATGGGAAAGAAAGAGAAGGGCACCGCAGGCTCGGTCAGGGCCGACAGGGAGGCATCGCCACAGATACCAACGAGCAGGGCCAGCAGCAGGGGTTTCTTCGGGATCAGATTCTGGTCATGCATGGAGCTGTCCATCCTGTTGACTTAAGAGAGAGGTTCACGGCGCTTCTGGTTCTGAACTTCGGCGCCCATGGCGATCATGCGCAGCTGGCGTATGGTGCGATCTGACAAGGCCCGACACTCCTCGCTCGTCATGTCGAGCGCATCGGCACCGGCGCTGAAGACGATGGTCACCATGGCCTCGGCCTGGATGTAGGCCTCCTCCCGCGGAGCCCCCGAGGTCGCTTCAAGGTAGTCAGTCAGCTCGGCGATGAAGTGCTGGATCTCCCGCGCCACCGCCTGACGAAATGCAGCCGAGGTACCGGAACGCTCGCGCAGCAGCAGCCGGAAGATATTCGGGTTGTTCTCGACAAATTCCATGAAAGTCTGCACCGAGGTGCTGATGACACTGCCACCACCCGCGATGCGCTGGCGAGCCTGACGCATCAACTGGCGCAGGGTCAGGCCCCCTTCATCCACCAGCGTCAGGCCCAGCTCCTCCATGTCGCGAAAATGGCGATAGAAGGAGGTCGGTGCTATGCCGGCCTCCCGAGCCACTTCCCGCAAACTGAGGTTGGAAAAACTGCGATTGGCGCACAGTTGGCTGAACGCCGCATCGATCAGAGTACGCCGGGTTTTTTCTTTTTGTTGCGCGCGAATACCCACGAAAACAGTCACCTTCAGGTTATCGAGGCCAAATGATAACCCGAAGGCCGAGCCAGGATCAGGTTTGTCTCCTACTTTTTTACCATTGACCCGAATTCTTGCTACATGGAGAATGGCGCACAGCTGTTCGCTGAAAGGAACCGAGTGAGATGGAACGCCCACCTATCATCATGACCAACACCCTGCTGTTTGCCCTCTCCGGGCTGACCGCACTGATCGCCGTGCCCTGGTACGGTATGACCCATGGCTATGACCTCTGGCAGTGGAGCTGCTTCCTGCTGCTGTTCTGTTACAGCGGCATCTCCATCACAGCCGGTTATCACCGCCTCTGGTCACACAAGGCCTACAAGGCCCACCGGATCCTGCAGTGGATCTTCGCCATCGGCGGCGCCCTCGCCCTGCAGAACTCGGCACTGCACTGGTCTTCCGATCATCGCCGTCACCATCGCCATGTGGATGACAATCTGAAGGATCCCTACAGCGCGGGTCGCGGCTTCTGGTATTCCCACATTGGCTGGATGCTGCGCGAGTACCAACGCGAGATCTATAACGATTACAGCAACGTGCGGGATCTGCAGAACAACCCCATCGTTGCCTTCCAGCACAAGCACTATCTGGCGCTGACCCTGGCCACCAATCTGGGCATTCCGCTGCTGCTGGGGCTTGTCCACGGCGATCTGCTCGGCATGCTGCTGCTGGCAGGGGTGCTGCGCATGGTGATGACCCACCACACCACCTTCTTCATCAACTCCCTGGCCCACATCTGGGGCAGTCAGCCATTTACTGACCGCAACACGGCACGGGACAACGGCATCCTGGCTTTCTTCACCTTCGGCGAGGGTTATCACAACTTCCACCACCTGTTCGAGAACGACTACCGCAACGGCATCCGCTGGTGGCAGTTCGATCCCACCAAGTGGCTGATCCGCAGCGCCTCCTGGTGCGGGCTGGCCCGGGATCTGAGGTCCTGCCCGGAAGAGCGGATCGAACAGGCAAGACTTGAGATGCAACTCAAGCGCGCCCAGGCCAAATTGCGCAAACGCGAAGACAGGGAGCTGTGGCAGGCATTGTTGCAGGAGGAGTACGACAAACTGAGCCAGCAGTTGCAGCTCTACTATGCCAGCCGCAAATCCCTGCTGGAGCAGCGCAAACGCAAGGCGCTGGCCCGCTACGACAAGCTGAAACTGCAACTGGAATATCGCAACCTGCACGACGGCTTCGTTGCCAGCAAGCGCAACTGGAGTCGGTTGCTGGCGGGCATCGCCTGAGTTACAGGCCCCGCCACAGCACACAGAGACCGCCAACCGGCGGTCTTTTTATGGGCACAAACTTGGGGTCTGGCCATAAAAAATGGGGTGACATTTCCATGTCACCCCCTCGCAAATAGCATGTTCCATATTGGAGTCCGGTCCTGCCGGGTTCTGCCCTGTTTCTTGAGTTTCCGCTACCCATCCGAATCAGGTGCCTGCTGGAGCGATCCAACTGGCGGTTCCCTTCACGACCTTTTTCCACACGATGGACGAGCCGCCGTGTTTGTCCTTGCGAGTGAAATATTACGCACTTAAATAAAATAAAAAACCGTTTTATTCAGTCTGCCATGCAAGCGACAGTGCGCTACCAGGATTCCTGCACAAGAACAATCTGATTAAAAACAATACGATAAGATAGAATATCGCCTTTGGATGGCAAACGTTATCCTCTAAGGCGCACAAGGCTTTACGAGATCTCGCACACGCTCACAACCAGCGCTGCAAGGGCAACCAGTCACTCATCTTCGCCAACAGCCGGCGCAGGGTTGAGTGAGGCGCAGCCACTGAATGAGCAGACAGCTGCTGCCAGTGCGTCAGCCACTGCTGCAGCTCGGCGCAGAGCGCTGGGCACTCGAGATGCAACATCAATTCGGTGTTGAGCATCAGGGATCGAGGATCCAGATTGAAGCTGCCAAGCAGCGCCTCCCCGTCCCCGATCAGGATCAACTTGGCATGCAGGCTGAGGGTATCCCCCTCCAGCTCGGACAGCGCTATCCCCTGCCGGATCATCCAGGGACGATGGCGCCGGTAAGCACCATACACCAGGGGTACATCCGTACTGGCCAGGGAGTTGGTGAGGATCTCGATATTCACCCCAGCCTGGCGCTGCTGCCTGAGCCGACGGCGCAACCCACGGGTCAGGATCAGGTAAGGACTCACCAACTTCAGGGAGCCCGCGTTGTCAGCCAGCTTGCGCCAAAGCAGGGGCGCCGTGGTCGGTCGCGACACCAGCCCCTTGCCGGGTCGGTCGAACCACACCTCGGCCCGCCCCTGATGCCAGGTCAGGGAGATGGGCTCGGCTTCGAACAGACTGGCAGGCAGGTCGTAGACCGCAGCTACGTGCGGATCTGTCATTGTGAGCAGGAAGTCGTTCACCACTGTCACCTCGGCCCGCTGCAGGGGACGGCGCAACAGGCGGCGGATCGGGTGACTCCAGCGACTGCGCCAGAATTGGTCGAAGCCCTGTTCTGCCTGCTGGCAGACAGGGCCGCGGCAGGCGAGGTCCAGATCGACGAATCGGGGCGTACCGCCCAGCCCGAAATAGCGGTCACCTATGTTGCGGCCACCGATCACTGCCTGGCGGCCATCCACCAGCAGCAACTTGTTGTGCATGCGGTGATTGATGCGGCGAAAGCTGAGCAGCCCCTCCAGCAGCAGGGTCAGCGGGCGCCAGCCCCGCAACCAGAACGGATTGAACAGCCGCACTTCTATGCCGGGCTGACGCGCGACTATCTCCAGAAAACGGTTTTCACCGGCATAAAGGTCGTCAATGAGCAGCTGTACCCGCACCCCGCGCCGGGCTGCGTGCAGCAACTCGGACAGCAACAGCTTGCCGCTGCTGTCCTCTTCCCAGCTGTAGTACTGGGCCTGGATCCGGCTGCGGGCGTTACGGATCAGCTGGCAACGCACCTTGAGTGCCAGTTCGGGCTGGTCGATCAGTGCAAACTCACCCGGGATCATGGCGTCATCTGCTTGTCATGGAGGAATGGCATAACGCTGGCTACAGGCCTCGTTGGAATGTGGATAAAGGAATTTACCATGGAACTCAGTGATCGCCCCGCCATCAGCTATCGACCGCAAGCCAGCCAGCCGGATCCCTCCCCGACCGGCCAGCTGACCCCCTGGTATCTGCAACACAGGGATCAGGGCTGGGAACCCTTTTCTTCTCCCGAGCAGCCCCACTGAAGATCCCCCTGATCGGTGGGGTGATCAGGGCCGGGCCGCCTCTATGGCGGCCGCCTTGCCCTCCAACTGTGGCAGGCTGAAGCGATAGGCCACATAGTACTTGTAGATGGTACTGACGTAGTTGATGGGGCCCTGCCCCACCTCGTTGGCCACCAGCTGCTCCACGTTGCCAAACCAGACGTTGGGATCCAGCCCGGCGGCTTGCGCCCTGGCCCTGAGTGCCTGTACCCGGTTCGGTCCGGCATTATAGGCAGCCAGTGCAAACAGGTGGCGATTGAGCTGATCCAGCGCAGGATCGTTGAAATAGGTGTCCAGGATCAACCGCAGATAGCGGCAAGCCGCCTCCACATTGCCCTCCAGACTGGCTAACCTGGCGCCACGTATGCCCACCTCGCTGCCGGTACTCGGCAACAGCTGCATGATCCCCACGGCCCCACGTACCGAGCGCGCGCCGGTATTGAGCCCAGACTCCTTGTAGGCCAGTGCCGCCAGCATCAGCCAGTCCAGTTGATACTTGTCGGCATACAGCTCAAGCACCTTGCGGATGGTCGAGAGCCGCCCCATGGGATCGGGCGCCAGAATATTGCTCATCTGGTCGCTGCGCACCAGCAACTGGCGCAATGTCATGTCGTTGTAGAGGGAGTGCTTGCCCGTATCGGCCAGGTAACCGTTGACCGCCTTGAGCAGCTCGGGGCTGTTTTTACGCAGGGCCCAGGCACTGCGGCCATTATCCCGCAGCGGGATCAGCTTGTGGGCCCTGAGGCCGCTGATCATCCCAAGCCAGATGCGCCCCTTGAAGCTGTCGGTCACTGTGAGGGGGATGATGCCTGCCGCCACCATCTCCAGCAGATCCACATCCTGCAGGTATTCGGGGACAGTTTCGATATAGATGGGGGGAAGCCCTAGCTCTCGAAACAACCAGTTGAGCTGGCGCAGACTCTCGTAATAACTGGAGCTGGCCCGCACCCAGACGCGCCGGCCGGAAAGCTGGGTGATACGGTTGAACGTCGGCAGAGCCTGCTGACTCACGATCCACTCTTCGATGGGGGTGATCACCGGATTGGAGAAGGCCACCTGCTCACGCCGGGTCGGGGTCACCGTCATGTTGGCCGCCACCAGATCGCCACGCCCCTCGGTGAGGTAGTCCAGCAGCTTGTCCTGGCGCACCGGTATGTAGATGATCTTGAGCTTGATCTGCTCCCTGGCGAGGTAGGTCTGGTTCAGCCAGCGCTCGAAACCCTGCAGCTGATTGACCAGAATGCCGTGCTGGGCGCCTTTATCGAGAAAAAAGAAACCACGCTCATAGACCACCAGGGCCCTGAGTTCTTTCTTTTGCAGTATATGTTCGAGATCCCCGGGTTGGGGCAAGCGCTGTGGCTTGAGGTCCGCCGCCAGCAGAGGAAGACACCAGAGGGCCAGCAGGCCCCAGATCCATCGCTGCATCATGATGTAATCGCCTTCTGTTGGCCGACTCCCGCCGGGCAAACCGTCTGTGGGATAACTAACTATAGAACGCAGACCCACAGCAGAAGGGTCAACACGGCAGGCGAACCCGCCGTGTCATTACCGGGCTCAGATAGAGCGGGCACGCAGCTCGAAAATCAGCTTTTCGGCGGTGCAGGTGAATTGCAGCCGGGCCTTCAGGATCACGCCGCTGGCCCCCTGGCCCAGCTCGCTGCTGATCATGGCTTCGGCGGTCACCTGCTTGGCCAGCGCCTCATAGGCCGCCAGCTTGGCGCGGGCATCGGCTTCTGTTGCAGCTTCGATCACCAGCTCCATCAGATCGTCACCTTCACCAATGATGGTGCCGATCTCGGCAAAACAGCCGCAGCTGTCGCAGGTTTCGTTCAATTCAACTTTCTCGTCTACAGACATACTTCCACTCCTACTTATTTCGGATGATTGGCATCGTCACGCAAGGCGTTACGAAAATCCCTGATGGCGGTGCCCAGATCCTCACCGGCGCCGGCCAGGCGTTTGCTGCCAAACACCACGAGCACCACCACGAGCAGGATCAACAAATGCCAGATATGAATTCCACCGAGTCCCATCGGGATACTCCTGACTGATAGATACGCTTTGTTTGTATCAAAAGAAGGCGCAAGGATTGTTGGGCAAAATCAAGACAGGTGCAAGTTTGCAAATAAATCACCAAAAAAATACGGCGACCCAGGGTCGCCGTATGAATTGATGCTACTTGTCCCCTCAACCGCTACATCCTGTACCAGCCGCCATGAAGGCGAGAGACGAACCGAGCATAGGGTCGCCAAGATATGAAAACAAATGGTATAAATTCATCTAAGAATTGAAAGGGATTCATATCATGTTGTTGGAACAGCTGGGGCGTATCGACCTCAATCTATTGATTATCCTGCAAGTTTTACTGGAAGAGCGGAATGGTAGCCGGGCAGCCCGTCGCCTGCATCTGAGCCAGTCTGCCGTCAGCAAGGCCCTGGGGCGCCTGCGGGAGACCTTCGATGATCCCCTGTTCGTGCGCTCCGCCTACGGGCTGGAACCCACGGCCCGCGCTCTGGTGCTGCAACAGCAACTGCAACCCATACTGCTGTCCCTGGACAACCTGATCCAGCCACCGGATTTCGATCCGGCCAGCACAGAGCGGGAGTTTGTGATCGCCAGCATGGACAGCGCCTTCACCCTGTTTGCCCCGCTCTATTTGAGCGAGCTGAAACGGCAGGCACCGGGCATACGGCTGCGCTACGAGGAGTGGACCGAGAACAGCCTGACCGAGATGAGCCAGGGTCAGGTGGATATTGCCTTCACGGTGCGGGAGAACTGCATCAGCTCGGACTTTCGACTCGATACCCTGCCCAACGCCATCTGCCAGCGGCTGCTCGCCATCGATGATCTCACCTGTCTGGTGCAGCACGATCACCCTGCCCTGCACGAACCCGAATGGGACCTCGCCCGCTACCTGGCCTATCCCCATGTGCAGACCTATTGCGAGGGACGGGATCGCTGGATGCTGGATCACAAGCTGGCGGGGATGGATCTCTACCGCCGGATTGAGGCAACCGTGCCCTCGTTCGAGGCCGCGCTGCGAATGGGCATGCACTCGGACATGATAGTGACCCTCTCCAGACTCTATGCACGCCACGCCACCCAGGTCTATCCGCTGGTGCCGCTGCCGCTGCCCATTGCACTCGACAGCATCTCCCACCTGCTCATCTGGCATCAGCGCCACGAAGAGGACCCGGGCCACCGCTGGCTGCGGGAAACCCTTCTGGCACTGATCATGAGCAAGCTGGAAACCTCCTCAGCCGAACAGACCTGACAGCAGCCTCAGCATGTCACAGACAAAAACGGGTCTCTGAGCAGCCCCGTTTCATTCACCCCAGCCTGCTGGTGTCTCAGCCCTGACCCGTCACCGCCAGATAGTGGTGGACACCGTCCAGCAGCATCTGCACCGCAATCATCACCAGCAGCATGCCCATCAGCCGTTCCACGGCTGTGAGTCCTCGCTCACCCAGCAGCTTGTTGAATACCTCGTAGAACATCAGGATCACGGCGCTGGCCCCCCAGGCCATCAACAGGGCCAGCGACCAATCCGTCATCCGGGTCGGCTCCTGGTTTGCCAGCAGCAACAGGGATGCAAGAATCGAAGGACCGGCAATCATGGGGATGGCCATGGGCACCAGGAAGGGCTCCTCGCCCGCCGCCAGCCCGGTCACCCCACCCTCGCTCGGGAAGATCATCTTGATGGCGATGAGAAATAATATGATGCCGCCTGCGATACTCACCGCTTCCTGGCGCAAATTGAGGAAATTGAGGATCTGCTGACCGGCAAACAGGAAGGCCATCATGATGGCCAGCGAAAACAACAGCTCCCGCATCATCACCTTGCGCCGTCGCTTGGGATCGATATGACGCAGGATCGACAGGAAGACCGGCAGGTTACCCAGCGGATCCATGATCAGGAACAACATGACGGCAGCGGAGAAAGTGTCCATACGATTCCTGGGCAATGCCCGGGCCAAGCCTTCGGCAGAGAAAAACAGGAGGAAATACTAACAAAGGGACAAAGATTCGGCGAGCACCAAGGACGTGCTCGCCGTGAAGGTCAACCGTGGTTGCAGATCTTGTCGGCGTGGGTCTGGAAACCCTGCGCTGATTCGATGAACTTGCCGCGCTGTGCCAGGAAGGCGATCAGCGCCTCGGCATCCATCTCGCTCGCGCTGCAGGTATGAAAACGGGCATCGGCACCGAAGTGCTCATCGATCGCCTGCTTGAGGCTGGCACGGGTAAATTGCCCCCCTTGTGCCAGCATCATCTCCATCACCTCGTGACCGTGTACCGATTGAGTCATAGCAAACCTCATTAATAAACATATTTAATGCCTATTAAATCCTGCGCCGAAGGGAGTGAACTTGATATAGGCCAATAAATTGCCGTTTTCCCTCATAGCAAGCTGGTCGTGAGTACCGCTTTGTCGATAATGTGGCAACCTGACAAGGGGATGGCTACACTAACGCCCCTTTTTGCCATCGCAGACAGAATATAAGGACATTGGCGTCATGCTGTTCCATGGATTGGCTTTCAAGCCCTGGCGGATCTGGACCCGCCGTCCCCTCTGGTTGAAGACCCTGATCGGTATGTTGACGGGGATCGGGCTGGGACTCGGCTTCAGTGAGCAGGCGTTGCAGCTCAAGCCCCTTGGCGTCCTGTTCGTCAACACCATACAGATGCTGATGGTGCCGCTCATCTTCTGTTCTGTCATCGCCGGCCTCACCTCCCTGCTCAAGGGCAAGAGCCTGGATCGGATCGGCAGCAAGGCCATAGGCCTCTATCTCTTTTCCACCGCCATCGCCATCTGCATCGGTCTGATGATGGGCTGGCTGCTGGAACCCGGCATGGGCGCCAACATGGGGCCCTATGAGCGGGTCGGCATGGCGGAACAGCCAACCCTGGCCAGCGTGCTGAGCCATCTGGTTCCACGCAACCCTGTGCAGGCCATGGTGGATGGCAAGATACTGCAGGTGATCGTTTTTGCGGTCGCCCTCGCCCTCGCCCTCAACGCCACAGGCCGACGCGGTCGCCCCGCCATCCTCTTCTTTACCTCGCTGGCGGAGGGAATGTTCAAGCTGACCCAGATGGTCATGGCGCTGGCGCCCTACGGCGTCTGCGCCCTGATGGCCTGGATGACGGGCAAATACGGGGTGAGTCTGCTATTGCCGCTGCTCAAGGTGATCGGCGCCGTCTATCTCGGCTGCCTGCTCCATGTGCTTGGCGTCTATAGCAGCCTGCTCATCCTGCTGGCGCGGCTCAACCCGCTGCACTACTTCAAGAGCATCGTCGATGCCCAGGCCGTGGCCTTCACCAGCAGCTCCAGCAGCAGCACACTGCCCATCAGTCTGGCCTGCGCCGAGAAGCGCCTCGGGGTCTCACCCGCCATCACCGCCAAGGTGCTGCCCATCGGCGCCACCATCAATATGGACGGCACCACCCTCTACCAGGGAGTCACAGCCCTGTTCGTGGCCCAGGCATTTGGCGTGGATCTGCACATGGTGGATTACCTGACCATCATCAGCATCGCCACCCTGGCCAGTATCGGTACCGCAGGCACACCGGGCACAGGGCTCATGTTGCTGACCCTGACGCTCACTGCGGTAGGGTTGCCGCTGGAAGGGGTAGCCCTCATCGCCGGGATCGACAGGATCCTCGACATGGCGCGTACCACGGTCAACGTGTCCGGCGATATTCTGGTATCCGTGCTGATTGCTCGCAGCGAGAAGGAGCTGGATCTGGCGACCTATCACGACGCCAGCGCAGGAGATGATATCGACTTCACCCTGCGCTGAGGCAGGGTGAGGGATTAACTATCGTGGGGATCGTGATGACAGCGCCAGCAGACCTCAAAGTTTGCGCCGTTTTCCTCCCCGCACTGACCGCAGAGCCAACCATTGCCCTGGCGCTGCTGATAACGTTCGATGACCCGTCCTGCCTTGCTGCGATCCTGCTCGCGCACCATCAGGGTCACCTGCAACAGATCCACCGGCAGCTCGCCCAGCGCCCCCGACAGGGCCTCGCCGTTGAGTCGCACCAGCACCCCTTCCACTTCCAGCGCCCCTTTCAGGGCATGGGCCTCCAGCGAATGGGAAGCCCGATAAAGATTGATCCATTGATCCATGCCTTCCCCCTGCAACCGCTTGTTGATGCCATGTCTAGCTGACACCATGCCCCTCTTCCATCCTCGGGATCGAACCTGGATCCCAGGATCCACGGCTTCCCCTGACCTGTCTGTCACAGCAAGTTGTCTATCCCGTAATCGGCCCCCTGCGCCACCATAAAATCGATAAAGGCCCGCAACTTGCGCGGCATCAGCCGCCGCTCCGGGAACAACAGATAAATCGGTACCTTGGGCTGCTGCCACTCGGGCAGCAGGGGCACCAGGGCGCCGCTGGCAAGCTCCTCATGGCAAAGCATGGCGGGCAGGGAGGCGAGCCCGAGCCCCGCCTTCGCTGCCTCTCTGGCACAGGTTATATTATTAACCCTAAAGCGGGAGGGAGGGTCAACCAGCACCTCTCTTCCATCCAGTTCGAAGCACCAGTGCGAAGCCAGAAACCCGCTGCTCACCGCCACCCTTTCATGGCGCACCAGATCCTCGGGATGAGTGATGGCCGGACTGCGGGCCAGATAATCCGGGCTGGCACACAGCAGCCGCTCAGTGCTCCACAGTCGCCGCGCCGCCAGGTTGGAATCGCTCATGTCGCCGATGCGCACTATGGCGTCCAGCCCCTCATTGATGGGATCCACGATGCGATTGGTCAGCTCCAGCTCCACCTGCAGCCCCGGATAAACTTGCAGAAATTTGGCCACCAGCCGACCCACCACCAGCTGCCCCGTCTCGATGGGTACCGCCAGCTTGAGAATGCCGGTCACCTCCTGCTGGCTGGCGCTCACCATCAGCTCGGCCTGAGCCAGCTCATCCACTGCCTTGCTGCAGCGCAGATAGTATTGCTCACCGGCCTCGGTCAGGGTGAGCTGACGGGTTGAGCGGTAGAGCAGTCGTACGCCGAGGCGCTGCTCCAGCTCTGCGATACGGCGACTCACGGTCGCCTTGGTCATGCCCAGATCCTGGGCAGCCCCAGTAAAGGAGCCCTTGTCGACGATCCGCACCAGGATCAAGGCAGCGTTCAGATCCATTGTTGCACCAGTGAAACTGTATATCTCATTAATGGATACTAATCGAAACAGTTGGCCAGTGTTAGCCTGCGCTCCTTAAGTTCAGGAATCCCCAAAATGAGCCAACACAAGAAAATCCCCCTGCTGGCCGCCACGGTGCTGGCCCTGCTCGGCCTGCTGTTCGCCGGTTACTGGTATCTGCATGGCCGCTATTTCGAGAGTACCGACAACGCCTACCTGCAGAGCGAAGTGACCGGGATCGGATCCAAGCTGTCCGGCTACATCAGTGAGGTGCTGGTCACCGACAACCAGGCGGTGAAGGCCGGTCAGCTGATCGCCCGACTGGACGATCGGGAGTTCAAGACCAGGGTGGCCGAAGCCGAGGCCGACCTGCACCTCAATCAGGCGACCGCCGAGAATCTGGCCGCGACCCGGACCCAGCAACTGAGCCTGATCCGTCAGGCCGAGGCCAAGGTCGCCTCCGCCAATGCCGAGCAGGTGCGCGCCAGACAACAGGTGCAAAGGGTCAGCCAGCTCAACCAGCGCCATTACAGCTCGCAAGACAGCCTGGATGAAGTGCGGGCCGGATTGCAGGTCAATCAGGCGCAGGAACAGGAAGCCAGGGCCGCCCTGCAAGCCGCCCGTGAACGTCTGTTGGTGCTGGATGCCGAGGCCAAGCAGAATCAGGCCAGGCTGGCATTGAGCGAGGCGCAGCTGGAACAGGCCAGACTGGAGCTGAGCTATACCGAGCTGCGGGCACCGGCTGACGGCATCATAGGCAAACGCAGCCTGCGGGCAGGGCTCTACGTTCAGTCCGGCATGCAGGTCGCCAGTCTGGTGCCGCTGCAACAGGTGTGGGTCGAGGCCAATTTCAAGGAGACCCAGCTGCACCATATGCAACCGGGCCAGAAGGTCAAAGTGATCCTTGACGCCTATCCGGATCAACCGGTCGAGGGGATCATCGACAGCCTGGCCCCCGCCACCGGCGCCAGGTTCGCCCTGTTGCCACCGGAGAATGCCACCGGCAACTTCACCAAGATAGTGCAGCGGGTACCGGTCAAGATCCGCATCCCCGAGCCGGGTGCCCTGGCAGGCAAGCTGCTGCCGGGCCTCTCCACCGAGGTGATAGTGGATACCCGTGATCCTGCCGCCCTGATGGCAGCCAACTGATGGAACCCATTCCACGTCGCAACTGGATCGCCGTCATGGGGGGCCTCATTGGCGCCTTCATGGCCATCCTCGACATCCAGATCACCAACGCCTCCCTGAAGGATATTCAGGGGGCCCTGTCGGCCACCCTGAGCGAGAGCTCCTGGATCTCCACCTCCTATCTGGTGGCGGAGATGATCGCCATTCCCCTGAGCGGCTGGCTGAGTCGGGGTCTGAGCGTGCGTCGTTACCTGTTGTGGACCACGGGGGCCTTTATCGTCGCCTCCGTGCTCTGCTCGTTCAGCTGGAACCTCACCAGCATGATCGTCTTCCGGGCGCTGCAGGGTTTCACCGGCGGGGCGCTAATCCCCATGGCCTTCTCCCTCATCGTCAGCCTGCTGCCACTGCACAAGCGAGCGGCCGGCATGGCACTGTTCGGCCTCTGTGCCACCTTCGCCCCCGCCATAGGTCCGACTCTGGGTGGCTGGCTGACGGAGCAGCTCTCCTGGCACTACATCTTCTACCTGAACGTACCGCCCGGCCTGCTGGTGATGGCCATGCTGGCCCATGGTCTGGACAAGAAGCCGGTCGACTGGACCGTGATCAAGCAGGTGGATCTCATCGGCATCATCACAATGGCGATGGGACTGGGTCTGCTGGAAGTGGTGCTGGAAGAGGGCAACAGAGAGGACTGGTTTGGCTCGAGCTTCATAGTGCGGCTCACCGTCATCTCTGTGGTGGCCTTGGTGTTCTTCGTCATCAGCCAGCTGCTCAGACGCCATCCGCTGGTCAACCTGCGGCTGCTGCACAACCCGCGCTTCGCGCTGGCCTGCTTTGCCTATCTGGTGCTCGGCATGGCGCTGATGGGCTCCATCTATGTGCTGCCGCTCTACATGGCGCAGATCCACAACTACAACGCGCTGGAAATCGGTGAGGTGCTGATGTGGATGGGGCTGCCCCAACTGCTGGTGTTGCCGCTGGTGCCCAAGCTGACCCACAAGATAGACCCGCGCTATCTGGTGAGCTTCGGTTTTCTGGTATTTGCCATCAGCTGCTTCATGAACATGAACATGAGTGCCGACTACGCCGGCCCCCAGCTTATCCAGTCGCTGATAGTGCGGGCCCTGGGTCAACCCTTCATCATGGTGCCGCTCTCTCTGGTGGCGACGGCCAGCCTGAGTCACGACGAGATCCCCTCCTCCTCGACCCTGCTCAACGTGCTGCGCAACCTGGGGGGTGCCTTTGGTATCGCCATCATAGCGACCCTGATCGACAACGACACCCGCGTCCATGTCAGCCAGATCAGCAGCACCCTGGCCGCCAGCAGCATAGAAGGGCAGAGCTACCTGCTGCAGCTGGCCCGGAGCATGATGGCGCAGGGCTCGGGTCCCGAGCTGGCCCAACAGCAGGCCCAGGCCATGCTGTCGAACACCATCAGCCGCGAGGCTGCCATCATGGCTTACAACCAGGTGTTCTACGTGATGGGGATCTTCCTGCTCATCGCCAGCGCCCTGATGCTGCTGCTCAAGCAGCCAGCCCCCAGAGCGGCCGATGCCGAGCCGCTCGAGGCATAGCCAAGGCGTAAAAACAGACACAAAAAAATGGGCCAACAGGCCCATTTTTCTTGCTGGTGATCAGGTGCAAGTGACGAAAGAGACCGGCTCTTCTTCACCCCGCCAAGGAGGCTGCGATCAGAAACTGGGCCGCGAAGTAGCTGCTCATGATCCAGGCCGTGGCGTGAGGAAAGGGACGCCGGAATCTGTCCAGCGCCAGCATGCTGTCGGAAAAGAGGAACATCAGTGCCCCCACCAGGGCGGCGGCACTGCCCGCGGTCAAGGAGGCGTGCCAGGCACCGGCAGCCACCCAGGCCATGCCGATGATCACCAGCATGTAGCAGAAGACGGGGATCTTCATCTCCCCCAACCGGCCCCACAGCAGGCCGAATACCATGCCAGCCACCAGCAGCAGCAAGAGACCATCCACCAGGTTCAACACCAGGGGTCCCTGGGCAAAGCCGACTATGTAGCAGAGGTGTGCGACAAAAAAAGCCGCCAGGCCCTGAATGAAACGATCCCTTGGCAACATCAGCAGTACGTCCCCGGCCAGCGACAGGCAGAGCCCGAGCAGGATCCAAGCGTGTGAGCCGTCATGGTCATCGCTCTGATAGCCAAACGCCAGCGCTATGATGAACAGCATGGTCAGCGGCTTGCTGATATAGAACTGACGGGAGTCTGAGCCGTAGGCCGCACGAATGTGCCACCAGCCCGATGCGATGATCAAGAAACTCAATAACATGCCCTGCTCCTCACGTGTTGCTCGCAGTCATACGGCAACATCTTCTGACTGGCAGCAGAGTAGCAAATTCCCTCGGCCAGTGGCAGGGGAGCTCAGCAAATGAGCAGTCTACGCCTAAAGTCTAATTGCCCGCCGGCCCTGGTCAGGGCATAAGGAAGGGTCTGGAGGATCACCATGGAAGACGAAATGAAAAACTATCTGCCCGCTATCGATATCATGATGTGCCATCTGGGGATCAGCTTCGAACAGGCCTGCGAACAGCTTGGACTCAGTCCGCAAGAACAGCAGGCTCTGGATCAGCTGCAGCAGCAGGCTCAGTCAAACTAGCACTCCCGATATGGATATCATGATGTTCCAGATCCGGGGAATCAGCTTCGAGCAAGCCTGCGAACAGCTTGGACTCAGTCCGCAAGAACAGCAGGCGCTGGATCAGCTGCAGCAGCAGGCTCAGTCAAACTAGCACTCCCGATATGGATATCATGATGTTCCAGATCCGGGGATCAGCTTCGAGCAGGCCTGCGAACAGCTTGGACTCAGTCCGCAAGAACAGCAGGCGCTGGATCAGCTGCAGCAGCAGGCTCAGTCAAACTAGCCCGCCCTCACTATGTGCCGTCTGGGGCTAGCATGCGAGCTGCCGGGCCTCAGTCCACTGGCACAACAGACCCAGAGCCTGCTGCCGGAACAGGCTCCGCAAGAATAATCCCCTATTGGGAAAATAATAACGGCGCCTTGATGGCGCCGTTATTATTGGCATTTTTTATTGGCGAACCGCACGTCGCCGTTGCAGCCAGACGATCAGCCCGAACAGCAGGAAGCCCGGGAACCACATCAGCTCTTTACGCCAGCGCTCGGTAGGCGCCTTGACGGAGAGGATCTCCTGGTCAAACTCAAGCCCCATGGTGGCAGCCGGGCTGCCAAAGGCCACGCTGTCGATCAGGGTCTTGCCATCCTGCTCATAGATCGTCAGACCCAGGTTCGCCAACCGCTCGTCGCCATTTTCACCATCCGGCACTGCGACCAGCAGGGTGGATTGACGGGGCTTGCCTACCATATCCTCACCCTTGAGCCGCAACCTTAATGTGCTCTGCGCTTCTACCTCCCCCATGGTCTGGGCAAGCTGGGCTGGCGGTGTACTGCGATAAGGATCGTGCACCATGTCCATCCAGAACCCCGGACGGAACAGGGTGAAAGCCACCAGCAGGAGCAAGATGCTCTCGTACCAGCGGTTCTTCACCAGGAACCAGCCCTGGGTCGCGGCGGCGAAGATCAGCATGGCAATGGTCGCCACCACGAAGATCAGCACGCCGTGGGCGAAGTCCACGTCGATCAGCAGCAGATCCGTGTTGAAGATGAACAGGAAGGGCAGTGCCGCGGTGCGCAGACTGTAGTAGAAAGCCGTGATACCGGTTTTGATGGGATCGCCCTTGGAAACGGCAGCCGCTGCAAACGAGGCCAGACCCACAGGTGGCGTTACGTCCGCCATGATGCCGAAGTAGAACACGAACAGATGCACGGCTATGAGCGGCACTATCAGACCGTTCTGCTGGCCAAGCGTCACCACCACCGGAGCCAGCAAGCTGGACACCACTATGTAGTTGGCCGTGGTGGGCAATCCCATGCCGAGGATCAGGCTCAACAGGGCTGTGAGCAGCAGCATCAGCAGCAGATTGCCCATGGAGAGGAACTCCACCAGATCCGCCAGCACCAGGCCAACCCCTGTCTGGGAGACGGCACCGACTATGATCCCCGCCGTGGCGGTGGCAATGCCGATGCCGATCATGTTGCGGGCACCGGCGACCAGCCCTTCCCGCAGATCCACCATGCCATCGAGCAGCGAGCCGTAGTCATGCTTGCCATCGGTACGCAGCCAGTTGAGCAGCGGCCGCTGGGTCAGCAAAATGATGACCAGCATGACGGTGCCCCAAAAGGCCGACAAACCAGGCGAGAGGCGCTCCACCATCAGACACCACACCAGTACCACCACGGGCAGCAGGAAATGCAGACCTGAGAGCAGCACGGCGCGGGTGTTGGGCAACTTGATCAGCGGCTTGTCGGGATCCTCCGCTGCCAATGGTTCATTGCTGGCCGCTATCTTGAGCAGACCCACATAAGCGGCAGCCAGCAGCAATGAAATCCCTGGCAAGGCATAATCACCCAGCGCGGGCTTGAGCCAACCGAGGCCATAGTAGACTGCCAGCGACAGGCCACTGATGAGGGCCGCGCCGAAGGCAAAGCCGGTCAAACGACGCAGCCAGGGCTTGGGTTGATGGCCGCCGATAGGCTGCATATCGAGCTTGAGCGCTTCCAGATGCACTATGTAGAGCAGCGCTATATAGGAGATGGCGGCCGGCAGGAAGGCATGCTTGATGATATCCACATAAGGGATGCCCACGTACTCCACCATCAGGAAGGCCGCGGCCCCCATCACGGGGGGCATGATCTGGCCGTTGACCGAGGAAGCCACTTCCACCGCCCCCGCCTTCTCGGCACTGAAGCCCACCTTCTTCATCATGGGGATGGTGAAGGTGCCAGTGGTGACCACGTTGGCGATGGACGACCCCGAGATGAGGCCGGTCAGGCCGGAGGCTACGACGGCCGCCTTGGCCGGGCCGCCGCGCAGGTGACCAAGCAGGCTGAAAGCGAGCTGGATAAAGTAGTGACCGGCACCGGCCCGCTCCAGCAGGGCGCCGAACAGCACGAACAGGAACACGAAGCTGGTCGACACGCCGAGCGCTATGCCAAACACCCCTTCGGTGGTGATCCACTGGTGGTTGGCCAGGGCGGTGAAGCTCACGCCGCGGTGAGCCAGCAGACCCGGCATCCAGGGGCCAGCCAGGCTGTATACGAGGAACAGCAGGGCAATGACCGCCAGGGCTGGGCCCAGAGCACGCCGTGCCGCTTCCAGCAGCAAGGGGATGCCGATACAGGCCGTGATCAGATCAGAGGTGGTGAGGCTGCCCGGACGCAGGGCCAGCGCTTCATACATCACAAACAGGTAAGAGGCCGCACCGGCTGCAATCAGCCCCAGCGCCATGTCGCTGAGCGGGACTCTGTCCCGGGGAGAGCGTCGAAATGCCGGAAACACCAGATAGGCCAGCAACAGGGCAAAAGTGAGGTGAATAGCACGGGTTTCGGTGTCATTGAGTACGCCAAAACCCAGCATGAAGGGCAGTGGCGAGGCAATCCAGAGCTGGAACAGGGACCAGACCAGCGCCAGGGCGGTAATGAGCCAGCCCATGATGCCGAGCGGCAGACGAGCGCCCACATCTTGGGCGATCAGTTCCTCGGTAGAGAGTTGTGTATCTTGCATAGGGTTAACTTGTGCCAACGAGTACAACAAAAACGACACCCGCCGCCGCAAACAGCGCAGCCAACGGGTGTCGAGGGAGTGACAAAGGCCCTTGGGCCCTCAATCAGAGCCAGCCGCGCTCTTTGTAGTAGCGAGCAGCCCCTTCATGCAGCGGTGCAGAGAGCCCTACCTTGATCATGTCGGCCTCTTTCAGGTCGGCAAAGGCAGGGTGCAGGCGCTTGAAGCGATCCAGGTTGTCAAAGACAGACTTCACCAGCTGATAGACCACTTCCGGATCGGCCTTGGCGCTGGTGGAGAGCACAGCCTTGCCACCGATGGACGGGGTCGGCTGGTCGCTGCCCTTGTAGAGGCCACCCGGGATCTCGGCCTTGGTGTAGTAGCTCTTCTCTGCCAACAGCTTGTCGATGGCCTCGCCGGTCACCGGCACCAGCACGGCATCCGTGGTGGTGGAAGCTTCCTGGATGGCGCCGTTCGGGTGACCAACGAAGTAGCTCATGGCGTCGATGTTGTTGTCACCCAGTGCAGAAGCCTGCTCCGCCGGTTTCAGCTCGGAAACCAGCGCGAAGTCACCCTTCTTCCAGCCCTTGACCGCCATGATCTCTTCCATGGTGTCACGCTGACCCGAGCCCGGGTTGCCGATGTTGACGCGCTTGCCCTTCAGATCGTCAAAGCTGGCGATCTTGGCATCGCGACGAGCCAGAATGGTGAACACCTCGCTCTGCAGGGAGAAGACGGCACGGATATCATCCATGGCCCCTTCGGTCTGGAAAGGGGGCAGCCCTTTCATCGCCTTGAACTGGTGGTCAGACTGCATGATGCCGAAGTTGAATTCACCGCTGCGGATGCCGTTGACGTTGGCAACACCGCCACCACTGGCGGGCGCGTTGCACTTGATCTGATGATCGGCAGCGCCGCGATTGAGGAAACGACAGATAGACTGGCCTGCCACATAGTAGACGCCAGTCTGGCCGCCGGTGCCTATGGTCACGAAGCGCTCCTGCGCCTGTACCTGGCCGCCAAACGAAACACCGACCAGAGCCGCCGACAGGGCGCACGCCAAGGATAATCCTTTCATGTTTTCCATCCTTTTCATTGATTTATCTCATCCGATTCCCGGATGAATGTACGACAACACCCTGTTCTGCGCTGGGCTTGCCTAACTTGCCTCATGCAATAAAAGGGTTGGGCTGCGATGCCTTTCCCAAAAAATCACCCTCATCCTGCGGTGAGTCAACCGGCTTCGTGCCAGTTGAAGATAATTTGGCCCCTGAGGGGCCAAAGAAAAAGTTATAAGCACTCCGATTAAGCACATTAAGCCAACACAAATCAAACAAAATGGCAAAATCCCGGAATTAAATCTCGAAAACTATGACGCTGATCATTCATTTTCCTACCAAAGATTAATTCCATCTGCTACCTGATGGAAGCAATAAAAAGCGATGACGGATTCTTTTGTAACCCTTGCAGGGCAAGGGCCTGTGTCATCTTGTCTCAGCTGCCGGCTTGGGCCAGATCCAGAATAAACGCGAATTCCAGCGCTATGTCTTCGTACGCCTTGAAGCGACCGGATTTGCCACCGTGGCCAGCATCCATGTCGGTATTCAGCAACAACTTGTTATCATCCGTCTTCATCTCGCGCAGCTTGGCGACCCACTTGGCAGGCTCCCAATACTGTACCTGGGAGTCGTGCAGACCCGTGGTGACCAGCAGATTGGGATAGGCCTGTGCCTTGACCTGATCGTAAGGGCTATAAGCCTTCATGTAGTCGTAGTAACGCTTCTGGTTCGGGTTGCCCCACTCGTCGTACTCCCCCGTGGTGAGGGGGATCGACTCATCCAGCATGGTAGTGACCACATCCACGAACGGTACCTGGGCGACCACGCCGCGATAAAGCTGGGGAGCCTGGTTGATGACGGCCCCCATCAGCAGGCCACCGGCACTGCCGCCCATGGCATAGACCTGATCTTTGGCGCCATACCCTTGCGCAACCAGCCCATCGGTGACGTCGATGAAGTCGTTGAAGGTATTCTGTTTTTTCAGCAGCTTGCCATCTTCATACCAGTGACGGCCCAGCTCCTCGCCACCCCGGATATGGGCGATGGCATAGACGAAGCCTCTGTCCAGCAGGCTCAGACGTGCGGTGCTGAAGTCGGGATCCATGCTGGCACCGTAAGAGCCGTAGCCGTACACCAGCAGCGGGTTGTGGCCGTTTTTCTTGAACTTGTCCTTGCGATAGACCAGTGACACCGGCACGGACATGCCGTCACGGGCCGTGATCCAGAGTCTCTCACTGGCATACAGTTGTGCTTTGAAGCCCGCCACCGGCTGCTGCTTGAGCAGGGTGCGCTTGCCGCTCGTCATATCCAGCTCATAGGTGGAGGAGGGCGTAGTCATGGAAGAGTAGCCATAGCGCAGGGCGCTGGTATCCGGCTCCGGGTTGTAGGCAAGCCAGGTGACATAGGCGGGATCGTCGAAGGCGATCTCCTTCTCCTCGCCGCTCTGCCAGTTGATCTGGCGCAGCCGGGTCAGGCCCTGGTTGCGCTCCTCAAGTACCAGCCACTCCTTGAACAGGGCATAGCTCTCCAGCAGTACGTCCGGATTGGGAGCTATCACAGATTTCCAGCGATCGACCGGGCTCTCTTTGGTCTCGTACAAGCCGAAGTTCTTGCCGTCCTTGTTGGAACGGACATAGAAGCGGCCGCGGTAGTGATCCAGGCTGTATTCGTGATCCACCTGACGGGGCAAGAACAGACGCGGCGCCTGGGTCGGCACATTGGCGTCGATGAGACGCGCCTCGCCCGTTGTGGTGCTGGAAAGGGCGATGACGATGAAGTCTTCCGAGGTGGTGGCATAGAGGCTGACGTAGAAGGTGTCGTCTTTTTCCTCATACACCAGGGCATCTTTCGCCGGATCCGAGCCAAGCTCGTGGCGATAGACCTGATAGGGCAACAAGGTCTTGGGATGCTTGCGCACGTAGAACACTGTCTTGCTGTCGTTGGCCCATACCAGGTTGCCGGAGGTATTTTCCAACTTGTCGCTGGCCCACTGGCCACTCTCCAGATCGAGGAACTGGATCTGGTACTGACGACGAGAGAGGAAATCTTCCGCCACCGCCAGCCAGCGGTTGTTGCGGCTCACCTCCAGGGCGCCCAGGGCGTAGAACTCGTGCCCTTCGGCGCGCTGGTTGCTGTCGAGCATCACATCGGCGTGCTTCTCCCCGACCCGGGTGCGGGAGTAGATGCCGTACTCCTTGCCCGGCTCATAACGGGTCTGGTAACGGTAGCCATTCTTCACATAGGGCACCGACTCATCCTGCTGGGGAATGCGGGCCACCATCTCTTTGTAGAGTTGATCGCGCAGCGGCTGGGTGGGCTTGAGCATGGCATCGGTATAGGCGTTTTCAGCCTTGAGGTAGGCCAGCACCTCGGGATTCTGGCGCTCGTCATCCCGCAGCCAGTAGTAGTTGTCGACCCGGGCATCCCCGTGTTTTTTGATGGTATGAGGATGTTTGGCGGCCACGGGAGGCTGGATCAGGGTGTCACTTGTGGGCATGGCGGACTCATCATTGGCATATGAACAGGGGACCGCGGCCAGACAAGCCAGCAGCAGAAGCCCTCGGGAAAAGGTGAACATCTCGCATCCTTTGCGCTTTAAAAGGGTTGGCAAACCTGAGCCTTGGCTCCTTGGTGTGGCCAACAATCTGCCCCTTGTCGCCCCCAGTTGCAAGTTATCAGCGCAAAACCCGCCAGAACACGTAAAAGGGCCACTGTCTCGCGACAGTGGCCCTCAAACCTGACCATGAGCGACACGGATTCGCTCAGGTGTGCCTCACATGATGGAGTTATGTCTGCTCATGACCAGTTTGCGTCAGCCGGGATAGCTCGACCAGGTCTTGGTCGCGCCCTCATGACTGATGCTCAGCACCTGATAGGGCTGACCCGGTATATCCATGCCTGGCGCACTCTGGGGCATGCCCGGAATGGTCAGGCCGCGGATCGCCGGTTTTTCCTTGAGCTGCTTCTGCACGTCGGCAGCGGGTACATGTCCCTCCACCACATAGCCATTGACCACACCCGTGTGGCAGGACGCCAGCTGCGGAGTGATGCCGTACTGCTGCTTGATGGGTTCAAGCTGCTCGGTTTCGACGACCTTGACCTCAAAGCCGTTCTCTTCCATGTGCTTGATCCAGGTCTTGCAGCAGCCGCAATACTGGGACTTGTAGACAGTCATCCGCTCCGCAGCCAGGGCGGAGAAGCTGACACTGCCGGCCAGCAGGGCCAGTAACAGGGACTTGTACATGACTCACCTCGGATAAGAAGAAATACCCAAAAAAATGGGGAAACTCGACTCAACCGGGATGACGGGGAGGACGTTCCAGCCGCTCGGGCGGCGCATCCGGCGTATACAGGGAAGGGGAAATAAACTCTGGCCTGTCAGGCTCCAGCACGGCCACCGTCAGGCTGTCGCTGGTGAGCACCGTCATGGCGAGCGCCGCAGTAAAGCTGCCACACGGCATGGCTTTCTCCAGGGTTCGCTCACTCTGGCTGCAATGGGGGGTCAGCGTACAGAGATCGGTCGCCGCCCGGCTGCCAAACGACATCAGCACCATCAGCAGACTCCACAAGGGGAGCCAGCGGCGGGCGCGAGCGAGTTGGCGACGGGTCAGAACCATGACATGACTCATTAAGCAGAAGAGCCCTATGGTAACCTCTGGCCCAGGGGGAGGGTCAAGCCCTCCCCTCTATGGTTCGCGGGATGTAAGTAGTCTGGCGGGGCGCGATTCACCCACGGATCCCCGCGTCCGGCGTAACGGGACCTGATCCCGGAACTGGCGGGCCATGGCACTTCTTGATAACGTCACCGCTCAATGCATCTTCTTTTCGCCAGTACTGGTTTTTGCCAGTACCAGGCTCAGTCTTCAGGTTATGACCCCATGAAACGCATTCTAGTTATCTTTTCACACCCGGCCCTGCAGAGCTCAAGAGCCAACAAGCAGCTGTTGCAGGCTATCGAAGAGCTGGAGGGCGTCACAGTTCATGACCTCTATCAGCACTACCCGGACATGTTCATCAATGTAAAACAGGAACAGGCCCTGCTGTCGGAACACGATATCATCGTCTTTCAACACCCCTTCTACTGGTACTCCTGCCCCGCCATCATGAAGGAGTGGATGGACCTGGTGCTGGAATACGGCTATGCCTACGGTCCCGAGGCCCATGCCCTCAATGGCAAGCAGTGGCTGAGTGCCATCACCACGGGTGGCGCCCCAGAGTCCTATTGCAGCGCAGGCTACAACAGCCGCCCACTGCTCGACTTTTTGCTGCCGTTCCAGCAAACGGCACAACTGTGCGGCATGACCTGGCTGCCCCCGTTCGTGCTCCACTCCTTTCACAAGATCAAGGATTCGGAGGCATTGCGCCGCTGTGGCCAGGATTATCGCCAGCTGTTGTGTGCCCTGCGCGACGAGCAACTGACCCTCGATCAGCTCGCGGGGCAATCTTATCTGCGGGATCTGCTGGAGGTGCTCTCATGAAACACTGTCAGCTATTTGGCCGACCCCATGAGCCTGACCAGACGTTTAAACGGAGGGCGGGCTGATGGGGCATGGATTACTGTTTGATGCGCTTATCTACCTCTCGGCGGCGGTGATCGCCGTGCCGCTGGCCAAACGCTGGGGGCTGGGTTCTGTGCTTGGCTACCTGCTGGCGGGCATCATCATAGGTCCCTTTCTGCTGGGGCTGGTGGGGGAGCAGAAGGATGTGATGCACTTCGCCGAGTTCGGGGTAGTGCTGATGCTGTTTCTGGTCGGGCTGGAGCTGCGCCCTGCCCTCTTGTGGCAGCTGAAGGGGCCCATACTCGGCACTGGCGGCCTGCAGGTGCTGCTCACCACAGGTGCCCTGACTGGCGTGGCATATCTCATCGGACTGCCCTGGCAGCAGGGACTGGCCATCGGCCTCATCCTGGCGCTCTCCTCCACAGCCATAGTGTTGCAGAGCCTGCAGGAGCGCAAACTGATGCAGAGCGAAAGCGGTCGATCCGCCTTTGCGGTGCTGTTGTTTCAGGACATTGCCGTCATTCCCATACTGGCGATCCTGCCGCTGCTCGCCATAGCACCGGTGGCCAGCAATGGCAGTGCGGAGCTGGCTGGCTGGCAACACGGCCTGCTGGTGGTCGCGGCCATCTCCGGCATAGTGCTGGGCGGCCACTACCTGATGCGGCCGGTGTTTCGCGCCATCGCCCAGTCCCACATGCGGGAGATCTTCGTCGCCGCCGCCCTGCTGCTGGTGATCGCCATCGCTGTGCTGATGGAGTCTGTGGGGCTCTCCCCTGCCCTTGGCTCCTTCCTCGCCGGCGTGGTGCTGGCCGACAGCGAATATCGCCACGAACTGGAGGCGGACATAGAGCCGTTCAAGGGCTTGCTGCTCGGCCTCTTCTTCATGTCGGTGGGCGCCGGCATCAACTTCAGCCTGTTTGCCGAACACCCCTTTCTCATCCCGGCGCTGGTGATCGGCCTGATGGCATTGAAATGGCTGGTGCTGATGGCGCTCGGCTTTGTCATTCGTATCTCGCCCAATCAGCGCTGGACCTTCGGGCTGGCGCTGGCACAGGGTGGGGAGTTTGCCTTTGTGCTCTTCTCGTTTGCCTCCCAGAACAAGGTGCTGCCTGGCGACACCATCTCGCTGCTCACCCTGGTGGTGGCGCTCTCCATGGCGCTGACGCCGCTCTTGCTGATCCTCAACGATCGGGTGATCCAGCCCTGGTTCGATTACCGTACCCACAGCGATTCGCCGCAGCACGAGCAACCTGAATTGGTGGAGCACCCCGTCATCATCGCCGGCTTCGGCCGCTTCGGCCAGATAGTGGGGCGCCTGCTGCACGGCCACGGCATAGGCACAACCATACTGGAGCAGGACGCCAGTCAGATAGAGATGCTGCGCAGGTACGGCTATCAGGTGTTCTACGGCGACGCCAGCCGGCTCGATCTGCTGCATGCCGCCGGCGCCCACAAGGCAAAACTGCTGGTACTCTCCATCAATGACCCGGCCACCTCGCTTGAAGTGATTGAAATGGTGAAGAAACACTTCCCGCACCTTAAGATACTGGCGCGTGCCCAAGACAGACCCCATGCTCACGAGATCCTGCGCCACGGCGTGGACAGCGTGCATCGGGAAACCCTGGGTTCCGCCGTGGATCTGGGGGTGGAAGCGCTGACCCAGCTGGGATTTCGGGCCAACCAGGCCTGGCGGGCGGGACAGACCTTCAAACAACACGACAACTGGTTGCTGCGGGAGCAGGCCAATTACCTGGACGACGAACACACCTACATCAACAAGAGCCTGCAATACAGGGACATCCTTTCCGATCTGTTGCAAGACGATCAGGAAGGACAAGAGCGTATTCACGCTCACAACTGGAACAGCGGTCTGCCCGACAACGACAAGGAAGCAATATGATTGCCTATTACCCTCTGCTCAAACACCTGCACATGACCCTCGCCATCGTCAGCCTGCTGCTGTTTGTCTATCGCTGGATGCTCTCTCTCAATGCCAGCCCGCGTCTACAACAGCGCTGGCTGAAGATAGCGCCCCACGTCAACGACACCTTCTTGCTGCTGTTCGGGGTGCTGCTGGCTGTCACGTTGCAGATGAGCCCGGGCCAGCAACCCTGGCTGATGGCCAAGCTGATCGCCCTGGTGGTCTACATAGGGCTCGGTGTCATGGCGTTAAAACGGCCTGCTCGCAGCCAGAAGCTTGTGGCGGGTGTCGCCGCGCTGGCGGTGTTTGGCTATATGGTGGGGGCCGCCATGACCAAGTCGGCCTGGTCCTGGTTGGCCTGACAAGAATGTCCATCTGGTGGGGGGAAGCCATTCCCTCCACATCATCTTCTGCCCTTTAACGTGATTTCTATTTTTTCTTCTCCCTAAAAACCGCAAGACAGCACTTTAATTTGCGATTTTTTCATCAATTAAAAGCCTCAATTGCCACCCGCCAAAACAGTAATCATATTTAATATCATGTAGTTAATGACGTTTGTATGAAAATGGCGACAGTTGTCGCAGCAAAACTTGCGACATAGACTGTCGCATGCCATGGCTAGGATACACTCAACGCTAAACCAGTGAAGGCATGCACCATGAGTAAGAAGCTGTTACGACAACTGACCTTGGCGCGTTGCATCCCGCACCGCCCTTACAAGCTGACCGCCAGCCAACTTCAGGTAAAACTGGAAGAGGAAGGTATCCATGTCAGTCTGCGTACCGTGCAACGGGACCTGGAAGAGATGTCCGGCATGGGGTTGTTCGACCTCACCTCGGATGAGCGCAGCAAACCCCACGGCTGGTGCTTTGAGCGCCATGGCCTCAACGACTTCGCCAATATCATGCCGCTGTCGCTGGCGGTGGCCCTGAAAACCTGGAGTGATCAGGCAAGCCAACTGCTACCGGCAAGTGTGCTGACCGAATTGAATCCGCTGATCGACAAGGCCAGCCAGGTGATCCGCGACAGCCAGAGCGAACTGGCCGAACGCTGGCTCGAGAGCGTGCATCAGTCACCGCGTCCGTTTGCCGGCAACCCGGAGATCCGTCGCAGCACCCTGATCCGCGATGCCCTCTGGCGTGGTCGCAAGTTCAGCGCCGAGATACAGCGCGTCATCAAGGAGCGTACTGTATGGCTCTGCTATGACCGCATCAATCCGCTCGGCATCCTGAATCAGGCCGATGGTCCGACCCTGCTCTGTACTTTGTCCGAGCTGGATCCCAAGGTATACGGCATCCCGTTCGATCACATCAAGGGCGTGGAACTGACCAACTTCAGCGCAACCCAGCCGAAGGATTTCAATATCCAGAAGCTGATCCGTGACCAGGGCTACCAGGACGTCAGCGGTCCAATCCGCTTTGTCGGTCGCATTGATGCAAACTGCCCGACCCTGGTCGATGGCCAGATCCCGGGCCACAACCCACGCATGACTCGCTATGACAAGCGCAGTGTCGTGGTGGAGACCGAAGTCCAGGACACCCCTGAATTTCGCACCTGGCTCAATAACATGAGCGGCAACCTGGAAGTGCTGGCGCCAGAGTCATTGCGCAAGGCATACCCGACACCAGGCAGCCGGGTTAGCTAATCCCAAAAAGCCGAGCTCAGCCTCGGCTTTTTGTATTCTTTTCAAGCATATTTATTCAACTAATTTTTAACTCTTGCCAGTTGAATTGAGCAGTCTTGTACCATCGTTTTCCCCCTGTTTTTTCGTGTGAGAGATCCGCCATAGCGGCTGTAAGAGGCCACTGTGTTGCACCGTACGCGAAGCCATCTTTGAATCCATGTGCTTTCCAATGAAACAAACTAACATAATGATTAATATGGATTTATCTTGTTAATGATTGGGTTTAATCAAGCTGGCTCATGCCGATAACCACCCAAGCACCCTTGTTACCCTGTGCGCTTCCCTTAATATGGGTCTCACAAGGACGAAGCTGGTTCGGCAGGATGCAGGAACAGCGCATAAACAGGGAATAATCCACAGGACGTGGTCAGGGATACCTCAGGATGAGGCTGGTAACCGGGAAGGTTATCAAAAGGATTGAACAGGACATCACAGGATGTGGTTGCGGATACCTCGGGATGAGGCAGAGCAGTAGGGATTACCGCTCTTCAGGAAGAACAGGACCTCGCCGGATGCGAGCAGGACAGCTTCAGGATGAAGCGAGATAGCCCGGATGGTTATCTGTCAGGATGACGCAAGGAACACCACAGGATGTGGTAAGGGACACCTCCAAGATGGAGAGAGTGCAGCAATCAGGAAAGATTGCCAGACCAGGATGGTCACAGGACACCTCAACGGATTGGGAAGGGGATATTCCGAAGGATAAGGATAAAGTCAGGGATCGCAGGGAGCATTGCAGTTCATGGACTGGACTAGATGACTTGAGGGGACGGCAACTGCCGTCCCCTTTTCTTTATGTGCACATTCTCAAGCCTCCTGTTGGCTCTTTCACGCAGACCAACGCCTCCGGCCCCTTACATCACACTTTGTATTTCCCCATTGCTTGAGCGCTTTTGAACCGAGCCACCACCTTGCATAACAGGGCAAGATATCCATCCAGCTGGTGATGCAATGGCAATCTGCTAAAGCTCAAAGCTAGCTACTCCGTGGCCAGGAACACAAAAGACCTTCCCAAGCAGGAAGGCCTTGTGAATCGCCCCGGGTTTTCTAGACACTCTGTTGTTGAACATTGAACTGCTTTTCAAACTCTACCGGCGACAGCCCATCATTGGAACCATGGCGCCGGATTGGGTTGTAAAACATTTCGATATAATCAAATACGTCGCTGCGGGCTTCGTCTCTTGTCGAGTAAACCCTGCGCTTGATCCGCTCCCGTTTGAGTAACTGAAAGAAGCTCTCGGCGACAGCGTTGTCGTGACAGTTGCCACGTCGGCTCATACTGCAACTCAGGTTGTGAACCTTCAGAAAGTCCTGCCATTCCCCACCGGTAAACTGGCTGCCCTGATCCGAATGCACCAGTACCGCCTGCTTGGGCTTGCGCCGCCAGACGGCCATCAATAACGCATCAACCGCCAAGTCTGCCGTCATACGTGGCCTCATCGCCCAACCGATGATCTGGCGAGAGAACAGGTCGAGCACCACCGCCAGATACAGCCACCCTTCTTGAGTGCGGATGTAGGTAATGTCAGTCACCCAGGAGATGTTGGGGGCTGGCACCTTAAACTGACGTGCCAGCGTGTTTGGGGCAGCCTGTGGGCTCTTGCCTCCATGATGCCCCTTACGGCGTTGATAGCCCGTTTGTGAACGCAGCCCCCCCCGCTTCATTAATTTGGCCACACGGTGCTTGCCGCAGGCTTCCCCCAAGTCACGAAGATCGCGATGGATCTTGCGATAACCGTAGACAGCACCACTTTCCAGCCAGGATTGCTTGACCAATCCGGTCAGTCGTTCGTCCTCCTGCTGCCGTGGCGACGCGGGCTGTTTCAACCACGCATAGAAGCCACTTCGGTGAACCCCCAGGGTCTGGCACAGGGTAACGACACTGTACCGGTCGAGTCGGGAGGTTATGAACGCGTACCTTTCCTTGACTCGCTGGCAAAGTACGCGGCGGCCTCCTTTAAAATGTTGCGCTCCTCGGTGACTTGGCGCAGTTCGGCTTTCAGACGGCGTATCTCGGCTTGCAAGGCAGACTCTTCGTGCTGCTGGTCAGCGGGCTTACCGTACTGCTTGAGCCAGGCATACAGACTGTGGCTGGATACCCCGAGGGCTCGTGCAACATCAGCCACAGGCCGCCCGCGCTCGGTGACTTGTTTAACCGCTTCTATCTTGAATGTTTCTGGATAACGCTGACGGGTCATAACACCTCCAATAGTTGCCTCATTTTAAGGCTCTGAGGTGTCTAGGTGTGATCTCTCTGTAGGTTGTTCACTCGGGGCATTCCCGGAAAACTGGAGGCGCCAACCAAACCAATCATCCGAGGTGCCCCAGTGAACAACCATAAAAATGCCCGATTAACCGTCTTTGGTCGACA
>NZ_JAACFY010000020.1:0-82094 GCF_029237305.1 Aeromonas sp. 2MA4 | reverse complement strand
AGATTGCTTGATTCAAATTGTTAAAGAGCGTCACGCTTGTCGCGTTGAGGAGGCGCATATTACGCTCCTCACTTCGAAAGTCAAGCGGTTGTTTTCGCTTTTCTTTCGGCGCCGGCTTCACAAGGAAGCTGGCTCATCAGGTTGGCGTGTTCCGCCGTGCTGGTAGGGGCGCATTATAGGGAGCCGCGCCGGGATGACAAGGGCTTTTTCATCACAATTGTTCGTTCGCTCAGATATGCAGCAAACCCGTGCCTTTTTGCTCACAACCCCATCAATTCAGGCTTTGACTGGATTTAAATTGAACATTTGAAAAGTCACTTTATAATTGGCTTTTCAAATGTCAATTAAGGTTTAACCATGCATCAGATCCTGGATAGCCGCAAAGAAGAACAGATAGTTCCTCTGTTCCGCCTGGGGTTTCGGCCTTTCTTCCTGCTCGGGGCCCTCTTCTCTGCCTTGGCCATGCTGGGCTGGCTGGCACAGCTCAATGGCTGGATCCTGCTGCCAGGAGTCGGCAACCCCATCTGGTGGCATGCCCACGAGATGCTGTTTGGTTTCGGTGCGGCCATAGTAGCGGGCTTTCTGCTGACCGCCGTACAGAACTGGACGGCCCATCCCGGCGTTCGGGGCTGGCCGTTGGCACTGGTCGTGGGCCTGTGGGCCGCACCGAGGTGTTTGTTGCCCTGGCTGGGAGAAGGGAACACTGCTCTGATGATGATGGATCTGATGTGGCTACCGCTCTGCGCCTGGTTCCTGGCCAAACCCATCATAATGACCCGCCAATGGCGCAACCTCTTCTTTGTCCCCCTGCTCGTGGTACTGACGCTGCTCAATGGCGCCAGCTGGCTATGGCATGGGGAGTGGATCGTCATAGAGCATCTGCTGGTCACGACAGTGCTGCTGTTCACGACCCTGATTGCAGTGATGGGAGGACGAGTCATCCCCTTCTTCACCGCCCGAGGCACCGGCCAGGAGAAAGCCGCTCCCCTGCCGTGGCTGGAGCGCATAGCACTCGCATCGCTGTGGCTTATTTTGCTGTGCTGGCTGCTGCTGCCCACCCAATGGACCACCAGCACTTATATGGTGCCTCTATATATAGTGACAGCAGGCTTGCATCTGTGGCGACAGCTGCGCTGGCGCCTGCCGACCACCCTTGCTCATCCCCTGCTGTGGTCACTGCATCTCGCCTACCTGTTTATTCCGCTCGGAATGCTCGCTCTCGGAGCGCAGGCCGCCGGCCTGCCCATCACCTTGTCGACGGCCAGTCACCTGCTCAGCGCCGGCTGCATGGGCACCATGATCCTGGGGATGATAGCGCGCGTCTCCCTCGGCCATAGCGGCCGAGCTTTGCAAGTAGGGCGCCGGATAAGCTGCGCGTTCGCGCTGGTCATAGCGGCAGCGGTGACCCGGGTTGTGATCCCGCTACTCTGGCCTGCCTATACCCTGCACGGCTGGAACCTGAGTGGCCTGGCCTGGGTCGGCGCCTATGGGCTGTTCGTCTGGGTTTATGCCCCCATACTGACCAGCACCAGGGCGGATGGCCGTCCGGGCTGATCATCCGGGCTTATTCTCAGGGCCTGGCCGCCGGATAGTGGATCAGGTTGTGAAAGATCGCAGGGGCAATCCCCAGATTGCGATAACCATGGGGGCGGTCGGCGGCAAAGCGCACCGCCTCCCCTTGCACCAGTGAACGCCACTCCCCTTCCACCAGCACCTCCATCAGACCACTGATGACGATGACATGCTCGGTCACACCGGGCTCATGGGGTTCGGATTCGCGCTGATACCCGGGTAGCAGCGTCAGTTCAAACAATTCAAAACCAAACCGCTTCTCATAAGGAAATAAGGGGGCGACCTGCATGCCCTCTCCCGCAGGCTGCTGGCGAATGGCGTCGGCGGTACGATAGAGTACCTCTCCCTGCGCTGCCGGGGCAGGCTCGATAAAGCTGGAGAAGGAGACTCGAAAGCCGGTGGCGATCTTCCACAGGGTAGCCACAGTAGGACTGGACTCTCCCCGCTCAATCTGCCCCAACATGGCCTTGCTCACCCCCGTCTCACGCGCCGCCACATCCAGACTCCAGCCAAGTTCGCTGCGTAATCCCTTCAGACGTTGGGCCAGATGCTGATTCATCTCTTGCATGACTGCCTCTTCATTGCTCTTGCATGAATCGCCTTGTGCGCTATAGCGCACGGCGATATAGTCAGAAGACACATTGTACGTAATAACGCACAACCAGTCACAATCCAACAAGGACGTCACTATGCCCTTCGCCCTTCCCCACCTGGTGGCAGGTTTCATCGCCGTGATGGTCGGCTACACCAGCTCCGTCATCCTGATCATTCAGGCTGCTACGGCGGCGGGTGCCGATGCTACCCAGCTTGCCTCCTGGCTATGGGCGCTGGGTATCGGTATGGGAACAAGCTGCATCGGCCTCTCCTTTTATTACCGCATACCCGTACTGAGCGCCTGGTCGACCCCGGGGGCCGCCCTGCTGATCACCAGCCTGGGCAACTTCACCCTGGCTGAGGCCATAGGCGCCTTCGTTATCTCTTCCCTGCTGATCACCCTATGCGGCATCAGCGGTTGGTTCGATCGCCTGATACGGCATATCCCGGCTCCGCTGGCCGCCGCCATGCTGGCCGGAGTCTTGCTCAGATTCGGGCTGGATCTGTTCAAGGTCGCGCCACAAGATCCCTTGCTGCTTGGCACCCTGCTGCTGGCCTTCCTGCTCAGCCGCCATCTCTGGCCCCGCTACACCATGGTGCTGGTGCTGGCGATGGGAATAACCCTCAGTGCCCTGCGGGGGGATCTGCAACTGGGCACTCTGCACTGGCAGCTCGCCAGCCCGGTCTGGACCTGGCCGAGCTTCTCCTTCGATACCCTGTTCGGCATAGCCCTGCCACTGTTCATCGTCACCATGACCTCCCAGAACATGCCCGGCATTACCATATTGCGAGCTCACGGTTATCAACCGGCCACCTCATCCCTGATCACCTGGACCGGCCTGACCGGCCTGTTGCTGGCCCCCTTCGGTGGCTACGCCTTTAACCTGGCGGCCATTACGGCCGCCATCTGCATGGGCAAGGACGTGGATTCCGATGCCAGCCGTCGCTGGCCGGCCGCCGTCTGGGCTGGCGGCTTCTATCTGCTGACCGGTTGCTTCGGGGCAAGCGTAGCCACCCTGTTCACCGCTTTTCCTGCAACGCTGGTCACCTGCGTGGCAGGGTTGGCTTTGCTCGGCACCATAGGCAGCAGCCTGCACACGGCATTGCAGCAAGACGAGGCGCGCGAAGCCGCCCTGCTCACCTTCATCATCACGGCCTCCGGGATCAGCCTGCTGGGTGTCGGCGCCGCCTGTTGGGGGCTGTTCGTCGGTATCATCCTGCATCAAGTCAACCAGCGGAGAAACTGACCTGACCATCTGGGGAGCCTCCCGTGAGACACAGCACATAATTCAGAAAAATTGGTTCACAGCTGAAACTAATTGCCATTAAGTGGTGCCGAGGCACTTCTTCTTCCCCGATGTGTGCCTCTGTCAGACTCATAAACTGGAGAACAATAATGAGGAATCAGGCTGTCATTTTGTTACTGGCACTGCTGGGCGCCACCACCGCCCATGCTGCCGACTCGGATCGGGAGCTGGCACGCCAGCTGGCGCTACAGCAGAAAAACCTGCTGCCACTGCTGAGCAATCAGGAGTACCAGAGCCCGCTGCCCAACCTGCTGCAAAAGGCCAGTCCACGGCTGAAACGGCAGGCGAGCGATGCCAACCAGGCCGCCATCAGTCGGCAAGGGCTGGACGGCGAGGTCAAGCAGTTGATGCAACTGCGACTGGCCAACCCGGAGCAGGCCGCCGTACTGCAACAAGGGGTCGAACCCCTGGTTGCCTATGTACCGAGCGGAGATGAGAAGAGCTGGAGCGCGATCGAGGCTTTCGACAGCGCCGGCAACCCCGTCTATCTGGATGTGGACAAGGCACCGGCGCGACCTGTCCTGGTGGTGGAAGCAGACCCCGTCAAGGCCAAGAACGCCGGCCTGAAGGTGATGCGCAAGGCGCTGGCCGCAGCCGATCTGCAGGCAGCCCCGCGCACCGCCGCCAGTACGGCACCGCTCAAGACCAGCATCCTGAAGAAGATAAGACTGAAGGATGATCAGGAGCCCTGGCTGCTGGGTGCAGCCGAAGTCTATGCGGTGGTCGCCGGGGTCAATCCCAGCCGGGATGAGCCCGTGGTCGACATAGTCGACATGCCCTACCTCGACTATGACAACACAGACTACACCCCCAACCAGATCCTGGTGTACTGGGATCGCTACCGTTGGGGTGCCGTCGACATCGTCATGATGGAGCAGGATGACAACGTCAACTACAAGGAGCTAAGCGCCTTGTTCATCGATGCCCTCAAGCTCGCTTTTACCGCTGGCGGCGTGCCGGAGGCCCTGCCCTTCCTGGATCTCGGCGGTCGTATCGTCAAGGCGCTGCCCGACTCCTGGATGACCAACAACGATGACTATCTGGATACCTTCTACACCCTGGAGCAGGACCAGAGCTATCACCAGTATCCGGGTGCCGCCGGCAATGCGGTCATCGATCTCGAACCGAAAGAGATAGCCCCAACCCGGCCTTGACAAGCCGCTATGAAAAAAAAGCCAATGAGCAACTCATTGGCTTTTTTTGTGCCTGCGGCAACCTGTGTCAGACCGGGTCCTTCGGCCTGACCCCCAGGGTATGGCAGATGGCGTAGGTCAGCTCTGAGCGGTTCAGGGTATAGAAGTGGAAATCCTTCACCCCCTCCTGACTCAGCACGCGCACCTGGTCGATGGCGATGCTGGCGCCCACCAGGTTGCGGGTCATCTGATCGTTGTCCAGCCCCTCGAAACGCTGATGCATCCAGCGCGGGATCTTCACGTTGGTAAAACCGGCGAACTTGGCCAGGGTCTGGTAGTTGGAGACCGGCAGTATCCCGGGCACGATTTCAGCATCGATGCCGATGGCGGCGCAGCGATCCCGAAAACGCAGGTAGGTCTCCACATCGAAGAAGAACTGGGTGATGGCACGGTTGGCACCGGCATCAATCTTGCGCTTGAGGTTGAGCAAGTCGGACTGCGCACTTCTGGCCTCGGGATGACCTTCCGGATAGGCGGCCACCGAAATATCGAAATCAGCTTCTGACTTGAGCAGGGCCACCAGATCGGTGGCATACATATCCGGCTTGTCGAGTCCGGGCGGCAAGTCACCGCGCAGGGCCACTATATGGCGGATGCCGCTGTTCCAGTAATCGCGGGCTATGGTACGCAGCTCGTCGCGACTGGCATCAATACAGGTCAGATGGGGCGCCGCGATCAGGCCGGTACGCTCCTTGATGTCCTTGATCACTTTGTGGGTGCGATCCCGGGTGCCTGAGTTGGCACCATAGGTCACAGAGACGAACTTGGGTTCCAGCACTTTCAGCCGTTCGATGGACTGCCAGAGGGTGTTTTCCATCCCTTCACTGTTGGGTGGAAAAAACTCGAAACTAACCCCTATGTCACCGCTTAAATCGGCCAGACTCTGGTTGAGTGCCTCAACCTGACGTGCACTGTGAAATCCCATCTGCTCTCTCCCTGCCCTGCAACCCATTCCTCTACGTCAAAACGGATGTTTGGACGTCCAAACGTCTTTCTATCTTTATGAGAAAACGGATCAAAGTCAACCCTGATTTACAGATAGGAGTGAGACTCTGCTGTTTATTTGGCAATTAACCTGAAGTAACGATTGGCACCCCATCCCAAAAGCCGTGGAGTCGCGTTATGATGAACACAGATCGTCCTGGACGTTCTGAATCTGCGTGTGATTGTTTGGCCGGAGGTTTCTCCGGCCCCTTTTTCAACCTCTTCCCTTCCCTGCCGATAACCAATTGAGCCATTTGCAGGAGCCTTGTCATGGATACCCACCCCGGTTTTGCAACAGACTTGCTGTTCGATCGCTATCAGGGCAACGTGGTAGACCATGAGCAGTTCTGGGCGGTGCGCACCCCTGATGCTCCCGATTACTATTTTGGCAACTACCTGCTGCTCCCCACTCCCCCCAGCGATCGTGACAAAGGCTGGCTCGAGGCCAGTTTTGACAAGCTGATCGGGCTGGACCCCAGAGTGCAGCATCGCACCTTTCAGTGGCCGCTGGCAGAAGGCCAGAACAGCCGAGTAGCAGGTTTCGTGGCAGCGGGATATCAATACATGGAATGCGTTGTGCTGGCGCTGGATGCCACCAACTTGCACCAGGCTGCCACTATCGACCAAACCGCAGAAGCCCGCCCTTTCTCGCCCGCAGACTGGGATGTCTGGCTGGCGTTCGAGCTCAATGAGCGAGATCCCGGTCACTCGGTGGAAAACTATCTCCCCTACCTGCAATCCCGACGTCGCCTGTATGAAGCCATGATCGCGGATGGACTCGGGAAGTGGTGGGGGATCTGGCAGGAGGAGCAGCTGGTTGCCAGCTGCGGGCTCTTCTTCACCGGGACCATGGGTCGGTTTCAACTGGTACGTACTCATCAGGAGTGGCGTAACCGGGGGCTATGCCGTCAGCTGCTGAGCCAGGTCGCGCGCCAGGGGTTGGAGCGGGCCAGGCAGCTCATCATAGTGGCCGACGAGCACTACCACGCTCAGCGGGTCTATCGTTCATTGGGCTTTACCCCTGTGGCCCGCATCGGCAGTCTCTGCCGCTGGCCCCATGAGACCCAATAGTCCGAGTGGCAGGCAGAAATGAAAACGGGAGGCTGGTGCCTCCCGTTCTTTATGGTGTTGCCATTTACTGCTGTGGCGCTTCCAACTCTTCGGACAGTGCCTGCTCAATCTCGGCAGATGGCACCGGTGACGGGGCGGCCGCCGCAGAGGCTGGCACAGCCGGCGTGATCGATGGAATGGGCGCGGTTGGGGCATCCTCTGTCACGGCGGGTGTGGCCGAAGATGGCGAAAGAACGGCAGGCTCCTCTGTCGTGGCGGAGACAGCCGAAGGCGCAGGCTCGACCGGTACCTCGGTCGCGGGGGTAGCCGAAGGCGCTGGTGCGACCTGAGCCTCAGTGGTGGGTACCGCAGGTACGACAGTGGCGGGAACAGCCGGTGCCTCACATTGGCAATCCTGCCCCTTGGCCTTGTTGCCCTGATGGGGTGGATACCAGCCCTTCAGCCCTTGCTCCAGCCGGTCTGCCGCCGCTTGTGGTGCCATCTTGCCCAGCAGCACGGCCTGACTCACCTCGGCCAGCTCATCCCCCAGTTTGGGCTTGCCACGGGAGAGGATCTGGGTCGCCACCCGTATGGTGGAATCACACTGATCGCGCCACTCCATCATCTCCTTCGCCGCCGGATTGGTGACATCAAAGAAGTGGTTGGAGAGGGAGAAGAACCCCGGCAGCGAGTTGGTATAGAGCTCGGCAAACTGGGGAGTGGTCAGCCACTGCAAGAACGCCATGGCCGCCTCCTTGTTCTTGCTGGCGGGGTTCATGCCCATGCCGATATCGGTGTGATCGGTAAAGAAACAACCATCACCCTGTTTGGCTACTGGTGGGCGCATGACGCCAAAATCGACCTTGCCGGTGAAGGGGGCGATTTCCCACGAACCCGCCACGTAGAAGGCGGCCTTGCCGGAAGTGAACAGCTCATTGGTGGCAGCATAGTCCCGGTTCTCGCCCCCCTCTCCCAGGTAGGGGCGCCAGCGGGCCAGCTCCTCAAGCACCTTGACGTATTGCGGGTTGTCGAGCCGCTCCTGCCCGCCGATCAGCGCCAGACGACCATCTTCCCCTTTCCAGTAGTTGGGGCCTATGTTCTGAAAACCGAGTTCGGACGAAACCCAGCTCTCGGCACCACTCATGGCCAGCGGCACATAGCGACCGTCAGCTTTCACCTTGTCTAGCGCGGCAAAGAAACCATCGCGGGTTTGCGGCACTGTCAGGCCCAACTCACTGAAGATCTTCTTGTTGTAGAAAAAACCGTGGATCACTGACGCCATGGGCACACAGAAGGTCTGGGCACCGGAATCGGTTTGCCAGGGTGACTGGGCAAAACTCGGGAAGTTTTCCATCCCCGACATCTCGGTCAGCTCCGCCAGATGACCGGCCTTGAACAGGGCAAGGGAGTCGTCAAACGGGCGACAGGTAATGAGATCTCCTGCCTTGCCATCCTTCAGACTGGTCAACAGGGTCGGCATATAGTCGACATTCTGCACACCATTGAATTTCACCTGGATTCCCGGGTGAGCAGCCTCGAAAGCAGGAATGATCTTCTGCTCCCACAAGACTTTGTCATCCGTTCGCCAGCTCTCGATCACCAGCTCACTGGCCACCAGTTGACCACATAACAGGAGACTCAGGGCCCCAATCCACTTGTTAGACATAAGCCCTCCTAGACCTTGAAATGTGCGATCAATTGCTGCTGCTTGGCGACCAGATCCGCCAGCACTTCACTGCTGCTTGCCGACTCTCTCGCCTCCCGCTCGGTCTCGTAGGCCACGTCGGCGATGCCGGCGATATGTCGAGCCACCCCCTGGCTGACCGAAATCTGCTCCTGGGCGGCATGGGCAACCTGATCCGCCATCGACTTGATGGAGGTCATCCGCTCGGCGATGGACTGCAATGCCAGGTCCATTTCACGAGTCTGTTCAACACAACTGCGGGTCTGGTCCTGACTACGGCCCATCACCTCCACCACCTGTTTGCTCGAGTTCTGCAGGTTCTCGATCATCGCCTGGATCTCTTCGGTCGAGGTCTGGGTACGGTTGGCGAGCGCTCGCACCTCATCAGCCACCACGGCAAAACCGCGACCGGCATCACCGGCACGGGCCGCTTCGATGGCCGCATTCAGGGCAAGCAGGTTGGTCTGCTCGGCAATGCTGCGGATCACATCCAGAATACTGCCGATGTTGTTGCTGAACTCTCCCAGCTTGTAGGTGATGCCGACGGCCTCTTCCATGGCACCAGCCAGTTGTTCGGTGATGCGACGTGTGGTGGCCACTTTCTGACGGCCACTTCTCGCCTCATCATCAGCCAGATCCACTTCCCGTTTTGTACCATCGGTGGAACGGGCCACCTCGGTGGCGCTCACTTCCAGCTCTGTGATGGCAGCAGCCACCTGATCGGTCTGGCTCTTCTGATCCTGCACCCGTGACATGGCCCGCTCGCTGATCTCGGCGGCGCGGCTCGCCTCCTCCACCAGATGGCGAGAGCCGGCGTTGATCTGGGAGAGCAACTCCCCCGTCTTGCCCGCCAGGGTGTCGATGGAACGGGAGAGGCTGCCGAACTCACAGCTGCTCTGATAGTTGATACGGCGGGTCATGTCCCCGGCAGCCATGTAATTCAACTCTTTGTTGATCATCTGTAGCGGTCGCTGAATGCTGCGCGCCGTGGTATAGCCGATGATGAGCGCTGCCCCGGCCGAAATGGCGGCGACGATCAGGATCCAGAAGCTGGCACTGCTGACTGCATCATCCGCCGTGGTACGGCTCTGGCTGGCGATGGTCCCGGCCGACTGGCCCATCTGGTCGAGCAAGCTCAAGCTGTTGACCAGGCTGGCGTCGAGCTGCTGGTTCAACGTCTGCAGGGATGCCGCCAGTTGCTGGGCATTGCGCATGGTGGCAAGCAAGCCTTGCTGACCGAGTGCCAGCTCTTGCATGCGATCCAGGTTGGACACGAAACGCTGCTTCACATCGTCGGGAACCAGCACGCGTTCGAGACGCTTGCGGGCCATCTCTATATCCTTGCTGAGCACCTTTTCCAGCTCATTGAGGTCGGTTTTGGCATCGGCTCGGCGAATGTTTTTCAGATCACGGGAGATCCCGGAGGTGATGAGTTCGGCCTTGTTGCGCATGGAGCGTTTGCTTGCCGTCTGTTGCAGCAGCAGATCAGCTGCACGCTGATAGGTGTCCTCCAGCCGGATGAAATCGATCTCCAGCTTGTGGCGCTGAACCAGGGCATTGACCCACTGGCTGTGCTGGTCGAGCACCTGGTCCGCCAGACCATAGAACTGCTTGGTGGCACTATCCACCTGCTGGAAGCGGGCATTGGCCTCAGCGACCCCGGTGAACTTGTCCATCTCCTGGCTCAGCTGAGTGAAGCGGGCTTGCTGTTCTTTGAACTGGCTGGCGAGTTGTGGCAACTGACTTGCCTCCTCGCTGGTCCGATAGACCAATACCCAGCGGTTGCTGTCTTGCAGGGCGCCTTTCAGGCCTGCAACGGCAATCACCAGTGGCGTCGCCTGGTCGGATACCTGCGACAAACCGTCGTTGATACCCCTGATCTTCACCGTGCTGATCACGCCAAGCAGGATCAACAGCAGCAGCATCAACACAAATCCGGCGATGATCCGCTGCACAATAGATAAACCCATGGAGACATCCTCACTCGTGGGGGGAAGGTAACGTGAACATAGACACTATCGGCACAAGCGGCGAATTATAGAGGGTGGGCTTGGGTTATTTTATTGATCCATATAGGGTTGGATCACAATTGACAGAGGATAACGCAGACACAAAAGGGCCCGAACAGTGTCGGGCCAAAGAGACGTGCTTAGCTGTAAAGGCCCTTGACGGACCGGTTCTGCTACTTGTCAGAAGCGATAGCCGACACCAAACATGAAGGCCATGGGATCGATGGAGGTCTTGATGGTACCGACGGCAGTGTGTACATCGGTGTCGATATCCATGATCCAGGCAGAGGCGTTGACAAACCAGCGATCGTTGATCGCCATGTCCAGACCGACCTGACCGGCCATGCCCCAAGAAGAGTCGACGCTGACATCGGTTCCTGCCAGGGCACCACGTCCTTCCTCATCAAAGAAAGTGGTGTAGTTCACACCGGCGCCTATGTAAGGACGAACCTTGCTCTTGGCATCACCGAAATAGTACTGCGCCATCAGGGTCGGTGGCAGGTGCTTGACCTTGGCAACCTCACCCAGACCAGCAGTGGAAACGGAGTGGGAGAATGGAGTGGCTGCCAACAACTCGACACCCCAGTTATCCGTGATCAGATAAGAGAGAGTCAGACCCAGCTGCATGTTGCTGTCAATTTCCAGCTCGCCGGTACCCAGTACGTCATCACTGCTCGTTTGAGGAGAGACAAATGCCAGGCCGCCGCGCACCAGAATATCGCCAGCCTGGTGGGCCATGGCGACGGGAGAAGCAAGTGCGGCTGCGATCATCAGAGGGAGGATCTTTTTCATCACATTTTTCCTTTTAGTTTTCGTTCTATGTTGCAAGCCTGAAGACTATAAAAGGATGTGAATGCAGGGTTATTGATTTAGCTCAAAAGTTACCAAGAAATAGATAGATGTGTACAGCAGCTTCCAGACCGCCTGAAGCTCCGACAAAATAAATAAAATTACATTAATAACAATAATTTAGTTTAAATAACTTCAGATTAAACCCCATTAAATAACCATTCAAATATATCTTATGGTGGATTTAAGCAGCGGCTTGTGACTACCTAGTCTTCATGGCAGTGTATTTTTGTATCAAATGTGACTCGGCTGTGAGCGGAATATTCATAAAAAAACAGACCAAAGGGAAACGCAATAGTCTCCGCGTCACCATCATATGAGATCCCCTTTTTTCCAGCTGATGTGGCAGGTATTTATCCCCTGCATCCTACTGTCAATACAGACTCATCAAGCGGGCTGACGGAGATGGGATGCCTGACACAAGAGGAACTCTCCCTCCACTATCTGTTCCGGGCTCAATGCCCACTGCTCCCTAGCCAGTTCACCGCTGTATCCCCGCCAGCGATCCCGTCCCTCCTGCTTGGCCCTGTACAGCGCCATGTCCGCCAGCTTGAAGCTGAGATTCCAGAACGAATCTTTCAGCTCGGGGTGCAGGGGGTAACTGCAATACCCTAGTGATGCCGTCATCCGGAGGGGCACCTCTTCCCGACCGAACCGATATTCGGCAATCTTGCGGCGCAAGCGCTCAATCCGAGCTGCCACCCGCTCCGCCTCCTCACAGGTCAACAACAGCAGGAACTCCTCCCCGCCCAGCCGGATCAGCGGCTCCTCCTCGCCGAGAGCATTGCGCATCAATGCGGCCAGCTGGCACAACACCAGATCTCCCATGTCGTGGCCAAAGCGATCGTTGACCTGCTTGAAGTAGTCCAGGTCCAGGATCACCAGCACCCTGGCAGCGGTGACGTTATCCCGGGTCAGCAACCACTCGTCGAGGTAGCGCCGATTGGAGGCATGTGTGAGCGGATCCGTATAGGCGGCGACCTCCATCCTGGAAGAGTGCGCCTGCAAGGCACTGTGGTGCAGACTGATCTTGGCCGCCATCTCCCTGAACTTGCGGCTGAGCAGGGCCATCTCCTGGCTGCTGTCGATAAGCGGCAGCAGGCTCACATCCTGCTTGTCGCCAAATTTCTGCAGCGCCTTCACCATCTCGCTGACCGGCCCCAACACTATGGCTCTCAGCCGGGCCAGGGCCATCAGGACGCAGGCGATGCTGATCAACAACATGCCAAAGAAGGTCCAGATAGCCCCCTCCATGGCCCCCTGCAACACATCACGATCGTCTTCCACTATCAGGGTCAACACGGGGTCGCCATTGCTGTCGAGCAGCAGCCCCTCTCCCCTGATCCGCTGCAGTCCCAGATCAACCAGGCGATAGCTCATCTGTGGCTTGAGTGGCTTGAAGGAGAGGAAGTTATCGGAAGGCCTTGGCTGGGAGAGGGTCAAAGAGAGGGCTGTGCGCTCAGCCAGATCATGCAGATAGCGAGCATCCAGCCAGCGAGTCACCAGCAGATAGCCATTGGGTGTGGCGTTTCCCAAGGTGTTGGTCACCGGCTGGAGCGAGTAAATGAGAGGTCCCCACTGGGATCCCCTCACACCGCTCAGGCTGCGAATCCCCTCCTGACGGGATTCACGCAGCAACTGCAGCTTGAGGTCATCCAGGAAGAAGGGAAGCAGGGTCGTGTCCGTGCCTGGCGTCTCGGGCAGCAGGGTGCGGGTCCAGATCTCGGCCCCCTGCAAATCCATATAGCTCAATACGTTGAGTTCGAAATCCCGCATCGGGGTATCGACCAGCAAATTGGAACGAATATAGGCCTGATTGGGGTGGGCCAGAAAGCGATAGCTCTCATCCCAGATGCCCCAATCCCGGGTGAAGGCATTGATGGCACTGATATCACCCTGCACCGCCTTGATCACCCGCTGCAGGTGATCCTTCATCCGCTGCTCCTCGACCCGCTGCGCCGCCGGTACTTGTGCCAGGGCAATCACGATGAGCAGCATCAGGATGGCTCCGGCCCAGACGGGAAACATGGAGTAAGCCAGCAAGTGGTCGATGGAGCGGGAAGATTGAGCCATGAACGCCAATATCCTCTGGATGGCAAACAACGGAGCGGAAAGGGTCTTGTGCCAAGTATGGAGTATCCGCTTCCTGAGACGGCAACTGAATATCCACCATAAAAAACAAGGGGCCCAGGGCCCCTTGTCTCATGACTGCTGTGATTATTTTACCAACAGCGGCGCCAAAAAGCGCGCCGTATGAGAATCCTCACAACGGCTGATCTGCTCCGGCGTGCCCGTCACCAGAATGCGACCGCCACCAGCCCCCCCCTCGGGTCCCAGATCGACAATCCAGTCGGCGGTTTTGATGACGTCCAGATTGTGCTCGATGATAACGATGGTATTGCCGCGATCCCGCAGTTGATGCAATACCTTGAGCAGCTGCTGGATATCGTGGAAGTGCAGCCCTGTGGTCGGTTCATCCAAGATATAGAGGGTCTGGCCGGTGTCACGCTTGGAGAGCTCGCGCGCCAGCTTGACCCGCTGCGCCTCGCCGCCGGAGAGCGTTGTCGCTGATTGACCAAGGCGAATGTAAGAGAGACCCACATCCATCAAGGTTTGCAGTTTGCGTGCCACTGCCGGTACCGGATCGAAGAAGGCACGCGCGTCCTCCACCGTCATGTCCAGTATTTCGTGGATGTTCTTGCCCTTGTACTTCACCTCCAGGGTCTCGCGATTGTAACGCTTGCCCTTGCAGACATCGCATGGCACGTAAACGTCCGGCAGGAAGTGCATTTCCACCTTGATGACCCCATCCCCCTGACAAGCTTCGCAGCGACCGCCCTTGACGTTGAAGGAGAAGCGACCCGGCAGATAGCCACGGGAGCGCGCCTCCTGCGTGCCGGAAAGCAGCTCGCGGATCGGGGTGAACAGGCCGGTATAGGTGGCCGGGTTGGAGCGCGGTGTACGACCGATGGGGCTTTGGTCGATATCCACCACCTTGTCCAGGTGCTCCAGTCCCTCGACACTGCGATAGGGCGCCGGGGTCGACTCGGTCGCCTTGTTGAGCTCGCGGTGAGCAATGCGGAACAGGGTATCGTTGATCAGGGTCGACTTGCCGGAGCCGGAAACGCCGGTGACGCAGGTCATTACCCCCAGAGGCAGGTCCAGATTGACGTTGCGCAGGTTGTTGCCGCTCGCGCCTTTGAGTTTCAACCACTTGCCGGTGAGCGCTGTACGCTCGGCAGGAATGGCAATCCGCTTGCGGCCAGAGAGATAGTCACCGGTCAGCGAATCCGGGTTGTCGATGATCTGCTGGGGTGTCCCCTGGGCCACGATATTACCGCCATGCACCCCGGCCCCGGGGCCTATGTCGAGCACGTGGTCAGCCAAGCGAATGGCATCCTCGTCGTGCTCCACCACGATGACGGTGTTGCCCAGATCGCGCAGATGGATGAGGGTCGTGAGCAGCCGCTCGTTGTCACGCTGGTGCAGGCCGATGGAAGGTTCATCCAGCACATACATGACCCCAACCAGGCCGGCGCCAATCTGGCTCGCCAGCCGGATACGCTGGGCTTCCCCACCGGAGAGGGTCTCTGCACTGCGTGAGAGACTCAAATAGTTGAGGCCGACATTCACCAGGAACCCAAGCCGTTCGACGATCTCTTTCAGGATCTTCTCGGCGATCTGGGCGCGCTGGCCGGTCAGGCTAAGTCCCTCGAAGAAGGCCAGCGCATCCCCGATGGACTGTTCGGCGATGGCGGAGAGGTTGCGGTTGTCCACGAATACGTGGCGCGCCTCTTCCCGCAGTCGACTACCGCCACAACTGGTACAGGATTTGTTGGCGATGTACTTGGAGAGCTCTTCCCGTACCGAGTTGGACTCGGTTTCACGGTAGCGGCGCTCCATGTTGTGCAGGATCCCCTCGAACGGATGCTTGCGCACCACAACGTCACCGCGATCGTTCATATAACGGAACTCGACCTCGGTACGGCCCGAGCCACGCAGGATCACTTCCTGGGTCTTGAGGGGCAGATCTTCCCACGCGGCCTCCAGATCGAACTTGTAGTGATCGGAGAGGGATTTGAGCATCTGGAAGTAATAGAAACTGCGCTTGTCCCAGCCACGAATGGCGCCGTTGGCCAGACTGATGGAAGGATCATGGATCACCTTGGCCGGATCGAAGTATTGCTGTACCCCGAGCCCATCACAGGTGGGGCAGGCACCGGCAGGATTGTTGAATGAGAAGATGCGCGGCTCCAGCTCCGACATGGAGTAGCCACACTCGGGGCAGGCGAAGTTGGCAGAGAAGGTCATGGGCCCAACCCCCTCCTCCCCATCCATGGGCACCACCTGCACGATACCGCCTGAAAGAGTCAATGCCGTCTCGAACGATTCGGCCAGCCGCAACGCCAGGTCATCGCGTACCTTGAAGCGGTCCACCACCACTTCTATGGTGTGCTTCTTGTGCAGCTCCAGGGTGGGTGGATCCGAGAGATCACACACCTCGCCATCGATACGGGCCCGGATATAGCCCTGGGCCGCCAGATTCTCCAGCAACTTGATGTGCTCACCCTTGCGATCCCGTACCACGGGGGCCAGCAGCATCAGTTTGCTGCCCTCCGGCTGGGTCAGCACCTGATCCACCATCTGGCTGATGGTCTGGGCGGCGAGCGGGATGGCGTGAGTCGGGCAACGGGGCTCACCTACCCGCGCAAACAACAGACGCAGGTAGTCATAAATTTCAGTGATGGTGCCGACGGTCGAGCGCGGGTTGTGGGAGGTGGATTTCTGCTCGATGGAGATGGCAGGGGAGAGCCCCTCTATATGATCCACATCCGGTTTCTCCATCAGGGAGAGAAACTGGCGGGCATAGGCAGATAACGACTCCACATAGCGACGCTGCCCTTCGGCATAAAGGGTATCGAACGCTAGGGAAGACTTGCCTGAACCGGAGAGGCCGGTAACCACGATCAGCTTGTCGCGGGGCAGGGTCAGATTGATGTTCTTGAGGTTATGGGTGCGAGCACCCCGGACCACTATCTTTTCCATCTTGTTGCACGCTCGATACACAAATCAGAGCGAATCAGTATGGCATAGAGACTACTGGATGAATAGACAGGTTTTATCCATCATGCCCATCGATTTCAGAGATATTCTTTCGCCCAGCTAACCGCCTGCAACCGGTTCTTGACGTTCAATTTCTTGAAGACGTTATAGAGGTGGGACTTGATGGTGTGCTCGCTCACAAACAGGCTGTCGGCAATCTCGGTATTGGAGGCACCCGTCATCAGGTAGCGGATGATCTCCTGCTCGCGCGCAGTCAGCAGCGTCTGGTTGCGCAGGTGATGTTCTCCCCCCTTGCGGTAGTAGTTGACCAGATCGCACAGCAAATGGCGCGGGATCCAGTACTCCCCCTGCAACACCTTGCGAATGCCGAGCACCAGCCGATCCAGCGGATCCTGGCGGAAGAAGAGTCCGCTGGTGTGAGGCCACATCAGCAGCAACTCGCGATCCGTGCTGGTCGGGGCATTGAGCAATATCGTATTGGCTTCCCCGAAGCGACTGGAGATCTCCCTCGGCCACCCCCCCTGCTGGCTCGACTTGAGGTAATCCAGATCGACCAGAAATAATGGATGTGACTCTCGCCCATCCTGTTCCGGCAGCGCCTCCAGGGTGCTTACCAGCAGGATGGGGAGTGCCAGCTGCTCAGTCAGATAGCTCTGAAAACTGGTCGCCTGCACATTATTTTCAGTCACCAGTACGACTATGGTGTATGGGGTGGTCATGAAGAGCACGTCCTTGAACATTCAGGCCATGGTTTTTTGGCAGCAGAGAGTACCAAGCCCCCCAAACGCTGCAGCATTAAAAAAGCATTAGACGCCAGTGTGCCTCTTTTGAAACTCACCAATTTCCCAAGCAATACAAATGACTAGCCATACCCCCCCATTTGGGTGGAATACTGGCACTGTGCCCGGCAAAGAGTGTCACAGTGCAGTCGGAACCCGTTTTGCTACGTTTGCTCAGGCCATCCAGTCCTGCTCGCTTGCTGGTCATGGTCGGCCTCGTGTAAGTTAATCCTTCGGTTCATGCTCCGGGTGGAGGATGACAGGGCAGGAAGATGTGCGCTCGTTCACGCCAACTGTTATTATTGCGGCCAAAATCTGAAAGCGGAACATTGGCCAGCTGGCCGACTGAACCGGGTTCAGTCATCGCATGATGTGTCAGTGTCGCCAAGCGATGCTGCCTATCTCGCAGAAAACAAACGATATGTTGAATTGGTCCGGGCATATGGCCTGGCCGGTATATAAAGGGTGGAAGAGAGATTATGGCCAGTCGAGGCATCAATAAAGTCATTCTGATCGGTAACCTGGGACAAGACCCCGAAGTACGCTACATGCCGAGTGGCGGTGCCGTGACCAATATCACCCTGGCCACCTCTGAAACCTGGCGCGACAAGCAGACCGGCGAGCAGAAAGAGCGTACCGAATGGCACCGTGTGGTATTCATGGGCAAGCTGGCCGAAGTGGCTGGCGAGTACCTGAAGAAGGGCTCCCAGGTCTATGTCGAAGGGAAACTGCAGACTCGCAAATGGCAGGATCAAGGTGGCCAAGAGCGTTATACCACCGAAGTGCTGGTAGACAGCTTCAGTGGCGTGATGCAGATGCTGGGTGGTCGCCCGCAAGGTGGCACAGGCCAAAACATGGGTAGCCAACCTCAAGCGCAAGGCAACTGGGGTCAACCACAACAAGGCATGCCAGCCCAGCAGCCGGTAAACCAGGCTCGTCCTGCCGCCGCACCGCAGCAGAACATGCAGCAGCCACAAGGCGGTTATGGTCGTCCTGCTCAGCAGCCCCAGTCAGCACCGCCTGTCTACAACGAGCCGCCGATGGACTTCGACGACGATATCCCGTTTTAATCGGCAATGAATCCCGAGAGGCCCTGTTCATGCAGGGCCTTTTTTTACCTGTTATTGACGCAGGCACAGCATGTGGTGCTATTCCTGTGTGAATGTGGCCGTTATTTCCACGTGTCACAGGCCGTCTTGGGATTATGCTCAGGGCGACTCGTTTGCCAGAGAGAACTCATGGTGTTTCTGCATCGCACGCTACTGCTCACCATTTGTCTGACCGCCGCCATGGTGGCCCCCCGGCTATTTGCCGCCGAACTGCTGCGGGTGGGCGTCAGCTTCGCCATCCCCCCCTATGTGATCGAGGAAGAGGGACGCGGGATCGAGCTCGACCTGTTTAAAGAGGCCTTTCGCGACAGTGGCTATGAGCCCCGCTTTGAATATCTGCCACTGGAACGCACTTTCCGGATGCTGGAGTCCGGCAAGCTTGACGCCATCATCAACGTCAAGCCCGGCATGCTGAACAATGTCTTCCTGTCACAGCCCGTAATTGCCTTCCATAACCGGGTGTTCACCCTCGGCAAGACTCACATCAGCACACTGGACGATATGAAAACCCTGAGAGTCAGCGCCTTTCAGCGGGCTCGCCAGATACTGGGAGGTGCCTTTGCCAGCATGGCGGATCAAAATCCCAGCTATGAGGAGGTCGCCAAACAACAGGGGCAGGTTCACAGACTGATGCTGGGGCGGGTGGATGCAGTGATCCTGGAGCAGCGGGTGTTTTACTACTATCTGGCAGAGCTGGCCGACAGCAAATATGGTGCCGAACTCTATGCTAGTGGCCGGGTCAGGCAATATGACCTGTTTGCGCCAACCCATTACCATTTCGCCTTTCGTCAGGTGGAGCTGCAACGCAGGTTCGATCGCCAACTGGATGCCATGCGAGCCGACGGACGCTATAGGAAGATCTTCGAGGCCTACGGCGCCACACCATAAGGCGAAAACATAAAAGCCAGCCTGTGAAAGGCTGGCTTGATACTGGCTCCAGAGGAACTACAGCGTGGAGGAGCGTTACTTTATAGCGCTGCCATTTTTCAGGTCTGCTTTCTGACGTTTGGCGTCGCGCTTCTCTTTCAGTGACATCTGCGGTTTTTTCTTGGCATCTTTGCCGTTGTGATGTTCTTTGTTACTCATCATCAAACTCCAAAAATGTTACCCAGACAGTTGGAACCCAGGTTCCAGCATGCCATCCGAATCGTAGACTTCAGTAGTACGCTTTCAGTGACGACCGATTGATCGCACTCACTCCAGCATACCCCCAATGTTGCGCAAGAATCCACCCTCATCAGCCAGGTTTGTCCTGAGTCATGCCTCCATCTCGACCCCGATCGGATACCCGATGGCATGAAAGGCCAAAAAACCTGAGTATGCCTGATAACGTTCGCCTCCCCTGACATATTCACTCACGAGTCGAAATAAATCACCAAATCAAAAATAACTATTCTTTAAATAAGACAAGGTAATTTAGATAAGCATTCTCACTACCGTCAGAAACAAAATATTACAACCTGAATAGGCGGTTTTATTTTCAAGCTGATATTATCCCGACTTATTTTTATAATTATGTTTCCGAGAATAAGGACATCCCATGACCAGAAAAACGAGGGCGGCGCTGGTCTCCGTCTGCTCAAACATCACACTGATTATCATGAAGATATTCGCTGGCATTCTGAGTGGCTCCGTCAGTATTATTTCGGAGGCCATTCATTCGGCAATGGATCTGGTGGCGGCTCTCATCGCCCTGTTTGCAGTACGCAGGTCAGATATTCCCCCCGATCAACGCCATCCTTATGGACATGACAAAATAGAAAACGTCTCCGGCGTGATCGAAGCTTTGCTGATCCTGCTGGCCGCCGGCTGGATCATCTTCGAAGCTATCGGCAAGTTGATCACACCAACGCCGATCGAAAGCGTGGGTTTTGGCGTACTGGTCATGCTGATCTCGGCGCTGGTCAACAGCGGCGTCTCCACCTATCTGTATCGGGTGGCAAAAGAGGAAGAATCCGTTGCCCTGGCAGCTGATGCCCTGCACCTCAAGGCAGACGTGTTGACCTCCCTCGGGGTGGCTGTCGGTCTGTCGGGTATCTGGCTCGCCGCCGGGCTGGGTTACAACCTCTATCTGCTCGACCCCATAGTCGCCATCTGCGTGGCGCTCTTCATTCTCAGAGAAGCAATATCCATGCTTGACCAGGCTTTTCAACCACTGCTGGACCACAGCATGAACGAGGAGGAGCTGGCCATGACGACCCGAGTGATCGAACAGTGCTGCCCGGAGCATGGGGGCTTTCACGCCCTGCGCAGTCGCCAGGCCGGACGCCGTCGCCACATCGATTTCCATCTGACCCTGCCCAAGGAGATGAGCATCGAACACTCCCACGCCATCTGCGATCGGATAGAAGAAGGCATAATGCGTCACATACCTCATGCCATAGTGCTGATCCATGTCGAACCGAGCGGCCACAGCTGAGAGCTGTACCAGGCAAACCGGGACATACGAGAAATCTGCAGTGAACTGGCAGATAAATGACGGAGAAAAGTGCGGAACCGGCTCTTTTATGCCAGCAGAGCGGATTGCATAAGAAATAGTCGGTGAAAATGTGTTAATGTATTCCACCCCCCAGCCGCCCCAGGAGCGCGCCGTGAAAAAGTTGGAAATGAAAGACCTCACCGAAGCCGAAAAGGCCGAGATAACCCTGTTGCTCCAAAAAGCCCAGGCCAATGCTGATCATCAGCTGACCAACGCAGAACGTAACAGGATCCGTGAGGAAGGCCGGCTTAAAATCGTGGCAGATCGTGCAGAGGCGGCCAAGGTGGCTTCCAAACTGGCTCGGGAAAAGGCCAAAGAACGGGCCAGAAATCAGGTACTGCCAGAAACCTTCAGCTGGATCGACTCCGTCAGCAACAAGTTTCGCAGCAAGCGCTGAGTTAGCGCTGTGTTGATGAGCGCCCACCCACACCAGACCGGTGTGGGTGGGCGTTTGCCATTCAGGCCCTGCGGCAACCAAGGAAGAGCACTGCTATACCGCTCTTGATCAGGAACGCCTCTACGCCAGTCAGAAAGCAGTCACAAAAAAGCTCGGCGCCAATCATAGCAAGGGCCAGCGCTCAATCTCGCCAGTGAACGCCGTGACTCATGTGACAATATGAAGTTGGTAGCACGTCGATAACCAGAAATTAATATTGAGATAAAGTTTGCTTTAACGAAGAGAGCATGTTTTAATCTCTCTCGATGGTTCGGTAGTTCAGACCTGTTTATGTTAGGCAGTCATTTTAGTAAAGCAGTGATTAGTATAAGAGTTATCTACGATAGTTCTTATTAAATAATTCTCCTTCTTTAGTGCTCCCCATACGTATTGCTGACGAAAAATCATAGATTGCCAACTTTTGGCACTTAAAACACTATTTAGGAAATTATTATGTCTAACAAAATGACTGGTACCGTTAAATTCTTCAACGCCGAGAAAGGTTTTGGTTTCATCTCCCCGGCTGACGGCAGCAAAGACGTGTTCGTACACTTCTCTGCAATCCAGTCCACCAGCTTCAAAACTCTGGACGAAGGTCAGCGCGTTGAGTTCACCATCGAGCAAGGCCAGAAAGGCCCGGCTGCTGCCAACGTAGTTGGTCTGTAATTCAAGCAAGGAAGCCTTCACGCTAGCTAACGCCTGCTGAGAAGACCTTCTGCAAGAATTAAAAAAACCCGCCTAGGCGGGTTTTTTGTTGTCTGGAATTCAGTGTTTACCCCGCTTACCCCTTCTCTCTCAGCCCTTTCATCTCTCCCTCGACTCTGTTCATCTTGCTGCTTTATGTCACCCAGGTACTCCCCGCTCTGTCTGCCCCTCCTGCTGGCCCTATGACAGCTCAATAAACTTAATGAGATTAATTATCGTTTACACATCTTTCACTGATCATTACAATGCCAGCCGACAAACGGGAAGATTATTCAATTGAACCTTCCCGGTCCTGATTTCACGCGGGATGCAGTGAAGTCACCCCATCGAGTTCACCCAAAGGATGAATGTCACTTTCTCATTAAAAGAGTTCAGGCCAACATGATAAAAATGCACCGCAACAAGCTGACCACGCTCATTCTCGCCGCCCTCGCCTCCCACGCCTATGCCACCGAACAGGAAGTCATGGTTGTGACGGCTTCCGGCTTCCAGCAGAAGATCGAAGATACCGCCGCCTCCATCTCGGTAGTGACCCGTGAGCAATTGGAAAAACGCGCCTACCGCGACGTGACCGATGCACTGAAAGATGTGCCGGGCGTGGTGATCACCGGGGGTGGCAGCAGCAGTGACATCAGCATTCGTGGCATGGGCTCCAAATACACGCTGATGCTGGTGGATGGCAAGCGTGTCGACAGTCGTGGCACTCGTCCCAACAGCGATGGCCCAGGCATAGAGCAGGGCTGGTTGCCACCGCTGCAAGCCATAGAGCGTATCGAGGTAGTGCGTGGCCCCATGTCCTCCCGTTACGGATCCGATGCCATGGGCGGCGTCATCAACGTCATCACCCGCAAGACCGCCAGCATGACGGCGTGGCAGGGGTCGCTGCATGCTGACTCCACCTTCCAGGAGAACAAAGACTCAGGCAACATCTTCCAGACCAACGCCTACACGGCCGGCGCTCTGGTAGACGGGCTGCTGGGGGTGCGTCTGAACGGCCAGCTTTCCCATCGCGGTGAGGATCAGTTCCAGAATGGCTTCGCCGAACAGGAGATGCGCAGCGGCACTGCCGTGTTCAGCCTGACCCCTGACGAGCACAATCGCTTCGACTTCGAGGCCAGCCGCGGTCTGCAGGATCGTGATCGCACGCCGGGTGAGTCCATCCCGGCCAAGTCCAAGCCCAGCCTGAGCACTTACGAGCGCACCAACTACGCCATCACCCACGACGGCCGCTACGACTTTGGCTCCTCCACCAGCTATCTGCAGCGGGAAGAGAACACCAATCCCGGCCGCCAGATGAAGCTCATCAACACCATAGCCGACACCCACACCCAGTTTGAGCTTGGGGATCACTACCTGAGCGTGGGTGGCCAGTACCGCTACGAGGATCTGCAGGATCAGGGCAACCAGCTCAACGTGGTCAACCGCGCCAACCAGTTGACCCGCTGGAGCTGGGCCATGTTCGTGGAGGACGAGTGGGCACTGACCGACAGCTTCGCCCTGACCGGTGGCGTACGCATGGACAGGGATCAGAACTACGGCACTCACTGGAGCCCGCGTCTGTACGGGGTCTGGCATCCGGCCGAGTCATGGACGCTGAAAGGGGGCGTCTCCACCGGCTATCGTTCACCGGATCTGCGCATGTCGGCCGCCAACTGGGGCCAGGCCACGGGTGGGGGCACTCAGGATGGGATGCTGGTGGGCAGCCCGGCACTCAAACCTGAAACCAGCGTGAGCCAGGAAATCGCACTGCTGTGGGATGGTCAGGAGGGGTTGAGCACTGGGCTGACTCTGTTCAACACTGACTTCGAGGACAAGATCTCCGAGATCCGCCGTTGCACCAGCAAGAGCGATCCCTCATGCACCCTGAACGGTCATACCTATGACTTCATCAGCGACCGCATCAACGTCGACAAGGCGAATATGCGCGGGGTGGAAGGCACGGCCAACTGGGCCATCAACGAAGACTGGTCGCTAGCCTCCAGCTACACCTTCACCCAGTCCGAGCAGAAGAGCGGCTCGATGGAAGGCAAGCCTCTGAACCAGATGCCGCGCCACATGTTCAACACCACGGTCGACTGGCAGACCACAGAAGAGGTCAGCCTCTGGTCACGGGTCAACTTCCGCAGCAAGACCTCTGACTACCTGAGCCGGGTCAAGATGGCAGAGGGCACGCCTTCCTACACCTTCTTTGACACAGGTCTGGTCTACAAGGCCAACAAGAACCTGGACGTGACCGCCGGTATCTACAACCTGTTCGACAAGACGGTGGATTACACCAGCTTCGGTACAGTGCTGGACGGTCGCCGCTACACACTGGGGATGACCTACAACTTCTGATGACTCACCGCCGCCCATCCCGGGCGGCGGCCTATTTCACCTCTTTGTCAGCATCCCCTTCTGCATAACAGGCTGCCTGCCAGGTATTGCGACCACGGGATTTTGAACCGTACATCAGCTTGTCTGCCTGCTGCAGCAAGCCAGTGCTCTCTGCCCTGACCCCTGATGGAACCCAGACGGCCCCCGTGCTGATGGAAAGCCCCAGCTCACCGGCACTGGTCTGCAACTTCTGAGCACTCACCCCCCGTCCGATCCGGCTTGCCCAGCCTTGCAACGCCGCCATATCTACCATCGGCAAGCTGATACAAAACTCCTCTCCCCCGATCCGGGCAAACAGCGCATCGCTTGGCAAGATGGCCTCCACCCGCTCGGCCAGGGCGACGATCACCTCATCCCCGACGCCATGGCCAAAGTGATCATTGATGCCCTTGAAGCGGTCGATGTCGAACAGCAGCAGGGCCGAAGCCTGACCGCTTGCCAGCCGCTCGGCCAAGAGCGGCAAGAAGGCGCGCCGGTTCAGGATCCCCGTCATGGAGTCTGTGTTGGCGAGGCTCTCCAGCCGGGCATTGGCCCGGACCAGCTCGGCGGTACTGCTCGCCACAGCCCGCCTCAGCTGCACTATGTAAACCAGCAATACAGCCCCTGCCGCCGCCGATAGCCAGAACCATAAGTGAATTGGATAGACGGTCTCTATATGCATCCATTTGCGAGTAATGCGCTCCCTGTCCGCCTCACCCATGCGAGAAAATCCCTGTTCCAGCTCCTGCAACAGGGTCTGATTGCCCTTGGCGACGGCAAAACGCACCTCATCGCTGTAGAGATGGCGCACCGGAATGAAGCGGGTGGGATCTTTGGAGGTGTAGATATAAAAATTGGCCATCTGCAGATCGGCGATGAAGGCATCCAGCTTTCCGCTCAAGGCGGCACTCAGCATGGCATCGTTATCGTCAAAGGTTTGCAGACGCGTGGTGGGAAAGTGTTTGCGGGCGTAATACTCCTCGTAACCGCCCGCTACCACCCCCACACTCTCGTGCAACAGGTAGTAATTCACATCTGTGCCGCGCAGGGAGTTGGCAAAAAACAGCTGGGCGTCCAGCCGGGAGAGCGCCCGACCATAGTCATAGAGCGGATTGCGCTCCTGTGACCAGAGCAGGCCGCCATGGACATCGGCCTTGCCAGTGCGCACCAGCTCCAGCGAGGTCTGCCAGTCCACCAGCTTGAACTGGACCGGCCGCCCAGTGACCCGCTCGAACTCCCGCCAGTAGTCGATCAACAGGCCATCCGGCTGCCCCTTGTCATTGATGTAGGAGAAGGGCTGCCAGGCCTTGGAGTTGGCCACTATCAGGGGTTTGACCGCGGGGGTAGCCCAGACGGGCAGCAAGAGTGCAAGGAGCAGCAAACCTGCGCCCCAGCTGACCCACCAACCTGCCCCAGAAGAGACCGCCATTCCTGAACCCACCTTGTTATTGGACATCTATGCGGCCATTTATTATCACTAGCTTCATCATAGAAGAGCAAGCATGACCCAGTATGAAATTGGCGTTATTTCAGTCTGATAGCAGCAAAATAAACCAAGGAGGGCGCCACCTTGGCGCCCTCCTCATACAGCCTCGACAACAGTTAAAGGGGCAGGCTGATCCTGGCTTCCAGCCCTCCCTGCTCCCGGTTGTGCAGGGTGAGTTCGCCCCCATGCTGGTGTACCAGGGTGCGAGCGATGGAGAGCCCCAACCCAACGCTACCGGATTCGATATTGCGCGCCTCATCGAGCCGTACGAACGGCTTGAACACATCTTCCAGCCGTTCAGGATCTATGCCAGGCCCCTGATCGCAGACCCGGATCAACAGCTCACTCTCGGTGCGCTCCAGCGATACCTCGGCACTGCCGGCGTACTTGATGGCATTGCCGATGAGGTTTTGCAGCACCCGCCGTAAGGTATTGGCGCGGCAGGCATAGACCTGCTTTCCCTCCACGAGGCAAGTCACCGGCTGACCGGTATCGGCATAATCGTCACACAGACTCTCCAGCAGACTGACCAGATCCAGCTCCCTGGTCGCCTCCTGCTGCCCCTCTTCCCGGGCAAAGCTCAAGGTGGCCGCCAGCATCTGCTCCATCTGTTGCAGGGTCTGCTGAATGCGTTCCTTGTCCTCTCCCTCGGCCAGAAACTCGCTTCTTAGCCGCAAACTGGTGATGGGGGTACGCAAGTCATGGGAGATGGCCGCCAGCATCCGGGTTCTGTCCTGCACGAAGCGGTCGAGCCGGGTATGCATGCGGTTGAACGCCTGGATGGATTCACGGATCTCGGTCGGCCCCTCTTCGTGGAGCGGCTCTATATCCTCGCCACGCCCCAGCCGGTCGGCGTTGGCGGCCAACTGTTTGAGCGGCCGGGTCGCCCGGCGAAACAGCCAGATCATCAGGCCTATCACCATGCTAGCTACCAGCATCAGGTTGAAGGTGGTCTGCCAGGACCAGCTCGACGACTCCTTGTCCACCAGAGAGCTGAACTGCAGCCAGCCCCCGCGTGGCAACTGGATGGAGCCATACAGCCGCATGTCCTGCGGTGGCGGCATCCCCTTGCGGTCCTTGATCATGCGGGAGTGATGCTTCCAGGCGCGGCTGCGCTGGGCATCCTGCTTCAGCTCGGCGCTGATCTCCACCATCAGTGACGGCGGATAGCCCAGCCGTGAACGCACCTGCTGCTCGAAGCGGGGGCTGCGATTCTCCGGTTGCAGCGGCTCGTCAGAGAGGCGCAGCAGCAGGGTATCACTGCGGCTCGCCTTGAGAATTTCGTCGTAGAGCGAGGGGGGGGACAGGGCCAGCAGACGCGCCACAGAGACGATGCGCTGCATGGCATTACGACTGTTGATGTAGCCGAGCGCCTCCTCCCGATCCGAGCGGTAGATCTGGATGCTGAGCAGCTGGATCAACACCAACCCGGCCAGTGCCACCAGTATGATCTGGCCGGTGAGCCCCTTGGGCCAGAGGCGGGAGCACAATCGCTTGATCATGGCCACGAGGTCACACCTGGGTCACATCGGCGGCGAACAGGTAACCGCCACCCCAGATGGTCTTGATAAGTTCGGGGTTCTTGGGATCCCGCTCCAGCTTGCGGCGCAGCCGGCTCACCAGGGTATCGATGGCCCGGTCGAAGGCGACAGCCTCCCGGCCACGGGCCAGATCCAGCAGTTGATCCCGACTCAGCACCCGCTGGGGACGTTCCAGAAACACCCGTAACAGGTCGAATTCGGCGGTAGAGAGGCTTAGCCCCACGCCCTCTTCATCCACCAGCTCCCGCCGGTTGATGTCGAGCAGCCAGCGATCGAAGCGCAGATCCCGGGTCAGGGTCTCGGGGGCGGGCTGCGGCTCGACGTTGGTGCGGCGCATCACCGCCTTGATGCGAGCCAGCAACTCTCGCGGGTTGAACGGTTTGGCGAGATAGTCATCGGCTCCCATCTCCAGCCCTATGATGCGGTCCGTCTCCTCCCCCATGGCGGTGAGCATTATGATGGGCATGCAGGATTTCGCCCTCAGCTCCCGGCACAGGGTCAGGCCATCCTCCCCCGGCATCATCAGGTCCAGCACCAGCAGATCGAACTCCCGCTCTTCCAGCAACCGCTTCATCTCCTTGCCATCCCGGGCACAGCTGACCCGCAGGCCATGCTGCTCCAGGAAGCGTTTCAGCAGATCGCGGATCTCGCTGTGATCGTCGACGACCAGAATGTGGGTGCTGCTTTGGTTCATGAGAGCCTCTCCTGTTAGAGCTGGCACGAGTATACGAAAATCTGTCGGGCGGTTTGTGTCAAAGTGTGCCAGATCAGCAAGATGCCACACTCTGCTACAAAAAAGCGGTCACTCGGCAAAGTTGAGACACAAGGCGAAGGTTTACTGGGGGCACACCAACTCGTCCATATTCGCTCATTGCAGGAGACAGGCCATGCTCGCCCTCACCACGCCCTTCATGCTGGCTTATGCCGCCAGTGAGGCCCTTGCCAGAGCGGCGGCCAAATCGCACCAAGCTGCAAAGACAGACCGCCTGACCCGGGATCCCCCTTCGGATGGCGATGGCATCACGGCGGCCAGCCTCCCTGCGCCCGACGAGACACACTTCCCTTCCCCATGATGCAGACTGCGCCCGGTTCGGGCGGCGCCTGACACCATGACACACAACGCCGGCATCCTTCGGCGAGCCACACCAAGGAGACAATGATGATTAAAAAGACCCTGACCCTGTTTGCACTGGCCGGACTGGCCCACATCGGCATGGCACAAGCGGCCATTCCGGCCGACGTCAGCGCAGCCCCCGGCCTGCTGTTCGTCAACTGGCACGATAACGCCAGCAGCAGCAGCGCCAACCCGACCCTGATGATCCGCAACGCCTCGGGTGATCTGCTCAAGCAGGTGCCCGCCGAGCTGAAAGGGATGCAGCAGGTCCGTCTGCCGATGAGAGACCAGGGCAATCTCACCCTTAGCCTGGACGGTGAGAGCGACAGCTATCGCATGCCTTACAGCGTTGGCAGCGGCCGCCAGCGCTGAACCAACCTATTCACCCTGTGGTTTTCTCACGATAATGATGTTGCCTGACTGGTGACATAGAAATACCCCGCCAGAGACTGCATCCGGTGGGGTATTTTTATTGGTTCATACCGGCACTGAATATATTTCGGCCCGCCACTATCACTTATTCCCTTGATCCGATGAGCAGACAAATTTAACCGGGAGGCAGCCACTCTTCTATGGATGGCCCCCTGTTTTCGCTACCGTCTTCAGCAAGGCTGAAATACAAGATCCCGATGTCACACTCTGCTACAAAATACGCTTCAACTGGCAAAGTTCAGACACCGGTCTGGTGTTTACTTGAGGTCAAGGCGAGCAAGCCGAATCCGAACTCAATCCGCAAGGAGATATACCATGAAGACTCTGACCAAAACTCTGCTGACCGCCACCCTGATCCTTGGCCTGCCGCTCGGCGCCTATGCCGCCAGCGAAGCCGTTGCCACTACCCAGGCCGGCGCCATGACCAATTGCCCCATGGATGGCAGCGGCATGAAAGGTGGCAAGCACCACGGTGGCCGCCACGACAAGATGGCCCGCATGCAGAACATGACCCCGGAGCAGATCCAGGCCAACCTGCAACAGCGTTATGACAGGATCGAAGACCCGGCCAAGAAAGCCGAATTCGTGAAGAACCTGAACCTGCGCGCCGACGGCATGACCAAGCACGCCGACGCGATGAAACAGTTTGCCGAAGCACACCAGTAAGCGCATCGCAATCAGCACAAGGGTGGCCTCGGCCACCCTTTCTTTTTTCCACTTTCCCGCGCACTGGCTCATGGCAGGGGGATCACCCCGTCGAGCCGTCATTTCCCTTATCTTCTGCTCCGGGTTCTGTGAGCGATAACAAACGTTTTATGTTCGAAATGGCTAATAATGGCGACTCAAACAACAAGGTCACGCAAGACAGTGCCAACAACAGACAGGAGTCGTTATGGGGTGGAGTCTGGGAACAATCAAGGGACGATATACAGCCGTCTTCGTGGGATTCATGGTGCTGGTGTGCGCCCTGACGGTCATCGGCATCCAGATCTGGATCAAGCCGGCGCTGCAGAAGGCCGGTGAACAGAATGTGACGCTGCTGGTCAGCGAGATCGCCACCGACATCCTCGATGAGCTCAACGGCGTACAGAGCCAGTCCCGCAGCATCACCCAGCTGGTCGCCCAGCTGCCAAGCGAGCAAATTGATGCCCTGCTGCCTGCGCTGATCGATCAATATGGCAATGCCATGGTGTTTGGCGGCGGTATCTGGCCGCTGCCGGATCAACGGGAAGCGGGCCGCGCCAAGTTCAGCACCTTCTTTCACAGGGATGCGGCCAACAAGCTGATCCCCAACACCTACTGGAACTCGGCCGAGGCCCCCAACTACTTCGAACAGCCCTGGCACAAGGCGGGGCAACAGGCTCCCCAGGGCATGTGCGTCTGGGCGGCGGCCTACAAGGACGGTGCCAGCCAGCAGCCGAGAACCAACTGCGCCATGGGGATCTATCGCAACGGCACCCTGTTCGGGGTATCGACCATAGATGTGACCCTGGGTTTCTTCAACGATCTGGTGGCCAGGAAAGAGCAGGAGATCGGGGGCCAGGTGATGATCATCGAGGCTGACGGCAAGATCCTGAGCAAGAATGCCCGTCTGAACGGGGATGTTGTGCTGGGCAACCTCTCGGCTCACGCCGATTACCCCTTCGCTGGTGCCATCGCCAGCCTGCTCGGCCAGAGCCGTGGTACAGGGCTGTTGCGCACCACTTTCCAGGATCAGGGGCAGGAACAGACATTGCTGCTGCAGGCCATAGAGGGGACCCCCTGGTTGCTGGCCACCGCCCTGCCAACCAGCACCCTGACCCAGGACAGCCAGGACGTGCTCACCACGCTGGCCGCCATCCAGCTGCCCCTGGTCGGACTGCTGTTCGTGCTGATGCTGCTGGCCATCACTCAGCTCGGTAGCCGCTTGCAGACCCTCAAACAGAATATCGACGCCCTCTCTGCCGGCGATGCCGACCTGACCGCCCGCATCCAGGTGAAGGGGAATGACGAGTTGGATCACATCGCCCTGTCGGTGAACCGCTTCATCGCCTATTTGCAGCAGATGATGGTGCAGGTGACTGACGCCACCGACCTCATCACCCGCGAACTGGCACAGCTCGATCAGCAGACGGGTCAGGCAAGACGGATCCTGGGTGAACATGCCGCCGAGACGGATCAGGTGGTCACCGCTCTCACCGAGCTCAGCTCCACCGCCGACAGCGTGGCACAACACGCCAGCGACTCGGCCAGCTTCACCGAAGCCGCCAACGGCCAGGCCGCCAATTCACGCAAGGTAGTGGGATCGGCTTCCGCCAGCGTAGTGGCCCTGATCGACGAAGTGGATCTCGCCGCCGCCAAGGTGCTGGAGATGCAGGAAGATGCCAAGCAGATTGGCAGCGTACTCGGAGTGATAGGTGGCATCGCCGCCCAGACCAACCTGCTGGCGCTCAATGCCGCCATCGAAGCGGCCCGGGCCGGTGAACAGGGCCGCGGTTTCGCTGTGGTGGCTGACGAAGTGCGTGCCCTGGCGGCCCGTACCCAGAACAGCACCGCCGAGGTGGGCAGCATGCTGTCGCGCCTCACTCAGGGGGTGGCCGACGCCGTCGTCGCCATGGAGCAGACCAAACGCAGCTGTCAGGCCGCGGCAGATACCACTGGGCAGGTGACTGGGGGGCTCGACAGCATGGCCGACTCAGTGGTGCAGATCCACGATCTCAGCAGCCAGATCGCCACCGCTGCCGAGGAGCAGAGCCGGGTGACAGAGGAGATCAACCGCAACATGGTCAGCATCCGCGACATGCTCAACCTGCTGGTAGAAAATGGCCGCAACACTGAGCAGAGCGCCGAGTCGCTGCTCAGCTCCAACCGCCAGTTGCTGGCCCTGGTGCGTCGCTTCAAGGTGTGATCATGAACGTCAGCCAGCAAAAAGGGGCCATCAGGCCCCTTTTTCATGCACGTCACTCAGACTCAAGCCTTGGCTTTGTCGGCCAGGTTCAGGGTCTTGACGGTTTCGCCTTCGAACTTGATGACCACGTTCTTCTGGGCCACTTCGGACTCTTTCAGCAGAGTCTTGGTGGTTTCAGCCAGCAGCGGGGAGGCCTTGTTCAGGGCGCTCAGGTCATAAGTCCACACTTCCAGACCGGCTTCGGTCTTGGTGGTGATGGGCGCGCCCAGCTTGTCCTTGATGGCTTGCTTGTTGGAGCCGCCTTCCTTGATGTCCAGCGCTCTCTTGATCGCTTCGTTGGAAGCGCTGTCCATGGCGGTACCAGCCATCTCTTTGGCACTGCTGGTGACACTGCTGGTCACTGTATCGGTCAGGGAGTCCATCAGACCGGCGTGGGCAAACAGGGGCAGTGCAGTCAGGGCAACCAGGATGCTCTTTTTCATCGATTCATGTCTCATGGGGGATTAAAGAGCGCGCATCAAACCAGCGCCCTCAACAGGAGTCAAGGCAATCGCGCGGTCAATACGCATTCGGGGGGTAAATGAGAGAAATCCGACAACCGGTCGCGACCGGGCAACCGGTGAAAACAGGCCCTTGTCATCTATTCACCGATCTGGTTCTTGCCCGCCAGCTTGGCCTGATAAAGCGCCCGATCCACCCGTACCATCAGCTGGCTCAGGGGCTCATTCAGCCGGTATTCCGCCAGCCCGAAACTCAGGGTGATATCGCGCTGCTCGCAGACCCGTGACTGGGCGATCAGCGCCCTCAGCTTGTCGGCCACCCGCCTGGCATCAGCAAGAGCGGTATTGGGCAGCACCACCATGAACTCGTCCCCACCCCAGCGGGCCAGCAGGTCAATCTCGCGAATATGGCTTTGCACCCGCGCCACTACGTTGATCAGGGTTTGATCCCCGGCGGCGTGGCCATGGCTGTCATTGATCTGCTTGAAGTCATCCACGTCAATGGCGATCACCGAGAACGGCTGATGAAAGCGCTTGGCCCGTTCGCACTCCATCTGGATATCCCGCTCGAGCCGATAACGGCTGGCGGCGCCGGTCAGGGCATCGGTTTCTGCCAGCTGGCGGTTCTCTTCCGCTTTTTGCTGCAAGATCCCATTGAGCTGAACCAGCTCGGCCGTACGTTTGGCGATCAGCTGCTCCAGTGAATGGTTGCGTGACTCAAGCTGTTCATAGAGCAGCTTGCGCGCATGAATATTGCGGTGGGCACCTATCATACGCGCCACTGAACCATCCGGATTGCGCGCTATGATATGGCCGCAATCCTCGATCCAGATGTAGCTGCCATCCTGACAGCGGCAGCGGTACTCGACCCGATAGTCGGGTGCAGAACCCGTCAGATAGGCATCGAAGCAGGCCATCACCCGCGCAATGTCGTCGGGGTGGATCACCCCCTCCCAGGTGAAGACGTTGTTGCCCAGCGAATGGGGCTCATAGCCCAGCATCTGATACCAGCCCGGGTTGCGATAGACAAAACCGGTATTGACGTTCCAGTCCCAGATCCCGTCACTGACCACCTCCAGAATGCCGTGCACTACGGCCTCACTAAGGTCCGAGATCCTGATCGTGTCACTCTCTTGCAGCATAAAGACCATCCTTGTTCTTCTGCCCCGCACAGTGGCGGGGATGCTCAAGCCCGATTGTTGAATAAACAGCGGGGGGACTATCACCCGGCAGCTTGCCCGCCGCTCTTTGCCCGCCCAGACCTGCCCTGCTATTGGCCATATTATCGGCAGAAATCAGGTTCGTATGAACAACGGCTGCAACCAGTGTGGTTCAGGTTATTGCGTCTGTCCGGTTATAAATCCTGAATGACGCAGGCAAACCCATGAGCCGGGCACGCCCAGTCGACAAGGGATTCATCCAGCCGAGCCAGGGACGCCCCCCTGCGGCTGCGTGTCAGTAGATGGCGATAATTGCACCAATGAGGGGCACCGCTTTGGCGCGGCCCTGTCCAGATTGGGTAAACATCACACTACATAGGCCAGAGATAAACTTAACGCATTGAAAATAAACACTAATACTTTTGGCCCACTAATTGCTTTGATCAGGGTCAACCACCAAAGGATTGGGGAAGCTGCATGAAACTGATCACCGCCATTATCAAGCCATTCAAACTGGATGACGTTCGCGAAGCCATCGCCAGTCTCGGCGTCGAGGGGCTGACCGTCTCCGAGGTCAAGGGCTTCGGTCGCCAGAAGGGGCACACCGAACTCTATCGCGGAGCCGAATACCAGGTCGATTTCCTGCCCAAGGTAAAGCTGGAGATCGCCACCCTGGCCGACAACGTCGAGCACATTGTCGAAGCCATCTGCAAGGCCGCCTACACCGGCAAGATCGGTGACGGCAAAATTTTCGTCTATGACCTGCAGGCTGCCGTGCGGATCCGCACCGGCGAGACTGACGCAGAAGCCCTTTGATACAACAGGAACCGAGGAACACAACATGGAAGAGTTGATCAAGTCCGTTTCAGAGCTGCGCTATGCGCTCGATACCTTCTATCTGCTGATATCCGGCGTGCTGGTCATGTGGATGGCCGCCGGCTTCTCCATGCTCGAAGCCGGGCTGGTACGCGCCAAGAACACCACTGAGATCCTGACCAAGAATATCCTGCTCTACTCCATTGCCTGCATCATGTTTCTGCTGGTTGGCTACAACATCATGTACGTGGACAATGCCGCCGGTGGCTGGTTGCCCAGCTTCGGCAGCCTGATCGGCACCCAGGCTGACGATGCCGGTCACTCACTGCACTCCGACTTCTTCTTCCAGGTGGTGTTCGTGGCGACCGCTACCTCCATCGTATCGGGGGCCGTGGCCGAGCGGATGAAGCTCTGGTCCTTCCTGCTGTTCTGCGTGGTGATGACGGGCGTCATCTACCCGATGGAAGGGTACTGGACCTGGGGCGGCGGCTTCCTCAAAGAGGCCGGTTTCTCCGACTTCGCAGGCTCCGGCATAGTGCATATGGCCGGTGCCGCCGCCGCCCTCGCCGCCGTGCTGCTGCTCGGCGCCCGCCGCGGTAAATATGGCAAGCAGGGTGAGATCTACCCCATTCCGGGTTCCAACCTGCCGCTGGCAACCCTGGGTACCCTGATCCTCTGGATGGGCTGGTTCGGCTTCAACGGTGGCTCGCAACTGGTGCTCTCCACCGCTGCCGACGCCACCGCCATCGGTACTGTGTTCGTCAACACCAATGCCGCAGCGGCAGCCGGTGTGGTCGGCGCCCTGCTGGTCAGCAAGCTCACCTGGGGCAAGGCGGATCTCACCATGATCCTCAACGGCGCGCTCGGCGGCCTAGTTGCCATCACGGCCGATCCCGCCTCCCCCAGCCCGCTGTTCGCCAGCCTGATCGGTGCCCTGGCCGGCGCCCTGGTGGTCTACGCCATCGTCGCCTTCGATCGCCTGAAGATTGATGATCCGGTCGGCGCCATCTCGGTACACGGTGTCTGCGGTCTGTTCGGCCTGATGGTAGTGCCCCTCTCCAACGAGAGCGCCACCTTCTCGGCCCAGCTGCTGGGTGCGGCCGTCATCTTCGGCTGGGTGTTTGGTGCCTCCCTCATCGTCTGGGGCCTGCTCAAAGCCACCATGGGGCTGCGAGTCAGCGAAGAGGAAGAGATGATGGGAGTCGACGTGCACGAATGCGGCATCGATGCCTACCCCGAGTTCGTCACCGTCAAATCCAGCATCTGACCGACTGAACAAGCACAATGCAACAGGGCCGGAGGCAAAGCTCCAGCCCTGTTTTTTATCGCCAAAAACGGGTGCTGTGTGAATATCCTGGGTGCGCAGTGCCATGCACCCTCGTCATGCCCCAGTGAGGCCAATGGCAAAAATGTGTTCAACACAGGGCAACGGTGCGCTGTTTATCGGGCCTGATGCACTCTGTGGGATTGAACGAATAACCGCCATCATGCCCATGATGACCTCTGTTTACATTCGCACAATAAACAAACCAACGATCAAAGTGTCATTACCGACAGATGAAGAAAATATTCAATAAAATCAGATTTGTGCCATTCAAATTCGCCACTGCCATTATATTTTGCCAGCCCGCCTTGTTTTTATTTATATAAATAAAGCTAAAACTCTAAACGAGTCATTTATTGAGCATGATGCCCAGCCATTATTTTCCATAATATAAAAACCCATGACGACAATGGGTTGTTATTGCTGAATGCACTGACTATAATCCGCGGCCCTCCAGCAATGGCGGACAAAAGGAATATAAATAAACTTCATGGATAGAGGTATTTCAACCACGCAGAGTTCACGCATACAGGAATAATTTATCCATGAATACCTTCAATAAAGCGCTCGTTTTCTCCCTGCTCGGTCTGGGTATCAGCACTGCCGCCTGTGCAGAAGGCTGGTATGCAGGGCTGGATCTGATCACCTCCAAGGCAGATCTGGATGGCATGGCGCAGCAAGCGTATGACGCCAAATTGATGGACGATCGTCTCGATGGCGGTAGCCTGATCGTGGGTTACAGCTTCAACCCCTGGCTGGCCATCGAAGGCGGTCTGCATGCCCAGCAGATGAGCCAGCTGATGTGGATCACCAGTTCAGTGGCCACCGGCTTTGTTGACACCACCATAGACACCCGCAGCATCAGCCTGGCCGCCAAGTTCAGTCAGCCGCTGGCATATGGCTTCTCTGCCTACGCCAAACCCGGCCTCGCCTATACCCGCACCGAAGTCGAAGTGATTGGCAACGGCAGCATACCTGCGCTGGGAGTGAACGAGCAGGGTCGCATCGACGAAGCGAAAGGCCGGGTTCATCCCAACCTGGAAGTCGGTTTTGACTATGCCTTCAACAGCAGCATCTCTGCCGGTATCGGTTATGAGCGTCAATTCAGCGCCCTGACACTGGGTGACGACCACCACTCAATGGATACGTTCAAGCTGGGTCTTCGTTACCACTTCTAAGTTATCTTGTTCCTCAGGGGGAGATCTCCCCCTGCTTTTCCCGCCAATGGATCTTCTCTCCCTGTTTCCATCCGCCAGAATATAAGTTAAATCCGCCATTCAGGTTATTTGACGATCTATATCCCGAATCCGGCAATGGCTTTGTTACCTGATCCGAACAGATATTCGCCCTGCTTATTCCCCCCATGCTTCACCCATGTTTTGGCATCCCATTGGGGCGGGGCAATATAGCTCAGTTGCTGCGCCAAATGGTGCCAGGCAACGCCTGTTTCGCTATTTTTCGATCAGGTCTGTGCACCGCTTATTCTATCGACTCAGTGTCACCTCTCCGTGCAGATCCAGCTTTAAATGCGGGATGGTGCAGATTTCGATAATGGCTGGGGGCCAGACCTTGCTGGCGCTTGAAGGCGGTGGAAAAGTGATACTCGTTCTTGAAGCCGCACAACTGGGCCACCTGTTTCACCGAGTCGCCGCCGCTGGCCAGCAAGAGAGCGGCTCGTTGCAAGCGCAGCCGTTGCAGCCAGGCCATGGGGGCCAATGCAAAGTGCTGCTGACAGAGACGATAGAGCTGGCGCTCGGAGAGGTGCAGGGCGTCGGCCATCCGCCCTATGTCCCAGCACTCGGTCAGGGATTCTTTGAGCATCAACTCGAGACGCAGGGCCTGCCGCTCGCCGCGGCTCTGCCCCTCTCCCTTTTGCAGCAGGCGGCGCAGATAAAAACCGAGCTGTTCTACCAGCAGCGCGCTGAGCAACGGGTCCTGATGGCGCTCCTGCTCCGCATAGAGGTTCTCTATGGTGCGAAGCAGGGTCCCCTGCTGGGAGGTACACCCCAGCCTGGAGTGGCTGGCGAAGGCATCCCAGGGGGAATCCTTGTGCAGCAGCAGCCACACCAGATCCCAGTCGCCACTCGCCGCCGGTTGTGGCTCCGGCGCTGGCGACTCTGGCAACTGTCTTTCCGGTAATAGCTTCTCTGGTAGCTGATAGCAGAGCGGTTGGCCCGCCGGGATCAGGGCCCACTCCCCGACTTGCAGCCGCTCAAGACGATCGCCAATCAACACCTCCCCCTCTCCCCCCAGAGTGAGCAGAAAACAGTGCACATCCTCAAAGCAACGCTCGATCCTGTAGTGGGTGCGCAGGCGAGAATAGCCCGCCAGCCACACCTGCTCTTGTGCAAGGGCGGGCAACAGACTGTCACAGCAGATCTGCTCGCGGCAGTCGGGGGAGACGTCAATGACTTCAGGATTGGCAGTTTCAGACATCATCAGGACGGGCTCAGCCATGTCGAACATTCAAGGCCCAGCATAGCATGGAGGGCATTAACTCAAAGGAGACAGGCCATGTACATACATCACGTCGCCATCTGGGCACAGGATCTGGAAGCGCTCAAGGCATTCTACTGCACCCTGTTTGGCGGTCAGGCCAATGAGCGATACCACAATCCGGTCAAACAGTTTTCGTCCTACTTCGTGCGCTTCGAGGGGGGCGCCAGTCTGGAGCTGATGCACAGCCCCATCCTCTTTCCGGCAGATCTCAGCCTGCCGCACCCGCTGCAGGGGCTGGCCCATATCGCCTTCTCCCTCGGCAGTGTGGAGGAGGTGGACAAGATGACAGCCCGCCTCAAGCTGCTCAAGGGCGCCGAGGTCAAACACCTGGACGGCCCCCGCTGGACCGGTGACGGCTATTACGAAAGCACCTTCCTCGATCCCGAAGGAAACCGGCTGGAGCTGACTGTTTAGCCCCTTGATTGGCTCCTCACCCAGATCCTCTCCCTAGGTTCGATTAGCAAAGCGTAATCGGACGGCGGTAACGACATTGCTCCCTTCTCCCGCTTGTATCAAAAGGAGGAGAAGGGCTGGGGATGAAGGGCCGCGATATCATTGCCGTAATGGGCGGGCATCAAATCGCTGTGCAATACGCTTCGCTTATTGCCCACCACCACAGGGTGTACCCAATTCAAGTCGATAAAAATCCGTCTCTTGATGTTTTGGATTGTGGCGAATGAACTGCCAGCCAAAGCGCCGGTAATGGTTCAAGGCCCGCACATTGGTGCGGCTCACGGAGAGGATCGCCCATTTACAACCAGCCCCCAGCAACTGCTGGCGAATATAGGCCTGCAACTGCGCGGCCAGACCGCGGCCACGATAGTCGGGGAACAGATAAATCAGCTGCACATAGCCGGTCTCGGGTTCATCGGAAAAGCTGCGAAATTCCAGCTGGCCCACCAGTTGTTCACCTACCCAGACATGGAGGTAATGCCATTGCGCTTGCCCCAGCCTTTCGCGGATCCGCTCCCGATAACCACCGATAAAGTCGGCAAAACCGTCATGGGTATGAAAGCTGCAAAAATAGGCATCCCTGCGCGCCTGCACACAGAGCTCGTAATCGCGCTCCAGATCGATGGTGTTAAATTCAAGTCTCAAGCAATGACATCCTGTCGTGCGTGGGTTGGATGTAGGGTGTAATAAGCGCAGCGCATTACACCTTGTGGCAGATAAATAGCAGCGGTGCAATTCACTTCGTTCATTGCACCCTACCCGATTTTACCAAGTGGGCGAAGTGGACATTGTGCCAACTCGCTCCCCTCACCCTAGCCCTCTCCCAAAGGGAGAGGGGATAAAGCAGCATCGGGGATATGGCGTTGGCAATCGGGGGAACTTCGGGAGTAGCGGATTTAACGATATTTCTATGATGCGATATTGGATTGTCTGATTTTCGATTACCCGATTGACCAATTACGCGATCGTCCGATTACGCTTCGCTAATCGAACCTACAAATGCCGGATAATCCCGTGGTGCGAACCAGACCAAAGGGAGCTCAATCTCCCTTCTCCCGTTTATTAAAAAAGGAGGAGAAGGGCTGGGAATGAGGGGAAGGAAAAAGAGAGCACACGGTAAACGTTGGGCTTCGCTGCGCTCAGCCACAACCTATACAATCGGTAGGTTGGTGCTGAGCCTGCGAAGCCCAACATACGAGATAAAAATATGGAAAAGACTAATCATATTCATTGAGATATTTTATTAAACAGTTCCATTAGATTTTGGTTTTCAATATTTTTTACCGTTCCACCTTGAGCCTTGTTAAATGATGCCCTTTCTAATTCAGACAATTTGAAATACTCCCTAGTAAAAAAGCCTTTCTCGCTATTATTATTAACGAGATACTTCACAATTATATTGCGACCGCTTTGTCTCGCTTCTCTAACTAGATGACTAGTATAATTATCAAGATTTGGATGAATGATTTTATAGTACTTAGATCTAAATATCCTTTTAGGCAGAGATTCCAATGGGGAGGTGAGAAAACTCACGTCATCCTTTTTAATTTTCATATTACATCGCTTACACGCGACACTGAGATTTTTAGTTGTAAATAAATGCTTTTTTAATTTTGACTTAGGGATGATATGTTCAATATCCAAAGATAAATTGTACTCATTGTATATATTTTCTTGGCAATAACAACAAAAGTAGCCCTGCCTCCTTGCTTTCTCTGATTTTATTTTCCACTTTATTGTGGCGACTCTAATATTTGACCATTCTGCATGACCATGATTATAAACCCTAATCATTTCACTGATCTCATCTGCAGTAAAGTTTATTTTTGCCATTTTATATTCCTGCTGCGACAGCTAATATCTCAGAAACTTTTTCCAAGAAACTCTTTTGCTTGCTATCATAAGCGCCTAATTTATATTCCCGCAATATACTTACTGCTGCAGTATAACTGACACTCCCACGCTCAACATCATTAATGAGATCTATACATGTTTGAGAGAGCGCATTATTTTCTGGTGTTACAATGCCGAATTGTTCCATATATGCCTTTTCAACATTATTTATCTCTGCCTCCACAGGAATAAAGCCTTGACCATTGGACCTAAGAACCGTTACACCGACCTCACCAATCGAACCAGATATAATAAGAGGGGAATGAGTAGCAATAAACAAATCTATGTTAGAGTGTGGAAATATATTCAATAAATTTTTAATGTGCTGTTGTTGCCAGGTCGGGTGCAAACTGTTTTCAGGCTCATCGATAAATATAGTGGTCCCAGATTTTTTAATATTAGCTGCAATAAATAACGTTGTCGCAATGAGAGATAGCTCTCCCGTACTAGCATTTTGCAGTTTAAAGCTGCTATCTTTCTTGGATAGAAGAATCTCTAATTTAGTGATGAAACCAAAACTTCTTAACTTCTTCTCATTCAGTAGAATTTTAGAAATGATTTCTCCTGACAGGCCCTCACCATATCTAGTATTAGCATTAGCCCATAACATGTGACCTTGATCTTGTAGATGATGTCTTATCAAATACAACAGCGACATGAACTCTTCATCATAATAGTTGTCTTTTTCGTCAGCGTAATAATATTTATAGTCTTCAACATTCATGTTGAATGAAGACATATCAAATCCTATGAAAGGATCAAAACCTGCATACTCCAATATATTGGACAAAGTATAAGAAAAGAGATCAGCTTCTTTGGCTGCCGAGATAAAAGCCTGTTTAACCGCCTTTACATAAATATTCCCATTTAACTTTCGCCCCATATAACAATAGCTCCCTTGAGAATACCTACTTGGAAATCTATCAGTCAGTGACGTGGAAATTGCAATCACATGTTGTCTATTTTTTACCGCCCCTCTTGCCAACACTGATAGCTCTCTACTTTTTCCTGAACCATTATTTCCTGTATATATAGTAATCATGAAATCCTCTTAATTTATTCCATGTATATCAGACTTTATTCCCCAACCGCTCCGCCAACCCCGAATAACGCTCGGTCTTTTTCCGTACCGCCTGTGCCAGCAGGGCGCGATCGCCGTAGAGATCGAGGCGGGCCTTGGCGCGGGTGATGCCGGTATAGACCAGCTCGCGAGTCAGCAGCGGGCTGGGGCTGTCGGGCAGCACCAGCACTGTATGGGCAAACTCGGAGCCCTGGGATTTGTGGATGGTCATGGCGTAGACCGTCTCGTGGGGCGGCAGCCGGCTTGGCAGCAGGGCGCGCAGGGTGCCATTCGGCTGCTCAAACCATACCTTCAACCGCCCGGTTTCATCGGGCAGACAGAGCCCCATATCGCCGTTGTAGAGGCCAACGCCGTGGTCGTTGCGCACCACCATCACAGGGCGACCGGCATACCAGTCGCCATCGCGGGCGATGAGGCCAGCCCGTGACAGGGCCAGTTCGAGCCGCTCGTTAAGCCCCAGCACCCCGAACGGGCCATCGCGCAGGGCGCAGAGGATCTGGAAGCTGTTGAATGCCTTGAACACGGCGGCGGGCTCTTCCCCCGCACGGGCCGCCTTGAGATAAGCGCCGTAACCGGCCACCCCCTGGGCAATCAGGGCGTCGTAGGCTTCACCCGCCCAGGGGTGCAGGCTGATATCGGCGAATCCTGCGCCCCAGACAGCCTCCACCGCAGTGGCATCGCCGCTGTTGCAGGCGCGCGCCAGCTGACCGATGCCGGAGTGCTGATCGAAGCGCCAGCTCTTGGCCAGCAAACAGAGGCTGTCGCGCACCGGTGCTCCTGCGGGCGTGCCCTGCAAGCGGTAGCCGGTCTGGCGGGAGAGCCAATCCGCCTGCGCCGGGCTGATGCCCTGTTCGATAAAGCTGCAGATATCGCCGAGCACGGCCCCCGCCTCCACAGAGGCGAGCTGATCCTTGTCGCCGAGCAGGATAAGACGGGCGTGGCTTGGCAGCGCATCGAGCAGGCGCGCCATCATCGGCAAGTCGACCATGGAGGCCTCATCCACCACCAGCAGATCCAGGTGCAGCGGGTTGCCCGCGTGGTGGCGGAACTGGCTGCGCCCCGGGATCACACCGAGCAGCCGGTGCAGGGTGCCAGCTTCGGTGGGGATCGCCTCGACCCATTCGGGGGGCAGATCGAGAGCCTGCAGGGCAGAACCGATACTCTCGGTGAGACGCGCCGCCGCCTTGCCGGTGGGCGCCACCAGCCGGATCGCCGGCGCCTTGCCTGCTTGCAGGCCGGTTTCCACCAGAATGGCTAGGAGCTTGGCAACCGTAGTGGTCTTGCCGGTGCCGGGGCCGCCGGATATCACCGCAAAGGGGCGCGCCGCCGCCGTGGCCGCCGCCAGCTTCTGGCCGTTGCAGCAGAGCGCCTCGGGCACCAGCGCATCCAGCTTGCTCAAGTCGCTGGCAGCCTGAGCACTGGCCAGCAGCGCCTCGATGGCGGGCCAATCCACCTCGCTCGGGAACACCAGATCGAGATACTTCTCGATAAAGTGGCGGGTCGAGAAGTCGGGGGCGAGGCGTGCTTTCAGCAGCGCCGCGAACACCAACCCGTAGTCGCGGGCAAACAGCCGCGACAGAGCCGGGGCTATCTCCGGCCACTCGGCGCGCTCGCTCAGGGCGCGTAGATGACGGGCCACGCCCTGCTCGTGGTCGTGATAGCGGGTGAGGTAGAGGCGCCCGTGCCAGAGCCGCAACGGCCAGCGCGGGGCGACCTCGTCATCCTGTTCTGTGCCAACGAGCGGGCTGGCCGCAAACAGGGCGGGCCAGCGGGCCGGATCCGCCAGATCCACCAGCAGATCCCGGCTCTGCTGGGGATCCAGCCCGAACGGCCGCAGCGATCCAGCAGATAACATTTCAAGCGGCAGGCAGACATGGCCGCGCCCCAGCTCGAAGCAGGTGAGCGCAGCCCCCAGCACCAGCTCGGGGCTGCCGCCAAGATCGGCCACCAGCTTGGCAAATTGCAGATCCAGCTGGCGAATGCGCCCCGTCAGCGCCAGTGCTTTCAACCGTTCGATCATGATGATGCTGGTCGCCGTGCTGATCATGGTGTCGCTCATGCCTCTACCTCGTTCAATGAGTGGGATCCCGCTGCTGGCGGCTCACTGCCTTCGCTAAACAACCGATCCAGCCCCAGCACCAGTTCATGGCTCGGGCGGGTATGGAAAATGCCCCCTTGCGGCATACCGCGCAGGAACAGATAGAAGACACCGCCAAAATGCTGCTCGAAGTCGTAGCCCGGCAGGCGCAGGGTGAGCAGCCGGTGCAGCGCCAGCGAGTAGAGCTGGTATTGCAGGTCGTAGCGATGCTCGGCCATGGCCCGCTCCAGCGCCGGTCGGCTGTAATCGGCCGGGCTCATGCCGAGGTGGTTTGATTTGTAGTCGAGCAGATACCAGCGCCCCTGCCACTCGAACACCAGATCGATAAAGCCCTTGAGCATCCCCTGCACTGTGGCAAAGCTCAGCGGCTTGTTGCCCCGCGACAGCGGGTCATGCTGCTGGCAGAGCGCAGTCAGCGCCGGTGCCGTCACCCGCCCCATGGGCAGGAAGAACTCCAGCTCCACCTGTTTGCGCTCGGGCGCCAGATCCCGCAGTCGCACCGGCTCGCCAAAGCCGGTATCCAGCGGGGTATCGAGCACCGCCTCCACCTGCTGTTGCAGCACCGGGGCCCAGCTTTCATCGAAGCCATCCTGCGCCAGCAGGCTGGCGATATGGTGCGCCAGCGAGTCGCCACCGGCGCTCTGAAAATCGATGGTTTCGAACAAGCTGTGGAGCAGGGTGCCGGGGCGCGCCCCTTTCGGGAAGGTGAAGATGGAGGGCTCAGGCGCGGCCACCTCCCCCGACTCGGCCAGCAAGGCAGCCGCGCTCGCCGACTCTGTGGCTACCTCGTCATCGAAGCCGGGATTGGCGAGCACGCCCTTGCTGTGACCATTTCCTTGCGCCGCCAGACCCGAGTAGGAGCTGATCCACCAGTCCCGCTCAAGGGAGCCGGTAAAGTGGCGTACCTGCGGCTCGCCAAGCTGCTCCTGCTCCACTGGCAGCGGGGCGGGACGGGTGAGCGAGGGCTCACCGACAGCCACACCGGGCAGCGCCTGCGACAGTTCGGTCAAGGCGGTCGCCAGGGTTTCGGCATCTCCCTCTTCGCCCTTTTGCAGCAGGTAGCCGATGGCGGTGTGGTGCAGGTCTGTCTTCTCCGACTTGCCGTTACCGGCCCGCACCGGTGCCAGCCCCAGCCAGGTGGCGTAGACGCCCCGGGTCAGCGCCACGTAGAGCAGTCGCAAGTCTTCGGCGAGGCGCTCTTTGTCCGCTTCCGCCAAGGAACGCTCGGCGCCGGTCAGATCGAGAATGGTGCGATTGCCCACCTCGTCCGCCTCGTGATAGAGCGGGGTCTCGGCGGTTCTGTGGCTGCAGATAAAGGGCAGGAACACCAGCGGGTACTCCAGCCCCTTGGATTTGTGGATGGTGACTATCTGCACCAGTTTACGCTCGGATTCGAGCCGCAGTACCTGTTCCGCATCCTGGCCGCTCGGGCGGCTCACCGCCTCCCCCAGCCAGCGCAGCAGGGCATATTCCCCATCCAGCTCGCTGCTCACCTGTTGCAGCAGCTCAGCCAGATGGAGGAAGTTGGTCAACCGCCGCTCCCCATAGGGGCTCGCCAGCAGGGAGGAGGCGAGATTGCGCCGGTGCAGCAGGGCCCGCAACATGGCCAGCACGCCACGGCGGTGCCAGATCTTGCGGTACTCCATAAACTCCTGCACTGCGCTCTCCCACGCCCGTTCGTCCGAGGCCAGCGCATCGAGCGCCCTAGCATCCAGATCAAACAGGCCGGTGGCGAGCGCCGCCCGCAGGCTACGCTCTTCGCTCGGGTTCTGGCAGGCGTGCAAAATCAGCAGTATCTCCCGCGCCTCCACCTGCTCCAGCACGCTCTCGCGGTTCGACAGATAGACGGAGGCGATGGCGAGCCGCGCCAGCTCCTGCTGCACCAGCTTGCCCTCCGCGCCGGTACGCACCAGCACGGCGATATCTCCGGCCTTCACCGCCTGATCGCCTATCAATGCCTTGCCCTCGCGGGCCAGGGTCAGCAGGCGGTGGATCTCGGCGGCTGTGGCGCGAGCCATCTTGCTCTGGTAATCCCCCCGATTGAAGGTGGGCTGACCCGCCAGCTGCCAGCAGTGGAGCACGGGCGCGGTGGCGCCATCGAGAACAAGCGCCTTGCTCTTGCCCTGCGCCTCCACCGGCAGGAAGGGGATATCCGCTTCGTAGATAAAGGGATCCCTGGCCCGCTCGAACAGGCCGTTGACCGCCCCCACTAGCGCACTGCTGGAGCGCCAGTTGCGCCCCAGGGTGTAGTGGGCGCTCACATTTCGCCGCGCCTGAATGTAGGTAAAGATGTCGGCGCCGCGGAAACCGTAGATGGCCTGCTTGGGGTCACCGATCATCAAGAGCGCAGTGTCTTGGTGGCCGCCACTCTCTTGTGAACCATAGAGACGATGGAAGATGCGGTACTGCTGGGGGTCGGTATCCTGAAATTCATCGATCATCGCCACCCGATAGGTGGCGCGAATGCGCTCACACAGCCGTTCGCCCAGGCTGGAGCCGAGCGCCCCGTCGAGATCCTTGAGCAGGTCATCGAACGAGAGCTGATGGGCCTGCCGCTTGCTCGCCTGCATCCGGCTGCGCACCACCCTGGCCGCCCGTTGCAGGATAAGGTCACGAATACCGGGGCGGCTCGCCAGCAGCTCGTCGATCTCGCTGAACAGCGGCAGGGTTGGTAACGCCTTCCCCTTGCTCAGCTTGGCCTCCAATGTTTCCTGGCCGAAGCGCTCGAGATCCTTGGGCAGGGTATAACCGCTGGTCGGATCCTGTGCCCAGTCCCCGATCTTGGCGAGCCAGCCTTCGTAGTTCTTGCCGGTATAGAGCTTGATTTGCCCCTCTGTCTGGCGGCGGATCTCGTCCCCTTGTGCCAGCCAGCCATTTTTCACCGCCTCGATACGGGCCATGGCCGCCTGATGACGAGCGGCAAGGGTCTCATCCCCCAGCGCAGGCAGTATCTCCAGCTCGCTGTTGTCGAGCCAGCTGCTCATCTCCCGCAGCAGGGCGGCGGGGCTCGGCCAGAGCGCGCGCACCGAACTGGCCAGGGTTTTATCCACCGGATAGAACTCGGCGCGCCAGTAGTCACTCACCGCCTGCAGCCTGAGCTGGCTGTCATCGGTGAGAAATTCGGTTTCAAAGAGGGCGCCAGACTCGAAGGCATTCTGCGTGAGCATCCGCTGGCAGAAGCCGTGGATGGTAAAGACAGCCGCCTCGTCCATCTGCCGTTCGGCGGCCAGCAGGCGACGGGCCGCCAGTTCGTGATCCTCCACCTCTTCAAGCAGCTGGGCCAGCAGCACATCCTTGCTCTCACCACGCAAAAACGCGAGGCGCGCCTCGTGGATGCGGGCGCGGATCCGCCCGCGCAGCTCGGCGGTGGCCGCCTCGGTAAAGGTCACCACCAGGATCTCGGTCACAGAGAGCGGCCGTTCGTGGGCGCTGGGCTGACCGGTATCCGCCCCATCTTCGATAAGCGGGCCGTGACCCAGCAGCAGGCGCAGGTAGAGACCGGCTATGGTGTAGGTCTTGCCGGTACCGGCAGAGGCTTCGATCAGTCGTTCACCGTGGAGGGGAAAGCGCAGGGTATTGAGCGGGTTAGCCATTATTTCAGCTCCTCCAGGGTCTTGAATAGCGGGGTCAGGTGCTCGCGGGCCAGCGCCTGCAACTGGCTCAGCACGGCTTCATCCAGTTCGGGGAAACAGCGGGCAACGTAAACATCCTGCCCCTCACCGGTCACCATCCAGCCGCCGTTGAAACGGGTGAGGGCCGCCTTGTCGGCGGCATCCGGTTTGTCGGGCTCCTTCTCGATCGTCTTGAGCCAATCCCATGCGGTGTTGGGGAAAAACGGCAGCGGCCGCTTCATCCCCTGCGCCCAGCACGCCACCAGCGCCGCCAGCTTGGGGCGCGCCTCGTCGGCAGCAAGAGCAGGCAGCCGCAGACTCTGTTTGGCATCGAACAGCAGGGTGTCACTGGGGGCATAGCTCAGGCAGAGGCAGAGGTGCTGGATCCAGCCCAGCAGCAGATCCTTGCCGTTGAAGCTGCCGGGTTTCACCACCAGCAAGCGCCCCTTCTGGGTGTCGATCCACCCTTGCAGCTGGCCCTGGGCCAGTGATATATCGATCTCCACCGCCTGTTTTTCACTGACCCAGGGGCGCAGGCGCTCCGCCAGCTTGCCCATCTCGGCGTCCAGATCGTCCAGCAGCAGGCTGCCGAACCAGCCTTGGGGCAGCAAGCCGGTGAGCTGCAACCGCTCGCGCCGTATTGCGCTGTCACCCTCGGCCAGATGGGAATCGAGCAGCAGGGCCTTGAGCTGATAGTGCTGCAGACCGTCCAGCTCGAATGGCTCGCTGTCTTCGATATTGGCTTCGTTGAGTTCAAACCACACCTTGAGGCGGCGGTTGAGGAAATACTTGGCGGGCTGGCGATAGAAGCGCAGCAGCTCCGCCAGCTCCAGCCCCTGCTCTCTCCCCCATTCGGGCGGCAATGGCAGCTCGCCACTCTGGAAGTTGGCGGCACCACGCACCGGGTTAAGGGCGGGCAGCCAGTCGGCGGCATAGGTAAAGAGGCGGGACTCTGCTTCCGGATAGAAGTAGCTGCGGCTGTAGGGGGTGAGCGGGTGCTCGACCACCAGGTGCTTGAGCAGCCGCTCGCCGGAGGTCTCGTCGTCGAGCGCCTCATCCCCCGCCAGCACGAAGCCCTGGCGTACATAATCGATCAGCTCCGCCAGCAAGACGGACGGCACCTTGTCGCTGTTGTCCTGGGCGCTGAAGCCCTGATAGCTGATATAGAGCCCCTGCTGGGCGCTGAGCAGCGCCTCCAGGAACAGGTAGCGGTCATCATCGCGGCGGGAGCGATCCCCGCGCCGCGACGCCACCGCCATCAAATCGAACCCCATGGGGGCCAAGGTGCGCGGGTAGACGCCGTCGTTCATGCCGAGCAGGCAGACCTGCTTGAAGGGGATGGAGCGCATCGGCATCAGGGTACAGAAGTTGACCTGACCAGCGAGGAAGCGCTGGCTGGAGCGGGACTCCCCCAGCACCTTGCCGAGGTAATCTTGCAGCAGGTCGGCAGTGATGGGCTGATCGAAGCGGGCCTCGCCAAGCTGGGTCTGCCAGTCGGCCAGCTGGCTGCGGATCAGTTGCAGCAGGCGCTCTTCTTCCTCGTCGGCCAGATAGAAGCGATCCAGCAAATCAAGGAGGCAGGCTGACCACTCGGGCAGGCTCTGCTCACGCTGCAAACGGGGCAGAAACTCCGCCAGGGAGTCGACAAACCAGGCCAGCTTGCCAAGGGCCAGGCCCTGCTGACCTTCGATCTCGGCATAGGGCAATATGCTGGCCACAGCGCCCTGCTGCCCTGCACCATGATCGGCGCAGAACGACATGCCCGCCACCGGCTCCCCATCCCCCATGGCAAAGCCCAGCAACATGCGGCGCAGGCCGAACAACCAGCTGTTGCCGGACATGCGCGGCAGCTCAAAGCGCTCCGGGTAGGCATCATCCAGACCCCAGCGGATGCCGGTCTCCTGCACCCAGACCCGCAGCTGGTTGAACTCGTCGTCATCCAGCTCGAAGCGGCGCAGCACGGCGGGCACCTCGAGAATGGCGAGCAGCTCGCCGGCGCCGAGGCGGGCGCTAGGCAGGTGCAACAGGGCGAGGAAGCTTTGTAGCAGCGGGCTCTCCTGGCTGGCTGCCCGATCCGAGACCGCAAAGGGGATCTGGCCCCGGGCGCCAAAGACGGCCTGAATGTAGGGGCCGTAGCTGTTCACATCCGGCATCATCACCACAACGTCTTTCGGGGTGAGGGACGGGTCCCGCTCGAACAGCGCCAGCAGCCGGTCGTGCAGCACTTCGAGTTCCCGCATCGGGCCGTGGCAGGCGTGGATCTGCAAGGATCCATCCGCCGGATCGATCGGGCTCTTGTGGTGGCTGCTGTCGAGATCGAACTGGCCCTCGCCCCGCGACCCCAGCTCCAGCACATCCTTCTGGATGGCGCGCAGCAGCCTGACATTGCCACTGGCGTCCACCTCGTTGATATCGACGAAGGCCTCGATTTGTGGCACCTCCAGCTCCATCAGCTGGTGCAGATAGTCACGCCCCAGCTTGCCCATGGAGGCGAGCAGCGGGTTGGCAGGACCCTGCAGGGTGTCGAGGTCCGTGCCCGGTTTGAGCTTGTTCTCCAGCCGCGCCAGAGTTTTGCGATCGAGCAGATCCCCCCAGTAGTAGCGGCAGGGATTGGTGACGAACAGATGCACCTCCACCTCGGGTCGGCTGCCAAGGGCCAGCAGCGCCTCCACATAGCGCGGCGGCAGCGCCGAGATGCCGAACACGAAGACCCGCTGGGGCAGCTTGCCCGGCAGATCCCGGGTGCGTTGCAGCTCGTGGATGAACTCCTCGTAGAGGTTGGCTCTGTGGTAGCCGCTGGGGCTCAATGCCAGGGTGCGGGCCACCAGCTCGCGCCACAGTTCGGGCTGCCAATCCTGACCACTCACTCCGGCCAGATCCTGGCTCCCTGTTCCGACCAGCCCTTCCCCCTCTTCCCAGCGAGCGATCCAGTCAGGCCGGTAGACCAGATACTGGTCGAACAGATCCGCAATTTTCTGGCAGAGCTGCCACAGTCGCACCTGTTCTGGTTCCTGCAACGGCACTTCCTCATCCCCACCGCCCAGATAGGCGGCCAGGGGGGCAAAGGCGGGACGGCTAAGCAAAGCGGGCAGAATGGTCATCAGCTGCCAGCTCATGGATCCCTTGTTGTAGGGGCTCTGGCGGGGCACGTCCGCCAGCACCCGGGTGAACATCTCCCAGATAAAGCTGGCGGGAAGCGGAAATTCGATATTGGCGGCGATGCCGAATGCCTTGGCCAGTTCCAGCTTGAGCCACTGGGCCATGCCAGGACTCTGCACCAGGATCTGTTCCTGCTCGAAGGGGTGAGCGAGAGGTGCCTGCCGGATGTGGTTGACCAGCAGCTCCTTGAGCAGATCCAGCTGATTGGAGTGGTAAAGGGTAAACATGGACGACTCCCGCCAATTCAAACGAGGGGGTGAGCACGGAAAAAGATGAGCGATTCCCGTCACTTCACACGAAATGAGATTGTCAGGGATCGAGGGGGAAGATGCAAAAGGCGCTTGTTGCCCCTGATGGCGCCGGCGGCAGAATATGCGGGCGGTCGCACATTTGTCCCGGGCACAAAAAAGCCGGTGCAGTTGCACCGGCTAAAAGGCGTTGGAAAACTTGAACCTTCAGGGTATTACCAGTTCTTGCCGAGGCGGGCATCCAGACTGAACGCCCCTGCACCGGCCGCCGCCAGGGCCAGGAAACCACCGGCCACCGAGACGTTCTTCATAAACATCAACATCTGCATCTGATCCGCAGGCTGATAGTGGAAAATAAAGGCGGCCATCAGGGTAAAACCGGCCAGCAATACGGCGATGCTGCGGGTAAACAGGCCCAAGACCACCGCCAGGCCACCACCCAGCTCAAGCAAAATTACCAGCGGCAACATGAACCCGGGTACGCCCATGGCTTCCATATAACCCTGAGTACCGGCATAACCGCCGATCTTGCTCCAGCCTGCCATCACAAACATCAGCGCCAGCAGTACACGACCCACCAGCAGTGCCATATCTTTCATCTTGTCCATTTCAAATTCCTCGTTTTACGTCAAATCACCGCTGACTGCTTCAGGGTAGGTCAAATAACAGGGCTTGGCTGGCACTCGTTGCCACCAGATCCCATTTGGGTTCATCACGACTGAGTACCCCGTCGCCGGGTCGGGCAGCCAGACCGTTGGCGGTCAGCTCCCCTGAAATCATCTGCAGGTAACCGTGTCGGCCAGCCAGCGCCCAGGTGAGACTCTCACCGGGTTCGAGCTGCAACTGCCATACGCGGGCCTGCTGGCGGATCCTGAAGGATCCTGCTTCGCCATCCGGTGATGCGACCAGCGTCAATCCCGGGTTTGCTTCAATCTTCTTCTGCTGATAACCGGGGGCCGTGCCGTGTTCGTTCGGCTCGATCCAGATTTGCAACAGGGAGAGCGGCTCCGTCTGCGAGGGGTTGTACTCGCTGTGCCGGATGCCGGACCCTGCGCTCATCAGCTGGAAATCCCCTGCCGGTATCTGCTCGGCGTGGCCGAGGCTGTCCTTGTGCTCTATGGTGCCGCTCAGCACGCAGGTCAGAATTTCCATGTTGGCGTGAGGGTGAGTGGCGAAGCCGCCACCAGGTGACACCAGATCCTGGTTGATGACCCGCAGCACCGAGTGTCCCATCCAGTCCGGGTCATAGTAGTGCCCGAACGAAAAACTGTGGCGCGCATCCAGCCAGCCGAAGTTGGCCTTGCCGCGCGCTTCTGCGGCTCTCAATTGCATCATGGTGTGCTCCTCACGTACCAAATAGGTCGATTAACGTTGGCGGCCGTCACCCAGACCGAACGGGATGCGGTAGTCACTGCTCTGATCACCCAGGCTGACGGTCAGGTTGCCCTGAGTGCGGCTTGGTATCTTCACCTGCTGAGCGCCCATCAGATTGGCGTGGACAGAGGCAACCAGATCACCGGACTCATCGCGCACTTCCAGCGTGGGGTTGGCCTTGCCATCCATCGCAGCGGTTGCATGCCAGTTTACAAACAGCACGCCCGGTGCGGCATTGAGGTCGGCAGGAACAGAAGCCTGTGCAAAACCTGCGGTCATCAGGCCTGCAACGGCCAACATCTTGATTACGTTTTTCATGTTCATTTACTCTCTTGGTATTTGTGTCATTGCCTGGACCGGTTTGGCCAGAATCAATGCATCCGTGCAAGAGGTTATTCAAATAGTGTGTTGTTCTTTCACCGAAGTCAGACATCCTGATTTACGATGTCACAGCCCGGAACTACCTTTTATTTGGCCGCTCGGCCTTCCTGCCTAAGCGTTGATTGAATATTAAAGTGACTTGGCCTAAGTTGTTAGCGAGATAAACTGGCAAACATGTTCAAAAAAATTGAAGGTATGAAATGGCCAAGGAATCGAACAAGGAACGGGCGCTGACCCTGGAGGCGATCCGGGTGCTGGACGCCATCGATCGCCGCGGCAGCTTCGCGGCGGCCGCAGACGAGCTGGGCAAGGTCCCCTCGGCGCTGAGCTACACGGTACAGAAGCTGGAAGACGAGCTGGACGCCATGCTGTTTGATCGCAGCGGCCACAGAACCAAGTTCACCCCGGCCGGCCGCATGCTGCTGGAGCGAGGCCGGGTGCTGCTGGAGGCGGCCGAACATCTGGTGGGCGAAACCCGGGCGCTGGCCCGGGGCTGGGAAACCGACATCACCATAGCCGTTGATGCCCTGGTGCCGGTACAGGCGCTCTATCCCCTGGTTGAAAGACTGGCCGAGCTGACGGATACCCGATTGAGGTTTCGCGCCGAAGTGCTGGCGGGCAGCTGGGAGTGTCTGGAAGATGGCCGCGCAGACCTGCTCATCTCCTCTCTCAACCCTGACATCATGATGACCGGCATCAAGCATCAGGCGCTGCAGGAAGAGGTGATGCTCTATGTCGCCCACCCGGATCATCCGCTGCATCGGGAGCCCGAGCCCCTGGCGGACGAGACGCTGCGCCGCTACCGCGCCATAGCGGTCGCCGACTCTGCACTGCGCAAACCCGTGCTCACCTATCGCCTGCTGGACAAGCAGCCACGCCTCACCGTCAGCACAATGACAGAGAAGCGTGATGCCCTGCTGGCGGGGATCGGCGTCGGCACCATGCCACTGAGCTGGATAGAAGAGGACATCAAGGCCGGTCGACTCAAGGTGATCAGCCCCGAATATCGTCACCAGATCCAGGTCGTGCTGGCCTGGCGCCGCGATACCATGGGCAAGGCCAAGAGCTGGCTGGTGCGGGAGATCCCCAAACTGTTTCCCTGCAAGGGAGAGTAAGAGGGGGAACACTCAGCATGACAAACGGAGGCGGCGCTCGCCTCTGCTTGACGGCGGGCTCAAATTCGGGGAAAAGAAAAAAAGCGGACCTCTTGCGAGTTCCGCTCAATGCCAGGAAAGAATAAAAACCTTGCGGTTTAAAAAACCCTTAAATTGGAAGCAAACAATCGTTTTCTCAACCAGGAAGGTCTTGAATCCGATTCGTTTTGAATTATGCGCGATGTTTTATGCATCACCAGTAAAATGTTGAACGGTTGAAGGATATGCACCGCTGAGTATCACTATCTGCAACCTTCATCGCTAACTGGTCTGGCCATTTCAATCGTTTTCAACGGGTTTATTTCCTCTGGTTTTTTTAAGTGTCAATATCTGAGCCCATAACCAGAAAAGAACTCAGTTTCTGACACAACATAAAGATGCAGATAAAGGAATAGTTGCATGACCTATAGCCAGACCCTGGCCAACCACATTCTCGACACCCTGAAGAAGACCCTGACCGACAAGGGGATCCGCTATCAGACCCTGGCAGAAGCCATGGGCGTCTCCATCGCCACCGTCAAACGCATGATGAACAAGCCCTCCCTGCCGTTCGATACTCTGCTGGAAATCTGCCACCTGGTGGGACTCTCGTTCGAGGAGCTGCTGGATCGCACCCAGGATGCCCAGAGCCGCCGGGCCGTCTTCACCCAGGAGCAGGACGAGGCGTTTCACAAGGAGCCGGGGCTTTACGCCTTTCTCGCCAACATCTTCTGGCGCGACAAGACCCTGATCGATCTCAAGCGGGAGTACAGCCTGACCGATGCCTCCTGCTACCTCTACCTGCGCAAACTGGAGAAGCTCGGCATCTTGCAGCTCGGCATAGACAACAGCTACCACTTCCTCATCAGCGAGCGCATCAGCTTCGAGCAGCACAGCCGCTTCGCCCGCCAGCAGGCGCGCCAGGCAATGTCGGTGCTGGGTGACTATCTGGTGGAGAACATGCACAAGTCCAACAACTACATGGCGCTGTGCCAGCTTCATCTGGACGAGAGCGAGGCCATGGCACTGATAGAGCGGATGAAGGAGTACTGGCATCAGGAACTCAAGCTCAACCGCCCCGCCATCGGCCAGCGGGAGGGCAGCAAGACCTACACAATGTCGCTGCAGCTGGCGGACTGCGGTTATCAGAGCTTCGACGATCTGATCCCCAATATCGATAACTGATCCCGGCGGATCCTGCGGGATCCATCTGATTTGGTCAGCTCGATAGCGGCAATTCAGACCCTCTTGCTGCCATCGGATGCAGCGCCCGGGTGTCCAGATGAATGCGTATGGCCACTGTGCCCGTCCGTGCTCTGGCGCCCCTTTAGTCTGTGAGTTGAACTGTCTGCGATCTGCCTGCGACCGGCTGCAACACCCGCGTATCCAGACAGATGCGGATCGCATCTGGCCGCCAGTGCTCGATATCGCAATCCACCAGCCCCCCTCTCTCGTCATAGTTGACCCGCACCAGCCGCAGCACAGGGCTCCCTTCCGCCAGAGTGAGGGAGCGGGCTATGGTGCCCCGCGCCGCCGAGGGGGTGATCTCGAGGCTGGCCCCGCCCTGGCCTATGCCATAGCGCTGCTGGTAAAGCTCGGTGAGGGAGCTGGCCAGCGGCGCGCTGGCGATATCGGGAAAACGACTGGCCAGCAGATGGTGGCTGACGTGGAGCACGGGACGATCGTCGATCAGGCGCAAGCGGCGGATCTCGTAAAGCGGCGTGAAGGGATCCAGCCCCATCCAGTGACACAACTCGCTGCTGGCCAGGGCGCTGCCGTGGGCCAGCACCCGGGTCTCGGCGATACGCTGCTGCTCGCCGATCCACTGGTGGAAATGGGTATGGATGGCGGGATCATAGGTGAGTCTGGGCGGTGCCACGAACCAGCCACGCCGCTCGGCCCGGTAGATAAGGCCATCCGCTTCGAGGCTGGAGAGCGCCTCCTTGATGGTGATGCGGGTGGTAGCGAAGCGCTCGCTCAAGGCCCGTTCGGCGGGCAGCTGCTGCCCCGCCGCCAGCTGACCGCTGCCGATATAGCGGCGCAGGGTCTGGCAAATCTGTTCACACTTGGAGGGGCTCCGGCCAGCGGCCAACCCCTGCTCGCTCAATCGCAACTCAGTCACTGTCACATCCCTTGGTCATTCAGGTTTGTTCACCGCTGGAGTAGACCAGCGTCTATTGGCCCTGAGTTGTAACCCGTCTGGATGACAGTGCCGTGACAGCCCAATTGTCATCAAACTGCCATCAAAACGCCCCGCCACCGTCATATTCCCCCTCTAGCATCCCTCTCGAACCTTAACTGACCTAGTCCAGAGGGATGGGATGATGAAAAGCGTGATCGCAAGTGCACTGGCTCTGGTAGCCATCAGCCAACCACTGTTTGCCGCCGACAATATCGCGGATCTTGAGAAGGCCGCCCGCGGCGAAGGCCAGCTCCACAGCATCGGCATGCCCGACAGCTGGGCCAACTGGAAGGACACCTGGCAGCAACTGGGCAGCATCTACGGCATCAAGCATCAAGATACCGACATGAGCTCGGCCCAGGAGATCGCCAAGTTTGCCGCCGAGAAGGTCAATGCCACCGCCGACATCGGTGACGTGGGCGGTGCTTTCGGTCCGGTCGCGGTCAAGCAGGGGGTTACCCAGCCTTACAAACCCTCCACCTGGGCAGACATTCCAAACTGGGCCAAGGATGCGGACGGTCACTGGATGCTGGCCTATACCGGCACCATCGCCTTCCTGATCAACAAGGACCTGGTCAAGGCCGCCCCCACCAGCTGGCAATCCCTGCTCGGCGGTGACTACAAGGTGACCCTGGGTGATGTGGGCGTCGCTTCCCAAGCCAACAACGGCGTGCTGGCGGCGGCCTATGCCACTGGCGGCAGCGAGAAAAACCTGAAACCTGCGCTCGAGCTGTTCGGTCAGCTGGCCAAACAGGGACGCCTCTCCCTGAACGACCCTTCCATCGCCAATATCGAGAAGGGCGAAGTGGAAGTCGGCGTGCTGTGGGACTTCAACGCGCTCAACTACCGCGACAAGATAGACCCCAAGAAGTTTGATGTGGTTATTCCGAGCGACGGCTCCGTCATCGCCGGCTACACCACCATCATCAACAAGTGGGCCAAGAACCCCAATGCCGCCAAGCTGGCGCGGGAATACATCCTCTCGGACGCAGGTCAAATCAACCTGGCCCGTGGCTACGCCCGTCCCATCCGCAGCAATGTGGTATTGCCGGATGACGTGAAAGCCAAGCTGTTGCCTGCCGAGCAGTATGCCAATGCCAAGCCGGTCAGCGATCATGCCGCCTGGGAACAGAGCTCCAAGGCCCTGCCGCGCCAGTGGCAGGAAACCGTCATGATCAACATGCAGTAAGGGGATCCCGTGCAACACAAGGTGATAGTGGTACTTGTGGATGGCCTGTCTGCCGAGGTAGCCCACACAATGGGCTACCTCACAGGCATGGTGGAGGCGGAGCGCGGCTTGTATACGACCCTGAGCTGTGCCCTGCCCTCCCTCTCCCGGCCGCTCTACGAGTGCATCCTGACCGGCGTACCGCCAGCGGCCAGCGGCATCACCCACAACGGTGTCAGTCGCTTGAGCCAGCATGAATCCATCTTCCATCTCGCCCGAGCCGGCGGCAAACGCACGGCAGCCGCGGCCTATTACTGGGTGAGCGAGCTCTATAACTGCACTCCCTGGCTGGCGCTGCGGGATCGCTATACCCATGACGAACAGCTGCCGATCCAGCACGGCTGTTTCTACTGGGATGACAGCTACCCCGACAGCCATCTGCTGATGGATGGCGAGTGGCTGCGAACCCAACATGACCCCGATTTTCTACTGATCCACCCCATGGGAGTGGACGATGCTGGCCACCAGTTTGGCCTGGATTCGCGCCAGTACCGCAACCAGGCACGCCGCATGGACAGTCTGCTGGCCGATCTGCTGCCCCAGTGGCTGGGGGAAGGCTACCAGGTACTGGTGACCTCGGATCACGGCATGAACAACGACTTGAGCCACGGCGGCACCTTGCCCGAGGAGCGCACTGTACCGCTCTGGCTGTTTGGCGATGCCTTTGTGGCCCAGTGGCCTGCCGGACCGGCCTTGCAACAAACCCAGCTCTGCGGCCTGATGGCCGACTTGCTTGGCGTTGCCCATGACAAGCCTAGCGGCCTGCCGCTGCTCAAGGCTGCCTGCCTGCGCGAGGTGCACTGATGATCTCTGCCGCCACAAGGATCCTGCCGGATCAAGTAGTGATCCCGCGTCAAGCCCGTCGCCACTGGCTGCCTGCGCTGGTACTGCTGCCGTTTTTCCTCTTGATGATACTGTTCCAGCTCGCCCCCATGGTGTGGGTACTGGTGGGCAGCTTTCAAACCCCGGATGGCTGGGGCCTGGATCATTACCGGGAGATCCTGAGCTCCCCCTTCTACCTGCAATCCTTCACCAATTCGCTGCGCATCGCCGGTATCGCCAGCCTGGCAGGGCTTGCCATCGGCACCCTGGGGGCAGCGGCACTGCGCCAGAGCGGTGAGCGGGTCAAGCGAGCCCTGCTGGCGTTTGTCACCATGACCAGCAACTTCAGCGGTGTGCCGCTGGCGTTCGCCTTCATCATCATTCTCGGCATCAACGGCGCCATCACACTGCTGCTCAAATCCTGGGGCTGGATCGACGGTTTCAACCTCTACTCAGGGGCTGGTCTCATCCTCATCTACACCTATTTCCAGATCCCCCTCGCCCTGCTGCTGCTCTACCCGGCGTTCGATGCACTGCAGGATGACTGGCCCCAGGCCGCCGCCCTGCTGGGGGCCAGCAAGAGGCAGTATGTGTGGCACGTGGCACTGCCGGTGCTGACGCCAGCACTGCTCGGTACTCTCATCATACTGTTTGCCAATGCGGTAGGAGCCTATGCCTCGGCCTATGCCCTCACCACGGGCAACTTCAACCTGGTGACCATACGGGTGGCCAGTCTGGTCTCCGGCGACATCTTCCTCGAACCCAATCTGGCGGCGGCGCTGGCGGTGATCCTGATGGTGCTGCTGGGGGTGGTGACGGCGGCAAATCAATGGCTGCTCAAGCGCAGCTACCATGCGAAGGGAAATTCCCATGAGTGAACTCCAACCAAGCTGGCCGCGCTGGGTGCTGAGCATCCTGGTGGCAACCCTGCTGCTGCCACTGCTGGCGACCCTCCTCTACTCCCTCTCCACCCGCTGGGGGGCGACCCTGCTGCCGGATGGCTTCACGCTGGAGTGGTATCTGCAACTGTGGGGGGACCCGCGCTTCCTGGCTGCCTTCGGCCGCAGCCTGTTTGTCTGTTTCGCCACTCTGCTGCTGGGCACCCTGGTGCTGGTCCCGACCGTGCTGGTGGTGGCCTACTACTTCCCCAAGCTGGATCCCTGGATGAACCTGCTGATCCTGCTCCCCTTTGCGGTGCCGCCCGTGGTCTCCTCGGTGGGGTTGCTGCAGATCTACGCCGACGGCCCGCTGCCGATTATCGGTACGCCCTGGATCCTGGTAGGCACCTGGTTCACAGTGGTGCTCCCCTTCATGTATCGGGCGCTGGCCAACAGCTTGCAGGGCGTGCCGCTCCGGGATCTGATGGATGCCGCCCACCTGCTGGGGGCAAGCAGCACACGCGCCTTCGCCCTGGTGGTACTGCCAAATCTGCGCAAGGGGCTGCTGGCAGCGCTGTTTCTCTCCCTCTCCTTCCTGCTGGGTGAGTTCGTATTTGCCAACATGCTGGTGGGCACCCGTTACGAAACCCTGCAGGTCTATCTCTACAACATGCGCGCCACCTCGGGCCACTTCACCAGCGCGCTGGTGATGAGCTACTTCCTGCTGACCCTGCTGCTCACCTGGGCGGCGAACAGATTCCATCGGTGATCCCATATGTTCCATCTAGAAGTAAGCCAACTGCACAAATCCTACGGCGAGACCAAGGTCTTCGAAGGGATCGAATTCGGTATCCGCAAGGGGGAGCTGGTGACCCTGCTCGGCCCCTCCGGCTGCGGCAAATCCACCCTGCTGCGGGCGCTGGCCGGGCTCACTCCGGTCGATGGCGGTCAGGTTCGGGTGGCAGGTGAGGACATCACCTGGCAGGCGCCCCAGAAGCGTGGCATCGGCATGGTGTTCCAGAGCTATGCCCTGTTCCCCAACATGACGGTGTGGGACAACGTGGCCTTCGGCCTCAAAATGAAGCCCCAGCCGGGACGGGAGCTGGCCGCCAGCGTGCAGGAGGCTCTCAGCCTGGTTGAGCTGGATGGCTTCGAGCGCCGCTATCCGGGCGAGCTCTCCGGCGGCCAGCGCCAGCGGGTCGCCCTCGCCCGCGCCCTGGTGGTACGGCCGCGGATCCTGCTGTTGGATGAACCCCTCTCTGCGCTGGATGCCCGCATCCGCCGCAGCCTGCGATTGCAGATCCGCGAGATCCAGCAGCGGCTCGAGCTCACCACCATCTTCGTTACCCACGATCAGGAAGAGGCGCTGACCATGTCGGATCGGGTGTTCCTGATGAACAAGGGGGAGATAGTGCAAAGCGGCAGCCCGGAGCAGATCTACACCCAGCCTGCCAGCGAGTTCGTGGCGAGCTTCATTGGCCACTACAACCTGCTGGCCCCAGAGCAGGCCAAGTCACTGTTCGGCCCCCGTTTTCGCGGCACCCTGGCGCTGCGACCCGAGTCCATCAACCTGCTGCCAGCGGGGGTGCAGAGCCTTGATCCCTGCCTGCCCGGCGTCATTCGCCAGCAGCAGTTGCTCGGCAACATCATCCGCTATCAGGTGGAGTGCGAAGCGGGGCTCTTGACGGTGGATACCCTCAATCGCTCGGCCCGTGACCTGTTGCCGGTGGGCACGGCCGTTACCCTGGCGGTGGCCCGGGATCAGCTGTGTGAGGTAGCATAAGCGATGGATCACACCCCCTTTAAATCGGCGAGCGGCCAACATGCCGCCCGTCAATCATCACAGTTATGGATAGCTAGGAGCAGGCATGGCGCTGGCACTGTTTGATTTGGACGAGACCCTGATTGCCGGGGATTCCGCCAGCCTCTGGCTGGAGTACATGGTGGCTCAGGAGCTGGCCCCTGCGGGCATGATCGCCGAGGAGCAGGCCATGATGTCCCTCTACCATCAGGGCAAGATGGATATGCAGGAGTACATGGCGTTCACCCTGCAACCCCTGGTGGGCAAATCACGCCAGTGGCTCGGCCAGCAGTGCCACCACTTCGCCGAGCAGGTGTTGCGGGAGCGGATCTACCCCCAAGGGCTGGCACGCATCGAATGGCATCGTCAGCGTGGCGACACGCTAGTGCTGATCTCGGCCTCCGGCGAGCATCTGGTGGCACCCATGGCGCAGATGCTGGGGATGGATCACTGCGTCGCCATACTGCTGGATGAAGAGGAGGGTCGGCTGACCGGCCAGACCCGCGGCACCCTGAGTTTTCAGGAGGGCAAGGTAGTACGCATCAACCAGCTGTTTGCCACAGACGCAGCCCCCTGGCAGGAGAGCTTTGGTTACAGCGATTCCCACAACGATCTGCCGCTGCTGAAGGCCGTGGCCCACCCCCATGCGGTCAATCCGGCCCCCGGCCTGCGGCAAGTCGCCGCCGAACACGATTGGCCCACCCTCGACTGGCAACTGGCCTGCTAAATCATTGGCAGCTGGCCAGCTGAATGAAGAAGAGGCCCTCAGGCCTCTTCGTTGCTCAACACGCTGTCGTTGGGCGGGCTCCCCTTCTCGGCGACCGTTTCGTGCAGGCTGCCCAGATAGATGCGGTTCTTGCCATCGCGCTTGGCGTGATAGACCTCGGCGTCAGCCACCGCCAGCAGGGTCTTGCCATGCGCTATCTCGCCACTGGCCACCAGCCCGCCACTGAAGGTGATTTTGAGGCCGGGTTCACGCCAATCCAGTGACTCCACCCCCTTGCGAAACTGTTCCAGCAGCATCTGACAGAAGTGGATGTCCGGATTCGCCATCAGCACCACCAGCTCTTCCCCGCCGTAACGGCAGACCCAACCGTGATCCCCCAGCAGTTGCATACCCAGCTGTGATACTCGCTTGAGCACTACATCTCCGGTCTGGTGGCCATAGGTGTCGTTGACCAGCTTGAAGTTATCGAGATCGAGCATGGCCAGACAGAAGGGCTGGCGCTCAATCAGCAGGCGATTCAAACGCTCGTCGAAGAAACGACGGTTGTAGAGACCGGTCAGCTTGTCCAGATTGGCCTGCTGGCGAGCCTCGTGATAATCCTTGCCCGCCTCGGCCAGCTCGGCATAGACATGCTTGAGCTCCTGCATTCCCCCCTGGGGCACATCGTCGGGTTGGGTCCGGCTGGCCCGGATCATGGAGGAAATCTCATTGAGCATGCGGCGAAAATAGCGGGACCACACCAGCGCCAGCATCACATAGAGCACGCAGGCCAGCACCACCATCAGCAATACGTTGAGGGAGACCCTGTCGACCACCGCCTGAACACTGGCCGCGGGTTGCACGCTGATGAGCACCCAGTTCCGCGCGGGCAACTTGCTGTAAGCCACAAACAGCTGTGCATCCTTGTCCAGAAAGATGCCGTCCTCCCGATTGAAACGGGAAAGCCATTGAGGATGGTCCATGGGCTTGAGCAACTGGTCGGGATCCGGGTGTACCAGCACCTTGCCGGACTGGTTGACGATCATCTGGTAACCATTGTCCGCCTGCCGGTTCAGCTGGGCCGAGAAAGGCGCCAGAATGGCATCGACCGCAAAGACCCCTCGCACCTTGCCACTCTGGTCAGTCAGGGCCCGCGCCAGCGCTATGACCAGATTGCCATTGGTGTAGTCGTAGTAGGGCTCGGTCCAGACCATTTCGCCCACATGCTGGCTGGCCAGCTGATACCAGGGCCGAACCCTGGGATCAAACTGGGCATCTGCCTGCCATTCGGGATAGATCAGCATCTGGCGCTCGGCCGTGCCGACATAGATGTAGATCAGGTCAGCCATGACTCCCTTGTAAAGCTGCCAGGCCTTCAGGTAGGACTCTGTGTTGTGCAGGCGAGGGCCGCTGATGTCTTCGACCTTCACCTGGTCATAGATCAGCGTAAACTGTCGTTCCATCTCGTGGAGATAGGGCTCGATAAAGACGTGGCGCAGCTGGTGATTGGTGGCGAGCAGACGCTGCTGCAACTCGTTTTGCAGGCTGCGTTCCATGTGCAGATAGTAGATGCCGCCCAGCATCAAAACGGGAATGAACAGCAGCAGCAAACCCAGCCGCATTCTGGCAACCAGAGACCAGGTTTTCTTGGAGACGACTCGCTTGCCCAAACAGGACTCCTGCTACCACCAGACATGATGTAATGTCAGAATATCAGCCCGACCGGATGGCGTCCAAAAGGAAGCGCACTATGTTATTAATCAGAAAGGTCTGCAACGGATGCTGAACACAAACCTGCTGATGGCGCTGCACTATTGCGCCGTGATCACCCTGACAGGGGCGATCACTTCCGAGTATTTCCTGTTCCGGCGCGGCATGTCCATCGAGCAGGTACGCAAGCTGTTGCTGGCCGATGGTCTGGCAGCGCTGGCCCTGCTTCTCATCTTCATCACGGGTGTCTTGCAAGTGCTCGCTCACCCGGACCAACCCGCAATACTGCTCGCCAACCCAGGCTATCGCACCAAACTGCTGCTGTTTTTCCTGATGGCCATCAGTTTCGGCTACCCCAGCCGCCTCTTCTATCGCTGGCGCCGCTCCCTGCGCCATGGCCGGGCCCCCATGGTCTCCATCCAGCAGCAGTTCTGGGTGATCTGGATCCTGCGCGGCAATCTGTTGCTGCTCGCCCTGATCCCTCTGCTGGCCAGCCTCGCCAATAGCTGATGTGATACGGCTCCTGCGTAGTCGTTCTCTCTTCACATAAGCCAGCCCTGGCGAGCCAAACTCGCGAGCCGCTAAAGACAAATCCCCCCGCAGACGGTTATCTTGGTGGCTGGCGCCGTGAGGATGGGCGCCCGCCACTTTCTCAGGGATGAAATCCGTATGCGTTCGAACATGATGTTATTGATGGCCGCCGCCATCTGGGGGCTGGGCTTCGTCGCCCAGCGCCTGGGGATGGATCACATGGGGCCTTACACCTTCAATGGCCTGCGCTTCCTGCTCGGCGCCGCCTCCCTGCTGCCACTGCTGTGGTGGCTCAAGTCTCGCCAGCCCGCGGGCCAGTCCGACGATCGTCGCCTGCTGCTGACCGGGGGCCTGCTCGCCGGAGCCGTGCTGTTCAGTGCCGCCTCCCTGCAACAGGTGGGGCTGCTCTATACCACGGCAGCCAAAGCGGGTTTCATAACAGGTCTCTACATCATACTGGTGCCGGTGATCGGGTTGGCCCTGCGTCACAAGACAGGGACCAATACCTGGGTCGGCGCCCTCATCGCCATGGCGGGGCTCTATTACCTCAGCGTGACCGAGGACTTCACCATAGGCTATGGCGACCTGCTGCAAGTCGCTGGCGCCCTGTTCTGGGCCATTCACCTGCTGGTGCTGGATCACTACTCGAGTCGGGTCGCGCCGATCCGGTTGGCGGGGGTGCAGTTCCTGGTGTGCGGCCTGCTCAGCCTGGCCGTCGCCTTCACCATAGAGATGCCGACTATCAGCGGCGCCGTGGCCGGGTGGCAGGCGCTGCTTTACGCCGGTCTGGTGTCGGTCGGGGTCGGCTACACATTGCAGGTGGTGGGTCAGCGCGGTGCCCATCCTGCTCACGCAGCCATCATCCTCAGTCTGGAAACGGTATTCGCCGCCATCGGCGGTGTGCTGCTGCTTGGCGAAATCCTCGATGAGCGGGCTATCGTCGGCTGCTCCCTGATGCTGGCAGGCATGCTTATCTCTCAGGTACGCCTGCGCTGGTGGTGGAAATCGCGCAAGGATCGCCTGCCGAAGCAGGGCTAACAGCGCGGCGCGAGCGGCATTGCACAGAACGAAGTCAAAAAGAGGAGCCATATCGGCTCCTCTTTTTGCTGCACTCGTTGTTGCACCCACAATGTTGCGTTTTGCTGTACTCGACCCCGGCCCCCTCAGCGTTGAACGCTGGAGCAGAAGCTGACGTCGTCACGCAAGGGGTCATTGCTCACGCTGTGGTATAGCTCGAAACAGGGCCCGTCACCGAACGCCAACCCGGCTGCGACGATATCGCCGACATGCTCCTGCCAACGCGACCCATACTGACTGCGGTCCGTGATGAGATAGCGGGACTGGGCGTAGCGACCGGCGGGAATAAGCTGGATCTCGACCTCCCCTGCGCCGACCGTGCCCGTCGGCACTGTCACACCTATGTCGGTGCGGCACTGGGCCGGCGGCGTGACTTCCGGGTTGTCGTGGTAGATGAAAATCCACTCCCCCTGCGCCAGACCCCGCGCACTCGCCCACTGGTGCAGTTGATCACAGACAGGGTCATACCCTTCGCCATAGGGGCCGGTGACGCGAATATAGGCCAGGGTGCGGGCATCCATCTCGATGGTTTTCATGGTGTTGCTCCTTGCTGATGAGTGGTCTTCAGCATAAGGGAGCAGCCGGTCGCTGGCGTGTCCATCCTTGCTCAACAGGTGTCCATTCTTGCTCTTGTCCCGGCGAAACGCCCCCGGCGTGCAGCCGTAGTGACGCCGAAATGCCTTGGCAAACGCCTGGGAGCTGGCCAACCCCGCACCCAGCGCTATGGTAGTGACACTGGCGTCCGTGTAACACAGCTGCCAGGCAGCCCGCTGCATGCGCAAGCGCCGACACATCTCCCCCGGCGCCTCGCCCGCCACTGCGGTGAACACCCGGTGAAAATGGTAGAGGGAGAGGCAGGCCCGATCCGCCAGCGCCTCGATGGAGAGATCCGGATCCTGCTCCAGCGCCCGCAGCACAGGGATGAGTCTGCGACGGTAGTCGATCACGGGCGGATCCTGGCCATGTAGAGCGCATCCACATACTCGCCCTGGCGAAACGCATAACCGCGAGCCAGCCCCTCCTGTTCGAACCCGAACTTGCGATAGAGCGCCAGCGCAGCGGCGTTGTCGCGGTAGACGGTGAGCTCGATGCGCCGCAGATTGAGCCAGTTGTCGGCCATTTCCAGCACGGCGCCCAGCAGGGCCGAACCTATGCCCTTCCCTGCCCAGTCATCTCGCACGCCCATACCGATACAGGCCACATGCTTGCGCCTGGGATTGGGCTCCATATGCAATGAGATCTGGCCCACCAGCAGACCATCCACCTCCGCTACCAGCGCCACTACACCGCTGTTTTCCAGCCGCTGCTGCCAGACCCCCAACGCTGGATAAGGCAGTTGCAGCGTACCGGCCTGAGCATGAGACATGGCATAGAGATCCCGCAAGGCGGGGGCATCGGTGGGTTCGGCATGACGGATAGTAATCTGCATATAGGGCTCCTTTGGCTGACTTTCATCATGCCCCATCACCAGTGCCGGGTCATCCCCCCACAATACCCATTTGCGATACCTATCAAAGGGCTAGGAAAGGCCCATTGGCCCATGAGGAGCGGGATCCGTAGGCTGACCCCCTATCAACAAGGAGAGACATTCATGACTGACAAGACACTGCACAGTGCCAACGGCGCCCCCGTCGTCGACAACAACAACAGCCTTACCGCCGGTCCCCGCGGCCCCGTGCTGATGCAAGATATCTGGTTGATGGAGAAACTCGCCCACTTCGACCGCGAGCGCATTCCCGAGCGGGTGGTTCACGCCAAGGGCTCGGGCGCCTACGGCACCTTTACCGTGACCCACGACATCAGCGCGTTCAGCAAGGCCGACCTGTTCAACGCCATCGGCAAGCAGACCCCGGTCTTCCTGCGCTTCTCCACCGTAGCCGGTGAGAAGGGGGCTGCCGATGCCGAGCGAGACGTACGCGGCTTCGCCCTCAAGTTCTACACCGAGCAGGGCAACTGGGATCTGGTGGGCAACAACACCCCGGTCTTTTTCATCCGCGATCCGCTGAAATTCCCCGACTTCATCCACACCCAGAAGCGGGATCCGCGCACCAACCTGCGCAGTGCCACCGCCGCCTGGGACTTCTGGTCACGCCACCCCGAATCCCTGCATCAGGTCACCATATTGTTCAGCGATCGCGGCATTCCCAAGAGTCTGCGGGAGATGAACGGCTACGGCAGCCACACCTTCAGCTTTATCAACGACGCCAACGAACGCTTCTGGGTCAAATTCCACTTCAAGACCGAGCAGGGCCACAGCTTCTACACAGATGAAGAGGCGACCAATGTCGTCGGTCAGGATAGAGAGACCAGCCAGGCCGATCTGTTCAATGCCATCGAGCGGGGCGACTTTCCGCGCTGGAAGGTCTATGTGCAGGTGATGCCGGAGGCCGACGCTCAGAGCTACCAGATCCACCCGTTCGACCTCACCAAGGTGTGGCCGCACAGCGACTATCCGCTGATCCCGGTGGGCGTGCTGGAGCTCAACCAGAACCCGGACAACTACTTCGCCCACGTGGAGCAGGCGGCGTTCACCCCGGCCAACGTGGTGCCCGGCATCGGCTTCTCGCCGGATCGCATGCTGCAGGGACGGCTCTTCTCCTACGGCGACACCCAGCGCTATCGCCTCGGGGTCAACCACGGTCTGCTACCGGTCAACGCTCCGCGCTGCCCGTTCCACCACGGCGCCCATCGTGATGGCGCCATGCGCAGCGACAGCAATGGCGGCGCCAGTCCCAACTATCAGCCGAACCGTTTCGGTACCCTGCAGCCGAGCGAGCAGCACGAACCGGCCTTGAGTCTGGAAGGGGCTGCCCTGCACTACGATTTTCGTGACTACGACAGCGATTACTACAGCCAGCCGGGCAAGCTGTTCCGCATCATGGATGAGGAGCAGCGCTCGCGCCTCGCCGCCAATATGGCACGCTCCCTCATCAACGTGGAGGATGACGCCATCGTCGTCGCCCAGCTCCGGCATCTTGAGCAGGCCGACCCCGAGTACGCCAAGCGGGTGGAGCTGGCACTGGCTGCGCTGCAACGCTAAGCGACTAGGATGCAATAAAAGAACGGGGGCCGGCGGGCTCCCTTCTTTCAACCCCAGTACACGGGATAAATTCTGAGCCCACGGCATGTCGAGTTTTGCAGCAGAAACGGCAATAAAAAAACGGAGCCCCAGGCTTAATGCCAGTCAGTTAAGCACTTTTATGACTAAATATTCGAGATGTTGAATATCAAGAACGGTTCCATGGTTAAAGAGTCAATTTGGCTCTAACCCTTGCCCTGACCGGCATGCAATAAAAAGAGGGAGGCATCATGCCTCCCTCACTCTTTAGCCCTTATACCCCGCGGGTTGGGACTCAAATTCTCTTAACTGACTGGCATTAGAGCCCCAGGCTCCGTTTTCAATACGGTATCAATCCCGAACACAGCGCCCTCGCGCTCCGCCCGTTCCCGTACCAACAGGCGTTTATACCACCAGTGACTGCGACGACGTTGGATATGGCAAAGGGAGGAAGAGCGACCCGCCCACGACTGAATCCATCGCACGTCGAGTCTTGCAGCGGAAAGGGTAAATAAAAAAACGGAGCCCCGGGCTCCGTTTTCAATGCTGTATCAATCCCGAACGGAACGCGCTTCGCGCTCTGCCCGTTCCCGTACCAACAGGCGTTTATACCACCAGTTACTGCGACGACGTTGAGTATTGGAAGAGCGACGAGCCATTTCTTAGGTCCCAGCCAAGAGAAGGAAAGAGCCGCATTATGCGATAGAGATCACGTCCATGTCTTTAGCTGGATCAAGAAAAGCCTCACTGGCCCAGGCTAATTGTCTCGCTATCCGACTGTGCCCTGGTCACAGGCGTCACCTGAGGTGGCAAGCGCCAGGCCAGTGGGCCATTGGTCTACTGCTCGTTTTGCGGGCCACACTCCAGCCAGCGGTTCCCCCTGTTGAATTCGGGCACCCAGCGAATATTTCTGATCCTGATACCAGCAAATCCGTTCCAGCAGCGCTCCCAATGGCAACACCCACTCGGTCCCGACCTCTGCCCGCGTCACCTTGACCGGTTCGGCCGCCAGGCTGCTCGTCCCCAACATGGCCAGCAACAGGCAAGCCGTCCCACCCTTGATTCGATTCATGACATCACTCCTTGCGCGATACCAGTATCGGGCGACCATAACAGGCGCAAACTTGATTAATAAGCCCAGCGCTGGCTGGCATTCCCAACCCAGTATGATAGCCTGCCAGCGCCTGCCCACGCCCGTCAAAACCGGCGCAGGAAAACCCCGGTAGATTTGTCAGCCATCGACAAATATAACCTTATTTATCAAATCGTTATTTGGATATTGTCCCAATGCGTATCATGCCGTTGCTCCAGGCGGCCTGCCTGAGCCTGATGTTGTCCGCCTGCGTTGCCCCCCTGTTGATGATGAGCCCGACCAGCCAGCTGATGTGGGCGCTGCTCAAACCCCTGGTGGGCTTCGATCCCAACGAAGCCAATCTGTTCGAACAGCCCATCATCAAGGATCGGATGACCAGTATTCTGGGCCCCAACTACGACAGCACCATGCAACTGCTCAAGACCGCCAACGAGCTGCAGCAGGAAGGCCCGCTGTTCTACGTGGTCTCCCGCTATGCCCCCATGCCGGATGTAGCCAAGCAGGCCGGCATGGTCTGGAACTCACAGACCAACCAGATGTCCGTCATGCTGCTCAAGGGGGATGGAACTCCTCAGGTATTTGGCGAAAATCTGGCGACAGCGACACCGAGCTGGCCAACCGAGATGCAGGGCTGGCAGGCTCAAGCCAAACCGGCGGCGACCGCGCTATCCAGTGCCAACAATGCTCTGACCGATACCAACAAGGTACTGACAGGGGCCGCAGCGACCACCTCTGTACTCGGCAATGTGCTGGGTTCAATACAGCAAGGCGCCAGCAAGACCATGGCAGATACCACCGAGCAAGTCGTCAGCAGTGCCGCCGCCTCGGCGCAGCAGCAAGCCAACAAGGCCGTCGCCGATACCACCAAACAAGTTGTCAGCAACACCACAGCCTCGGCGCAGCAGCAAGCCAACAAGGCCGTCGCCGAACCAGCCAAGCAGGCGGTCAGCAGCACTACCACCACAGTACAGCAGCAGTCCAACAAGGCCATCGCCGAACCCGCCAAGCAGGCGGTCAGCAGCGCTACCACCACGGTGCAACAGCAGGCCAACAAGGCAGTCGCCGAACCCACCAAGCAAGTCGTCAGCAGCGCCACCGCCAAGGCGCAGCAGCAGGTCAACAAGGCCGTGGCCGAATCTACCAAGCAGGCTGTGAGCAGCAGCAAGGCCACCCTTGATGCGGCAGCTCAGGCCGACGCGGCACGCCGACAGAGCGAACAGGCCCGCGCAGCCGCCGAAGCAGAGATGGAAGCGCTGCTCAAATAATCCGGACAGGCCATCATGCGATGGTCTGGTTTCCCACCCGCTCTCCGTAATTGTGCTGCGAATCACCCCCGGATAGCAGAAACTATGAACTTCTCGATATAGCCCCCTAAACTGGAAAAGATAATTTTTCGCAAGGAGTGCCGTCATGTCACGTCTACTCAGCCTAATCATCTGCTGCTGTCTCGGAGCGCCCCTGCCCGTCTCGGCCTTCACCTACTATTCCGAACAGAATATGCCCCTCAATGGCCTTGATGAGCAGGGCAAAAGCACAGGGCTGGCAGTCGAACTGTTGAAGCTGATGTGGCAGGAGATGGGGGAACCGGAACAACCTATCCACTTCATGCCCTGGGCCAAGGCCTGGTATCTGCTGACCCAACAACCGGATGCCGTGCTCTTCTCAACAGCACACACCAAAGCACGAGCCCCCCACTTTCTCTGGGTCTGCCCCATCAGCCACTCCCGGGTTTCCTTGGTAGGCCGCAAGCAAGATGCCCCCAAGATCAATAGCAAAGCCGATCTGGCCAAGTTGAAGATTGGTGTCATGCAGGCCGATGTAGGGGAACAACTGCTGCTGAACAAGGGGGTAAGCACTGCCAACATGATGTCAGTGGAGCGGATGGAGCAGGTGGTTCGCCAGCTCATCATGGCCCGCACCGATCTGGTGGCGGGCAACGAAATGATGCTGTTCCATCAAGCCAAGGCTCTCGGCTTCCCATCCGACACCTTTGTCACCGTCGCCACCCTGGCGGAGCAGGACAACTGCTTTGCCTTCAACCCTGCGGCCGACAAGCGGCAGGTCGCCCGCCTGCAGCTGGCGCTGGACAAGGTCAGAAAAGGAGAGGCCTTCAAACGGCTGATCGCCAGCTATCAGGATTCACTGCAATTGCCAACGAAAGAGCCCATGCCCATTATTGAGTGATTGCAATGAAACAGGCCACCCGAAGGTGGCCTGTTTCATTGCAGCGCACTGTTACTGGAAGTGGCTGTCGTGTTCGGACTTCTTGGCCTGGGTGCTTTCGCTGTGCTCGATGGCGGTGCGGATGAGATCCACCCCGGCGCGGATGATCAGCACCCCCATGTTGACCAGCTTGACGCAGACCCACATGAATGTGATGAGCAGGATCAGCTTGAGCACAGTCTGGAATGCTTCCAGGAAGTTCTGCTCGAGCTGGCCGGTCAGGCCGCTGGCACTGGTCATCAGCCAGGTGTAGACCTCACGCACGAACGGGATTCGGCTCGGCATCTCCAGCACATCCAGTGCGGCAGGCAAGGCCTGAAAGATAACGATGCTGCCAAACAGTATCAGGATGACACCGATGGCAATGCCCAGAAAAAAACCAAACTGTTTCATGGAAGGTCCCAAGGTTTGCTGCATGAAAATAACATAGCTGCCAATACTAGGGACTGCCTCACCCCACGGCAATCCTTCCTCGCCTTGCTGCCGGGTGCCAAACCCGCCATTAGCTGGCATCCAGACAGGAAATCATTGCCCAACTATCTGATTTCTGTGACCCTTGCGCTCATCCACACCCACAGTTCAGGCGCCATGTTTCGCTACTGTTTTTTACTGCTTTGTGCCCTGCTGCTGACAACGCCAGCCTCAGCCGGTCCCACCGCCGCCGTCTGCGTGGTCAAGCATCAGCAACAACTGCTGCTGGTGCAGGACAGAGTATCCTCCCGCTACAGCCTGGCCGGGGGCTACATAGATGCAGGCGAGACCCCGCAACAAGCCGCGCAGCGCGAGCTGTTTGAAGAGACAGGGTTGCGAAGCCGGATCAGTGGTGAATTGGGACAATGGCAGGGAGCTGTCCTGTTCGCCTGCCAGGCCCTGCAACCCATCAGGGTACAAACAGGCTCGGGTTTCGTCTCACTGTTGCAGGCCCCCAACCTCGGCGGGGAAATACTCAATGCCAGGCTGATCGATCCGTCACAGTTGCCACATGCACAACGCCGCTTCCCGGCGCAGCTCGACTGGTTGGCGCCCAGATTGGCCGACATTCCCGACAGCCCTGTGTTGTGGCAGCACGACTTCAGTACCGACGGCAACGAGTTGCACCGGGCAGAGCTCCCGCTGATCCGGCAGTTGCAGAGCTGGCTCGGTGCTGACGTGCTCTGGCTTGATGCCAGCAATCTGTTTGGTTCAGGCGCGTTTCAGCTTGCCCTGTTACCTTTGCTGCTGCCGCTGCTGGGCTGGCCTCGCCTGCGTCAGCTGTTGCTGGCCATGCTGACCCTTGCCCTGATGGTGCTCGTGGTCAAGGAGGGTATCGGCTGGCCCAGGCCCTTCCACCTCGATCCTGCACTGGCACAACAGAGTGCACAGGGCTTTGGCATGCCAAGCGGCCATGCTGCCTCGGCGCTGCTGTTCTGGGGCGTGCTGCTCAGGCTGTGCTGGCCCGCCAATCCCTGGCGCAGCGCAGCGTTGGCACTCTTGCTGGCTGCCACGACAGGGTTGGCCCGGGTCTGGCTCGGCGTTCATTTCTTCTCGGACGTGGCGGCAGGACTGCTGCTGGGCGCGCTGATGCTGGCAATTCACGCCGGATTATCCGGTATTTCAGCAAAGCTACCGAGCTGGAGCTGTCTGACCTTTGCCTGCGCACTGGCCGCCTGGTGGATCCAATCCTCTGCCCTGGCTGGTCTTGCCATGTTCAGCCTGGGTCTGATGCTCGGCATGCTGCTACCCTTGGCGCGCGCACCGACACAATACTTGCGAATGCTGACGGTTACCCTGCTCGGTGGCCTGCCCCTCGGGGTGCTGCTGTGGTCACTGCCAGTCTGGCTGACCAGCTCAGGACTCACTCTTCTGGGCCAGTGGCTACTCTATTGTTGCCTGGGGCTCTGGTTGAGCGCCGGCCTCTGGTGGATACTCTCACTCATGAACTCTGACCCGTTACCCAGGGGCTCCGGCTCCGACAAGGGATTGTTATGAATATGAAAAAAGTGGATTTAGCCAAGATCACGCTGGGGGTGCTGTTTCTCAGCATTCTCATCATCTCGTGCTTCATGGTGCTGCGCCCCTTCCTGCCTGCGCTGGTGTGGGCCACCATGATCACCATAGCCACCTGGCCACTGATGCGGATGGTACAGCGCCTGCTGTGGGGCAAGCGCATGCTGGCAGCCCTCTTCATGACGCTGGTACTGCTGCTGATGTTTGTTATTCCGCTGTTCATGGCACTGGCCAATGTGGCGGAGCAAGCTCCCATGCTGATCGATCTGGGCACCACCATCAGCCATTCACCGCCCCCCGAGCTGCTCTGGCTGCAACAGGTCCCTCTGGTGGGCACCAAGCTGTATGAGTTCTGGCAGCAGATCCTGGCGAGCGGCGGTCAGGTACTGTTTACCAAGCTGGCCCCCTACTTCGGTCAGACAGCCCGCTGGCTCGCCTCCCAGGCAGGCAATCTGGGATTGCTGTTCGTGCACTTCCTGCTGACAGTCGGGATCTGCGGCGTGCTCTATCACTCGGGTGAGATGGTGGCGACCGGCATTCGCCGCTTCGCCCACCGCCTTGCTGGCGAGCGCGGTGACAATGCCACAGTGCTCGCCTCCCAGGCGATCCGCGCCGTGGCCATGGGCGTCGTGGTGACCGCTCTGGTGCAATCATCCGTGGCCGGTATCGGCCTGCTGATTGCAGGCATCCCCTACACCATGGTGCTGGTGGTGGTGATGTTCCTGCTGATCGTGGCCCAGATCGGCCCCTTCCCTGTATTGCTGGCCTGTATCGGTTATCTCTACTGGAGCGGTGACACCACCTGGGGCACCTTCCTGCTGGTATGGTCACTGTTTGCAGGCACCATGGACAACATACTGCGTCCCTTCCTCATCAAACGAGGGGCGGATTTGCCGCTCATCCTGATACTGGTGGGGGTTATCGGCGGCTTGTTGACCATGGGAATTATCGGCCTATTCATCGGCCCGGTCGTGCTGGCGGTGGGTTACACCCTGCTGGATGCCTGGGTGAGAGAAGATGAACAAGCCGCAGCAGAGCCGCTGCTTGCCCCGCCAAAGGCGGAGTGACGTCCCTGATACCAGGAGCCGCCCTATGGGCGGCTCTTCTGTTTCCAATGACCTGAATGGCATTACCTACCCTCTGAGGCAGGTCACTGAATCGGGGGCACTGGCGTGGTTAAATGGCGGCTTATCTTTTTTGCCGGACATTGCTGTGACCATGCCATCTGACCTTCAGCCACTGCAGCCCTGGCCTGACTATCTGCAGGCCTCCTGGCTGCGCTGCGCCCACCAGACCAGTGCCACCCTCTGGCATCCGCCCCACAGCGCCAAGGGACAGACCCTGCAGAGCCTGCGCCAGCGCAAACGGGATCTGCTCACCACCGGCGAGATGGCCCTCGAAGATCTCTACGAATTTATGGAGGGGCGCCCCTGCGCCCTGCTGCTCACCGACGAGAGCGGTTGCCTGCTGGCCCAGACCGGCCACCCCGACACCCTGCGCGAGCTGGCGGCTTTGGGGTTTGGCCCCGGCGCCTTTTTCAGCGAGGGGCGCATCGGCACCAATGCCATCAATCTGGCGGCGCTGGAGGGGGTGCCGCTCTGCGTCAGCGGCCCCCAGCACTTCAACCAGACCCTCCACCCGTGGCACTGCTGTGCCAGCCCGGTCTACAACAGCAACGGCCGTCAGGTCGCCATCATGGCCCTGATCTGCAAGGTGGAGGCGGCGAGTGCCGGGGATCTGGCGCTCACCGTCAGTGCGGGGCGCGAGCTGGCCCATCTGCTGCAGATGGAAACCCTGATGCAGGAGTCCCAGCACCACCTGAGCGAGCTCTACGCCCTGCTCGATGGCATGGATGACGGCGTGCTGGCCTGGGATCCGCAGGGCCGACTGCGCTACCTCAATGGGCTGGCGGCCAACCGGCTGCGGCTCGATCCGGCGCTCTGTCTCGGCCAGCCGCTGGAGCAGCACCTGCTGTTGCCCCAGCGCTTGCAGCTGGCCATCAGGGGGCAGACGCCACTGAGTCATGTGGAGGTAACGCTGGAGCGGCTCGGCGCTCAGGAGGGGGAGTTTATCAATGCGCTGGTGAGCCTAAAGCCGTTGCCGGGGCCGGAGGGGGTCAGCTTTATCGCCCTGCTTCACCCGGTCGACCGCCTGCGGGCCATTCACCAGCTGCGCCAGACGGTGCCTGAACTCTCCGCCTTGGTGGGCGAATCGAGCGCCATGCGCAAGCTGCTGCGCTACGCCCGGCAGGCGGCCCAGAGCCAGGGGCCGATCCTGCTGCGCGGCGAGGAGGAGGTGGGCAAGGCCCAGTTGGCGGAGGCGATCCACTTTGGCAGCGAGCGGGCTGCCGGGCCGCTCATTACCCTCAACTGTCAGGCGCTGCCGAGCGAGCGGATGGCGCTGGAGCTGATGGGCTCCGACGAGGCGGGGCAGGAGCGGGCGGGCAAGTTCGAACTGGCCCACGGCGGCACGCTCGTGCTGGAGCAGGTGGAGTGCCTCTCTGCCCCCATGCAGGCGGCGCTGCTGCAACTGCTCAAGACCGGTCGCATCCAGCGCTTCGATTCGGCCCGCATACTGCCGCTCAAGGTGCGGATCATAGCGACCAGCAGCGCCCCGCTGGAGCAGAGGGTGCAGGAGGGACAGTTCGGTCGTCAGCTGCTTTACGCCCTGCAGGCGTGCGAGCTGTGGCTGCCGGGGCTGCGGGAGCGCGCGGCGGATCTGCCGGGCCTGATCAGCCAGCAGTTGGCGGCGCAGGGGCGCGAGCCGGTGCGCCAGTTCAGTCCGGCGGCACTCGATTGTCTGCTCGCCTATCCCTGGCCCGGCAATCTGGGGGAGCTGCGCAGCGCGGTCGAGCATGCGCTGCTTCATTCCGGTCAGGGGCTGATCCCGCCGGAGGCACTGCCAGCCGCAATCCGTCACGGCTATCAACTGGTAGCGGATGAGGTGGTGGGGCAACCGCTGCTCACACTGGCGGAGCTAGAGCGGCAAGCCATCTTGCGCTGCGCCCACGCCTGCAAGGGGCAGGTGAGCCAGATGGCCCAGCACCTGGGCATCAGCCGCACCACCCTCTGGCGGCGACTGAAGTTGCTCGAGATCGACCCCGCCGACTATCACGGCTGACGGCGACCCGAGCCGTTACCAACCGGCCCGCAGAATATAAAACGGCCCCGCAGTTGCGGGGCCGTTTTATATGGCAAGGTCAGCCGTGGCGCGGTTACAGCCCCAGCTGGTGGGCGGTGACGATGGCCGCCAGCACATCCTCGGCAGTGACCTTGAACGGCATGTTATGGATGGTCTCACCTTCGGCGGTAGAGGCTTTGGCCACTTCCATCAGGCGCGCCATATCCAGCTCCTTGACCCCCATCATATGCAGGTTGGTCGGCAGACCGATCGAGCGGCAGAAACCCAGTACTGTCTCGATCTCCGCCATCGGCGCGTTCTCCAGCACCAGCTGCACTAGCGTACCGAACGCCACTTTTTCACCATGGTAGAGGTGGTGACACTCGGCGAGCTGGGTCAGGCCATTGTGGATGGCGTGGGCGGCGGCCAGGCCGCTGCTCTCGAAGCCGATACCACTCAGATAGGTGTTGGCCTCTATGATGTTCTCCACCGCCTTGGTGCAGAGCCCCTGCTCCACCGCCAGCTTGGCCTTGTAGCCATCGGCCAGCAGTGTCTTGTAACAGAGCTCGGCGATGGCCAGGGCCGCCAGGGTAGAGGCGCCACCGGCCATGGTCTGGCAACCGGAGACCTTGTTGGCCCGCGCCTCGAAATAGGTGGAGAGCGCATCCCCCATGCCGGAGACCAGCAGCCGCACAGGGGCACGGGAGACGACGCCGGTATCCATGATGACCATATTGGGGTTGGTCGGGATCATCAGGTATTCGCTGAACTGCCCTTTTGGGGTGTAGATGACCGCCAGCGCGCTGGTGGGCGCATCGGTGGAGGCGATGGTGGGCACTATGACCACTGGCACCTTCTGGTAGAAGGCGACCGACTTGGCGGTATCCAGCGTCTTGCCGCCACCGATGCCGATGATGACATCGAACGGCGTCTGGTTGCAGCGGGCCAGCAGGCGGTCGATCTCGGGGCGGGAGCATTCGCCGTTGAAGCAGTCGAACTCGGGCTTGATGCCCACGCTGTGGAAGCTGGTGGCAACCGTGTCGCCAACCAGCTTGGCGACGAAGGCATCGGCCAGAATGAGCGGCTTGGCACCGAGTGCCTTGACGTAGTTGCCAATATTGGCGAGGGCCCCGTTGCCTTGCACGTATTTGCTGGGGCTGATGATGATGCGGTCCATATTCTATCCCTCTCTCTAGTTCATAAGACTTCTTTTGAAACTAACAGGGGCGAAGGGGCGGCTGTGCCGGGGAGTCCTTCGTCTTTAAGTGGCGCGGCAGCTGGCCCATTCGGTCGGTGCCGCGCGTTGAAACAGGCTGGTAAGCGGCGATCAGTCGCCGAAGCGCTCGTCGGCCAGTTGCTGGAAGCAGGTCAGTGCGGCGTTGGCATCCTCCCCGCGCGCCAGCAGGGCGAGGGTGTCGCCCTGACGCACGTTGAGCATGGTTAGCCGGGTCAGGCTGCGGGGGTTGGCCTCTTTGTCCCCCTTTTGCAGCTTGAGTTCAGCGGCAAAGGGTTTGAGGGCGGCCACCAGTCGGGCGGCGGGGCGCACATGCAGGCCGTGGGGGTTATCCACCACCACCTCGCAGCGCAGCCAGTCGTCGTCGGTAGCGGGGGCTGTCTCAGTGGCGGCCTGCGCCGCACTAGCAGGCAGCATCGCCTGTTTTGGGCCAAGGGCGCCGAGCGCCTCGGCGGCCACCTCATCCAGCGTCAGGCCGGAACCGGCCGCCACCACGGCGGCCAGCGTGCCCTCGACCAGCGGGGCCGGGCAGAGCCGCACCCGGGCGCTTAACTCGGGGGGCAGCAGTTCGAGGGCGGTTTCGGCGCTGAGCAGCGCGCTGCCCAAGTCCATCAGTACCAGCACGCCGCTACCGTCGTCCGCTTCTTCAATCGCACTCATCACGGCGATGGCATCGGTGCCGATGGGGTGGTCGGGGTCATCGACCCCGGCCGCCAGCAGCAATCGGGCCGGGCTGCCGAGCTGGTCGGCCAGCGCTTTCAATCCGGCCGCAAGCTGGGTGCTGTGAGAGACAACTACGATTCCGATCATGTCACAACCTCGCTCTGTCACGCAGGGCGGTCAGCAGCAGCAGGGTCGAGGTAGCCCCAGCATCCTGATGGCCTATGCTGCGCTCGCCGAGATAGCTGGCGCGCCCCTTGCGGGCCTGCATCTGGATGGTGGCCTCGGTACCGGCCGCGGCAGCTGCCACCGCCTTGTCCAACGCATCGTTGAGCGGTAGCTCTTGCTGCTGCGCCTGTTGCAGGGCCGCCAGTGCCGGCCACCAGGCGTCGCACATTGTCTTGTCGCCCGGCTCGGCGCGGCCGCGGGAGACGATCCCCTCGACGCCATCGCTCAGCATTTTGCACAGCTGGTTGAGGCTGAGGCTCTGGCAGGCGTCGGTGCTGGCCGCGGCCCGTATAAAGAAGGTGCCGTAGAGCGGGCCACTGGCGCCGCCCACCGAGGAGAGCAGGGTCATGCCGGTGGTTTTCAGCACCTGGCCTATATCCTTGTCTGCCACCGCAGGCAACTTCTCGGCCACCTTGGTAAAGCCGCGCTGCATGTTGAGACCGTGGTCGCCGTCGCCGATGTCGGTATCCAGCGCCGTGAGGTAGTCACGCTGCTCGGTGAAGATATGTTCGCAATCCAGCAGCCAGTTGACGATGTGATATTTGCTTAGCATGAGAGTAAGGGCTCCTTAGCAGCCGCGACGCAGGGCGGGGGTGTGAACGGGGGCATCCCACAGGGTCATCAGCTCGTCGTCCACCTTGAGCAGAGTGATGGAGATACCTGTCATGTCGAGGGCGGTGCAGTAGGGGCCTATCAGGTTGCGCACCAGATGGATGCCTGCCTCTTCGCACAGGGTGGCGAGGCGACCATAGACGCCATACAGCTCTGAAATCGGGGTGCCGCCCAGGCTGTTGACCAGGGCTATGACACGATCGCCCCGGTTGAGCGGTTCGATAAAGGTGTGCTCTTCCTGCCAGCTGCCGGAGGCTCTGTCCCAGTGGCGCAGAGTGCGGCTATAGGGGGTGTTGTCAGCAAGCTCGCTGAACATGTCATCCACCAGGGTATTGAGGTCGGTGAAGGGGCGGCGCGCTATGCCAGGCTCGCCGTGGATGCCCACGCCGAACTCCATCTCGTTGTCGGCCAGGGTGAAGGAGGGCTTGCCAGCGGCAGGCACGGTACAGGCGTGCATGGCGACGCCTATGGTGCGGCTCTGATTGTTGATACGACGGGCCAGTGCCTCGCAACGGGTCAGGTCATAGCCGGCTTCGGCTGCGGCGCCAACCAGCTTCTCGCACAGCACAGTGGTGGCGACGCCGCGGCGACCGGCGGTGTAGAGGCTGTCTTTCACCGCCACGTCGTCATCGATCAGCGAGAAGCCGACCTTGACCCCATCGCCGTGCAGCAGCTCGACCGCGGTCTCGAAGTTGAGCACGTCGCCGGTGTAGTTCTTCACCAAAAACAGCACGCCCGCGCCGCCATCGACTGCCTGACCGCACTCGTACATCTGATCCGGAGTCGGCGAGGTAAAAATCTCGCCGGGGCAGGCGCCATCCAGCATTCCCTTGCCCACCAGACCGCCGTGCATCGGCTCGTGGCCGCTGCCACCGCCGGAGACCAGCGCTACCTTGCCCATCACAGGGGAGTCGGCGCGGGTGATGTAGTGGGGTTCGATACGTACCTTGAGCTCGGGGTGGGCGGCGGCCATCCCCATCAGTTGTTCACGGACCACGGCATCGACGGCATTGATCAGTTTCTTCATGGCTCACTCCTTGGCTTGCCACCGCTCGGGTGGGCAAATGGTTGATGAAGCCAGTCTAACGGGATAAATCGGGATAAAAATGACGGCCGGTTCGGTTCGGATTTGAAACAGGAGAAAGGTCATTGGCGTTTCAATCTGAAACAGCGAGAGGCAAACGGGCGAGAAACTGTAAGCGGCCTCACAGCCATGAAAAAGGGCCCCGCAGGGCCCTTCGCTACAACCGGAATAAGTGGACGGGTTAGATGGCCCAGCCACCGGCATAGAAGATCACCAGTGCCGCGGCAATGATGACGGTACCGACGTTGAGTTTCTTCCACTCGGCGGCAAACAGACGACCCACGACCAGCGCCACGAAGCCCAGCATGATGCCGGTCACTATGTTGCAGGTGAGCACGATGAAGACGGCGCACAGCATGCCGGCGAGGGCATCGACCGAGTCGTTGAAGTCCAGCTTGGTCACGTTGCCCAGCATCAGCAGACCGACGTACATCAGCGCCGGTGCGGTGGCGTAGGCTGGCACCAGATAGCTCAGCGGGGAGAGGAAGATCATCAGCAGGAACAGCACGCCGACCAGCGCAGCGGTCAGACCTGTCTTGCCACCGGCAGCAGTACCGGCGGCAGACTCGATGTAGACGGCAGCCGGAGCTCCACCCACCACGCCAGCGACCATGCTGCTGACGGAGTCGGCAGTCAGGGCCTTGCCGCCGCTGATGATGTGCCCACGCTCGTTGATAAGGCCCGCCTGACCGGCCACGGCACGGATGGTGCCGGTCGCGTCAAATACGGCGGTCATCACCAGCGCTAGTACGGTCGGAATGACCACCGGATTGAGGGCGCCCAGCAGATCCATGCTGCCAACCAGAGAGCCTTTCTCGCCGGTCAGGCTCGGCATGGCGAAGAAACCCTGCCAGGTCACCTTGGGATCGAAAATCAGTCCCAAGATAGAGATGGCGACGATCACCATCAGGATGCCGCCTGGCACCTTGCGACGCTCCAGACCGAAGATGGCGGCCAGACCCAGTACCGTCATGATTACCGGGAAGGAGGTCACTTCACCCAGCTGAACCGGCAGACCGGCCCCTTCGTTCTTGATCACCATGCCGACGCCGTTGGTAGCGATCAGCAGCAGAAACAGACCGATACCTATGCCGGTGCCGTGGGCGATACCGGAGGGGAGGTTATCCAGGATCCACTGGCGCACGCCTGTGACGCTGATCAGGGTAAACAGCACACCCATCAGGAAGATGGCGCCGAGGGCAACCGGAATGCTCAGTCCCTGACCCAGTACCAGACTGAACGCGGTAAAGGCGGTAAGGGAGATGGCGCAACCGATAGCCATGGGCAGCTTGGCCCACAGTCCCATCAGCAGGGAGCCGAAGGCGGCGATCAAACAGGTTGCCACGAAGACGGGGCCCTGCTCAAAACCGGCAGCACCCAGCATGTTCGGTACCACTATGATGCTGTAGACCATGGCAAGGAAGGTAGTCAGCCCTGCCAACAGCTCCTGGCGCACACTGCTACCGCGCGCGGAAATGGAAAAATAAGAGTCCAAAAAGCCGCCGTTCCCTGATTGGGCGGCCATATCTTGCTTTGCCATGACATGTCCTGAAAGTGTGAAGGAAATCGTTTGCGTTTGTGGCGCGCAAAATAGCAAGAATTTGTCGAAATTGCAGCGAATTCCCTGACTTTTTCATCAAAATGGCGGAAAGCGTTCTCGTTCGGACACAAGTTTGCATACCAGCTTGTTACTGCTATCACCTTCACTCAGGGGACACACTTCTATACTGCAGAGAACCCATTCGCACAGCCAGACGGGAGATAACCCATGCACACACGCAATCTGCTGAACGATATTCCCTCGCCACTGCCTACCGAACTCTTTCAGGATCTGGTCAGTACCAACCACCTGCGGATAGAGCGCATTCTCTCTCACGGACATCAGACGGCACCGGGAGAGTGGTACGATCAAGATGAACATGAGTGGATTCTGGTCGTGCAAGGAGAGGCCAATCTGCTGTTCGTCGATCCCCAGACCCAGGCACAACAGTCGGTACAACTGGGCCCGGGCGATCACATCAATATTCCCGCCCGCCAGAAACACAGAGTGGAATGGACTCACCCCGACATGACCACAGTCTGGCTCTGCGTGTTTTACTGAGGTGTATGAAGGGGACGAAAAAGGCAGGCCTTAGACCTTGAATGGGATTGAATTGATACAGCCAAGGAAATATTGAGAAGGTTGAAGCGGATAAACTTAAGGGATCGCAAAAGCAAAAAGGCCTTCCCGATTGGGAAGGCCTTCAAATTAATGGCGGAGCGGACGGGACTCGAACCCGCGACCCCCGGCGTGACAGGCCGGTATTCTAACCAACTGAACTACCGCTCCGCTATTTGGCTAGCTTTTCGCTAAATCTTTTGCCGATTATCAGAGGTGTCATCCTCTCGGCCAACGTCGTGATGTGCACGTCGCTGTTTAATTGGGTGCCTGGCAGTGTCCTACTCTCGCATGGCGAATGCCACACTACCATCGGCGCTACCGCGTTTCACTTCTGAGTTCGG
>NZ_JAACFY010000019.1:0-97493 GCF_029237305.1 Aeromonas sp. 2MA4 | reverse complement strand
AGCGGTTAATCGAGCGGTTCGAGTCGACCATGTTTGGCTATCAACGCACCTGGTACGAGGCGGGCAAGCTGCACCGGATCCGCGACCTGCTCAAGTCGCGCCAGATTGGGGCCACTTACTTCTTTGCCTTCGAGGCGTTCATTGATGCCCTGGTGACTGGGCGTAATCAGATTTTCTTGTCTGCCAGCAAGGCGCAGGCCCATGTGTTCAAGCAGTACATCATCCAGTTTGCCAAGGAGGAGGGGGTTGAGCTGAAAGGCGACCCCATGGTGTTGCCGAACGGGGCGCACATGTATTTTCTTGGTACCAACGCCCGCACCGCCCAGAGCTATCACGGCAACATCTACATGGATGAGTATTTCTGGATCCATGGCTTTCTTGAGTTCCGCAAGGTGGCCTCTGGTATGGCGATGCACAAGAAGTGGCGCCAGACCTACATTTCCACCCCTTCCAGCCTATCCCATCCTGCCTATGCGTTCTGGTCTGGTGCCAACTTCAACCGGGGCAAGGCCAAAGCCGACCGGGTTGAAATTGACCTGAGCCACACCAATCTGGCCGGCGGCAAGCTGTGCGCCGATCGCCAGTGGCGGCAGATTGTCACGGTCGAGGATGCGGTGCGCGGGGGCTGCGACCTGTTCGACCTGGACGAACTGCGCGGAGAGTATTCAGAGGATGAATATCGCAACCTGCTGATGTGCGAATTTATGGACGACACGGCCAGCGTGTTCCCGCTCGCCAGCCTGCAGCGCTGCATGGTTGACAGCTGGGAGCTGTGGGAAGACTACAAGCCGTTTGCGTTGCGCCCGCTCGGCAGTCGGCCAGTGTGGATCGGCTATGACCCAGCCAAGGGCGGCAAGGGTGATAGCGCTGGCTGCGCCGTTCTGGCCCCGCCGGCGGTACCCGGTGGCAAGTTCCGGGTGCTTGAGCGCCACCGTTGGAGCGGGATGGACTTTGCCGCCCAGGCAGAGGCCATCCGCCAGATGACTATCCGTTACAACGCGGCCTATATCGGCATCGACTCGACGGGGATCGGGGAGGGGGTATTGCAGCTGGTACGCCAGTTCTATCCCGCCGTGACCGAGATTCAGTACAACCCGAGCATCAAGATCCGCATGGTGATGAAGGCAATGGATGTGATCGACAAGGGGCGGCTTGAGTTCGACAGCGGTTGGAATGATTTGGCCGCCGCCTTTATGAGCATCCGCCGGGGGGTGACCGCCGGCAAGATGCCGACCTTTGAGGCCAGCCGGTCAGAAGAGACCAGTCACGCCGATATTGCCTGGGCAACCATGCAGGCCCTGTTACATGAGCCGCTGGCAGGCGCCAACGGTACCAATACCGGTTCTATGGAGTTTTTCTAATGAGCAAACGTCGCAATCGTCGCCCCTCTTCAACCCCTACGCTGCCGGTGACGGCGACCCAGCCATCCGGAGGCGAGGCCATCGAGGCGTTCAGCTTCGGTGAGCCGGTGCCGGTCTTATCGCAGCGGGAGGTGTTCGACTACCTGGAAGCGATGCACAACGGCCGCTGGTATGAGCCGCCGCTCTCCCTCAATGGGCTGTCGCGGGTCTATCGGGCCGGTGTGCATCATGCCTCTGCCATTCAGGTTAAGCGGAACATCTTGCGCTCGTGCTTCATCCCTCATCCGAAACTGAGTCTGGCGGGCTTCACCGGGTTGGCGCTGGACTATCTGATTTTTGGCAACGGCTACCTGCAGGCGGTGCAGAACCGGATCGGTGGGGTGCTGCGCTATGACCATCTGCGTGCCAAGTACACCCGGCGCGGGCTGGATATGGCCACCTATTGGTGGATTGCCCAGCCAGGGCAGGAGCAGGAGCTGCCCGCCGGGCGGGTGGGCCATGTGATGGAGAGCGATATCAACCAGGAGATCTACGGCATCCCTGACTATGTGGGCGGATTGAATTCGACCTTGCTGAACGAGTCGGCCACCCTGTTTCGTCGCCGGTACTATGAGAACGGCAGCCATGCCGGTTTCATCATGCACATCACTGACGCGGTGCAGAACGAGGGAGACATCGCCAAGCTCAAGGAGGCGCTGCGCCAGAGCAAGGGGCCCGGCAACTTCCGTAACCTACTGCTCTATACCCCCGGTGGGAAGAAAGACGGGGTGCAGCTGATCCCGGTGGCCGAGGTGGCGGCCAAGGATGATTTCCTTTCCATCAAGAACGTGAGCCGCGATGACCAGCTGGCTACCCACCGGGTACCGCCCCAGCTGATGGGGGTGATGCCGAACAGCACAGGCGGGTTTGGCAATGTGACTGAGGCCGCCCAGGTGTTCGACGTCAACGAGATCGACAGCATCAAGGCCAGCCTGCTGGCGATGAACGACTGGGCAGGGGAGGAGATCATCAGGTTCAATCCGTACAAGCTTGCCGCCGGTACCGAACCGGCCAGCCAGGGCGATCAGCTGCGCTGACCTGGCCGGCGCATCCCGACCACCCCGCCACCTGGCGGGGTTTTCTTTTGCCCTTTACCTGAGCGCATCAGCGGCCCGCTGCTGCATCACTGATGCGGGTCACCCTCGCACCCTCGCGGATCCTTAGGCGAGCACCCGGAGCGACTGGCGCAGCCTGCCGCCCCCTGCCAGCACCGCTGGCGCGCAATCGGGACCCCGCCTCGCCTGCGCGCTTCATGTGTGGGAAATCATGCGGGTGAAAGACTGTGGCCGGGTGGCTGCTCCCCGCGCCAGCACTGGGCGCGCGCGACCCACCAGATCCTTTTTGCGATCCTTCACTTTCCGTCAGATCCTTTCAGTTTCGGCCCACGTAAAAAGCAACGGGAGCCAGTGGCCCCCGTTGTTCAAGTTATGCACAGGATCAGTTGGTAACTGTGTGTGCAAGATGTGGTTTCGTCTGCTCCGTGTATGCCTTGGTCCCTGCCCATGTCAGGGTCTTGATGATGGACTCAAGGCGGCCATGGTGGTCAGGGGATATGGACTCAGTAATCATCCCAGACACGAAATGTATGTCTTCAAGAACGACATCAACTTCTGGTACTTGCATGGTTTTGGCTCCCTGTTGATTTTACCCTGTGGCTTATCGTTGCTCACTGGTTTGGCCAGTCCATTTTATTCAGGACTTCGTTGCATATCTCAGCGATCACCGACTAGCTTTTGCATAAATGAGTGTTTTTTACTGTCACTTCTGACAGGTGTAGTTCATATAAAAACCAGAGCGCGGGCGGTCCAGTACGTTGGAGACAGCCCAGGATGAAGCGAAAAAGACCGTTACCAGTGATCGCTCGGCAGTACCTCCTTGATTCCAAGGCCAGACTGCGGACGCTGCTCGACAACTCCCACCTCTCATACTCAGATGCGGCCCGTTTGATTGGGGTCAATCCCAGCACGGTGTCGCGCTGGGTTGATGATGAGCATGGCGGATTCATCAACCTGGAAGACGCCGTTCTGCTGTGCCTGCACCTTGGGATCAGTGTTCAGCAGATGCTGCCAGCACCGGCTTGGCTTTCGCTGTCGGAATCCAGGCATGACCAGCGGGCGATATTTCTCAGCATGAGCGATGCTGAAATTGATTGGCTGCTGTCGGTGTGGTCTGGGGCGGTCAAAGTCTATCGCTGACACACTTATATTTTTAACAGACAAAATAAGGCCCTCCCGCATGACCGGATTTTTGTTTTCACTTTCAACTTTTGCCGCATCATAGACAGGTTGATTATTGCAAGTCAAACATCTTTCTCACCAATAACACTTACCTGTTATTTTTTATTAAGCTATACGAAAAAATCAGCTCGCGCTACTAGACAAATATGTCTAGGTTACACGCCAATTTAAATGAAATAAGCTAGTGAATTGATCGCTAGACGCTAGTGGATTGAGCAAAGCCCTTTCTGTAGCTGGTGTTGGTCGATGTTTGAGCGCCAATCTTTAAACGCCATTTAAACCCCCTTTAAACATCCTTTACAGATTTAAAGGCTTGGTGCGCTAGCATGTTTCATCATGACTTTTTTGATGATGGTGCAGTTATTTTAAAAGTGGTGCAGTTGTTTAATGATTGGGCCGGTTATTTAAAGGTCGGCATGGTTATTTAAAAGTGTGGGCGGGTTTGTCATTCGGCTTTTCAAATATTAAAAGCATATTCGAATAATATTAAAAAGCCCCTGCATGAGGGGCTTTAAACTGATTGGCAATCGGTGGTTATGGCTTTGTCCGGTACTTAGCCAGGGCTTTGGTGAACACCTCAAGCTGATGGCCAGAGAAAGCTGAACTGTCCAGCTCTGCCGTGGCCAGCTTGCCGTTGCGTTCCTTCCACACTGCATAGGCTGCGGCTTTGTCGACTTCGATCAGGGCCTTTTCTTCTGGCGGCAGGTCACACAGGTTAAAACTCATTGGGTACCTCGCTTGGTTGTGCCGACATGGTAATCGCTGCGATGTGTCCGGTCACGTTTTGGGTTTTGTGACCGGACACAACGAGCGATTTTTAAGGTAATGGCACCAGCTGACAGGTTTCTCGGTGTAACCACTGCGTTCTGCCGGTGCGGAGTTTTCGGATCAGCAACCATTCGGGTGCTTTCAGGTGTTCCGGCAGGGGCTCGACTTCCTTTTTATACCCGTCAAAAGCGATGACTTTCTCCGGCTTTTTCAGCACCTCGGCCACGAATTCGACCTGTTCGAAGTGGACTAGGCTTCCGTCGATGTCTTCGACCGACTCGGCGGGACGGATCACCCGGTAGCGCCCGCCGACGGCTGGCTCAACTTGTTGCATCTGTTGCATGTTGCCTCCTTACAGGGCGATCGTCTTGTCGCCCTGGGTGTGCCAGCACTCGGACTGCCCTTTGAATGCACCGCCGCATCCAGCAGGCAGAGCACATTCACAGTTTGGGCAGGTCTGCGCGGCCAGCTCTGCTTGTTGCTTCTGCCAGCGTTCCCAGTCGCGGCGCAGCAGGGTACTGATGTACTCGTCGGCGCTGTAGGGTTCACCGGATCCGGCGCGAGCACTGCGCAGGGTTTCCAGTTGTTCGCGTTCTCGGATGGAGAGCCGCACCTCAACCCGCTGGATACCGAGCGCAGCGTCTCTTGATCGCTGCGCCTGCTTTCTGGTTTTCGAGTCCTTTGGTTTGCTCATCTTGTGATCCCTCTGGCAAACGCACCTTGCCGCGCCCGGGTGTCCTTCCATACCTGCTTGGCGGTGGGGCCGGTTGGCAGCACCCGCTTGGCCTTCACCGGCGGGGTCAGGGTGTCGACCTCGCCCAGGTAGAAGGGGAACCAGGCATCCTTGAAGCTGATTACCCGTTCCATCCGGTCGAGCAACAGATCGCAGATGTGGCGATCGGCGGCCGGCAGGCCATTGAGTTCGTGGGTGACGGCCGTGCGACCCGCCGATCCCGGCGGGTGCTGCTGGATGATGGGCCAGAGCCGCAGGCAATGCGGCTGCAAGCGATCGACGTCGGCGCGAGTGATGGAGTCAGTCATGCGCTGTGGCCCTCCACTTTTTTGGCTATCTCAAACTCTCGAAAATTCTCGTTGCCGGTCTCGTTGTGAGCCAAGTTGCCGACGCGGTTGGTGTGAAACATACCCATTGGCAGGAACGTTCTGGGGAAGCGACCATGCCACTTTCCGTATTCAGTTGGCTTGCCAGATGCGAAGTTGGTCGGGCCGCATGCGCTACACAGCCTCAATCCTTTTCGTTCTGGTGCATACGACCAGTCATAAAAACGCTCCATTCCATTGACGAATCCCTGGCTGGATAGCGCGGTGTTCTCGCAGCAACCGCAGTGCTCACATTGAAATAGGCTCATGCCTCGCCCCCTACCACTTCTTCCAACCCTGGTTTCATGAATACCAGCCAATGAGTCATGCCGGATCGCCCAGATACCTGGCCGAACAGCGGTTTATGCGGAGTCAGCGCCAGCACCTCGCTGACCTTTACTTGCACCTCGTTCCACTTGAACACCAGGACGCCCTCGGGCTCCAGCACCCGGAAGCACTCGGCAAAGCCAGCGCGAAGGTCTGAGCGCCAATCGCCAGACAGCTTGCCGTACTTGGCAGCCAGCCAGCTTTTGGGGCCAGCACGTTCAAGGTGCGGCGGATCGAAGGCGACCAGCTTGAATGCACCATCAGCAAACGGCATGTTGCGGAAATCCATCAGGCAATCAGGCTCGATGCGCAGGGTGCGGGTGCCGTCCTCCCGGTGCGTTCTGTCCGTGACAGTCAACGTCTCGTGGCGCTTGTCGGCAAAGATGGCGAGCGAATTCTGTTTATCGAACCACATCATCCGGCTACCACAGCAGGCGTCCAGCACCGGCTTGCCAGCCGTTTTCACGGCGGTGGCCACCGACTGCTCTTCAATCTCATGGGAGGGCAATTTCAAAGCTCCGGTCATCGTGATTTCCTCAGTTAATGCCAAGGCGCGCCCGCGCCTTGGCAATCTCCGCCTGATGGCGTTCGTTGTCGGCTTGCATGCTCGCGACGCGGGCTTGCTCCTGTTCGGTGGGCTGGTAGCGGCCCCGGTCTTCTTCGTCATCCAGCAGGCGGGTGAAGATGGCGATCGCCTCTTCGGCCTGCGCCAGCGGCATGGCGGCCAGCCAGTCGGTGACGCTGCCGCTGGTGTGGATCAGCTCTCGAGCCTGCTCTTTCAGCTCGGCGCTGCTGGCGGCGCGGCGGTTGGCCAGTTCTGCCTCGACCTCGGCGGTCAGCTGATTGGCGACCGCATCGCCAGCACCAGGCCAGTGACGGGTCACAATCAGCCGATCGCTGACCAGGCGCACGTACTGGCCGCCGGCATTGATGATGCTGCCGTGTTGCAGCAGGGCGGCGTTGCTCGCATCAAGACCCATACGGATCAACTCTTTAGCCAGAGTGGATCCTTTACCCCCTGATTTGGATCCTTCCGTACAGTTATTGAAAGAACTCCAAGGGGCGCAGCTGCCGCTGCTCAAAGGCAACTCGCTGCGCTCGCCCACTGCATGCTCGCGCTGCTCGCCCAAACCCTGCACCGCTGCCCCCTTGCGCACTATCTGCCAGCCTTCTGTGCGGGTGGTGGCGGTGGTCTGCCCCACGTCAGAGATCACCCCCAGCAGCTTGATCACGTCCTCGCCGTATTTGTTGGCGGCTTCGTCCATGCGCTTGGAGAGGCGGATCAGGTGCTCTTTGCGAGGGGCATCTATGCCGCCCATGGCGTTGATGAAGTCGCCCCAGCGGGCGTTTCTGGCCGCGTGGCGGGCTAGTTCCAGCACACAGTCCCATTCGATCACGTCGTCACCCAGGCGGCGCAGTTCGCGCCACACACTCACGGCAGGGCCGCCGATCTGCTGAAACTGGCGGATGCGCCAGCAGCTGGCCCAAGCGGCCACGGCGATGGTGGTGTGGTCAACGGGGGCCTCGGCCTCGTAATCCATCCCCACGGCATGGCCGTCGATGTTCTTGGCGATATATTTGGCGATGTAGCCGGTGGCGCTACCCTTGGTCGGGTCGATCTCTTTCCAGTTCACCCTGGGGTTGATGGCCTTGATGGTCTCCTTGTCAGTGATGTCGAGCAGGCTCTTGATGTGCGGCAACTTGTTACGGATGCGCGACTGGGCCAACGCGTTCAGCTCGGCACCGTTGGGCATTTTCAGCTCGTCCCGTTCGGCCGCGGTGAAGTGGAAGGCCAGCAGGGTCAGAAAGACGTGCTGATGTTCCGGGTTGATGAACAGCAGGCAGTGCCAGTGCGGGGTGGCGTCGTGATGCGGCTCCACAACCCGAAAGCCAAAGGCCCCGACCTTTTCCCGCGCCAGCGCGGCACGAAAGCGGGCCCACTGTTTGCACAGCAGGCGGTTGGTTTCGGTCGGGGTCGCGTTGTTGAAGTCTTCGTTCTGGTAGGTCTTGGCCTTGTCTTGTTTGCCCACCCGCCAAGCGTGATAGCTGGATGGGGCGGTCAAGGTCAGGAACAGGCCCAGCTTGCCCTGTTCCTGTGCCATGTCTTCAAAGCCGCGCATGCGCACCATCAGCTCATGACGGCGGATCTCGGGGTTGGCCACGGATGCCATGATGGCGTCAGTCAGATCGATCTCTTGCCCCAACTCCTCATTGACGGCGCTCATGCTCTCCATCCATGCCCGCTGGGCCGCTTTGCGCTGGGTGAACTCGCGCACTGCGTGGGCGCTGGCGTAGGGGCTGACCCCCTTGCGCACCTGCCCGGTGAGGATGGCGATCAGCTCGCAATAGATGGCCCAGGCGCGATTAATCTTGCGCAGCCACCAGGACTCATCGAGCAAGCGAACCAGCAGGCTGGCGGCATCGCCCTCGAACTTGTCCACGGCAGGGGCCAGATTGTCCCGCTCTGCGTCGGTCAGTGGTCTTTCCAGCAGGCGTTCGGCGCGGGTGCGGGGGTGAACCGGCAAGGTGGGGCAGAAGTGCCACGCCTGTGCCTGAGAGCCAAGGTCAGCCAGCAGTTCGGTGGCGGTGCGCTCGTTGGCGCCGGTGTTCAGCAGTTGCTGGCAGCGGCGGGCCCACTCGGCGGCGACCAGCTCGCGGCGCATGTCGTTGCGCAGGTCGACCACCGGGATCGGGAAGCGGGCCGCCGCAGCTTCGCACACGTCAACGATGCGGCGCAGCCAGACATTGGCGGTTTTCGGGTTGGCCGGGTAGCGGTGCAGGTAAGTCTTGGCCAGCGGCTTGGCAACGTGCCACTCGACGCGGGCTAGTTGCTCGGCAGCGCCTGCCATATTGATGGCATGGTGGCTGACCAGGTAGTGCTGGGGTAGCTGGATACCCTGCAGGTTGTTGATGGGTTCGTTCATGCTCATCACCTCAACCACACAGGCCGTATTTGGAACTGCATACTTCAACGTCGATCGCCTTGGTGACCAGGTCGTAGGTTTTGCCACCTCTGCCGGTACGTGACCATTCGACAGCGTCATAGATGGACCCACCAATGACGTTGCCGCGCGGGCCGAGCATGCAGGTTCCCTTGTATGCCTCGACATCCACCACGAAAGAGCGGTGCGGCAACCTTCCATTGATACTCAGCTTGAAGGGGGTTTTCCTGATTACCTTGCTGATGACCCCTTTTTTGTCATCCTTATCTGACCATGAAAGCCCAGCCTTCTTGCGGCGGACAGCCATTTGGCTTCCAACCTCAAACTGAGGAACGTCAAGCTGGGTAATGATCGGCTTGAACCTTCTACGGTTGATGTGGCCAATGACCATCCAGTGAATCCAGCGAGACACCATGGCAACCTGCTGCTCCCACCTTGCAACCCGTTCGATCTCTTCAGGCCAGCGAACCGCCACTTGAGCCAATTCGTCCTTTTCCACCAATATGCATGGCATGCAACCGACCCGGCCCATCCCCTGCGAGTAGAGTGGGTTTGGCTTGATTCCAAAGTAGCGATATAGGGCGAATACATCTGCCGCAGACCACTGATGGATCGGCAGGAAGTTAAACAGATGGCCTGATTCGTCGCGGGCGTCTTCAGAAAAGCGCTCATAGCCAGCGCGCTTATCTGACTCTTCGGCCCTAACGCCTGACCATTGGACAACATCGCGATCAGCATCAAGGAGTGGGGTTAGCACTTTATCGAAAACAACCTGCAGCTTTAGCTCGTCAGTGCAAAAGCGCTGACGGCCAAGCGGGAAACCACCGTGGATCAGCGCCATATCCAGAAACGGATTGCCGGAACGGTGGAGTGCAGATAGAGCTGCATCAAGCGGGGTGTCGAACTCCCCCCAGCAGAGAGCTTTGGCGCGGTTGCGCCACAGCTCTGCAAACTCAGTGTCTGCTCGGCCGAGAGATGGCATGACGATGCCGCGGTAAGCGCCAGCCATTACGCGCTGCTTACCCATCCACGCCTTGGATATGGTCTCTCGTCTTGTTTGAAACATCTCTTCCGGGTAGTCGGCAGAGACGATTTCGACAGGCGCACCGCCGCGCTGCAGGTGCAGGGTTTTCAGGTGTTCAATGGTGGTGGGGTGCTCATTGCCGGTATCTGCCGCCACAGAGCGATAGTTGGCGCCGAAGATGGCGCGGGCCAGCAGTTCGGTGGCACCGCTATCCTTGCCGCCGGAGTTGTTGACGATGACCTGATGGTCGGTGATACCGAACTCATCGCAATACTCGCGATAAGCCTTTTCAACTTCGGCGATCTTGGTGCTGATGTCAGTGATGTGTAGTGCTGGGCTAAGTGAATTCATGCTGCTACCTCCTGCGCATCGGCGCACATCTCTGGCAGGTTGGCGCGCACCAGGGCGGCAGCCAGTGGCGGGCATACGGCATTGCCGCAGCGGGCTACCTGCGCTGTTTTGGTGAACTTATTGCCGTTGGCATCGTGGGCGATCACGTAGTCGGCCGGGAAACCCTGAGCTGCGAACAGCTCATGAGGCTCGAGCATCCGCATGCCGATATCGACGATCTGATAATCCTCGCCGCGCACGGTCACCAGACCGAAGCGGTCCCGGGTGGTCACTGTATGCAGGGGTTCGGAGCAGGGGATGGTGGAGTCGTTGCCGTAATATTTGAGCAGGAAGGCCCGCACCTCGCCGATATGCAGCCCGCCAGCGGTGACGGTCGGCATGGGCTCGGTCACCGGCTGGCCGTGCTGGCAAGTGCCGCGCAGCTTCACCAAGTGGCTGGTGACCAGCGCGTTGTGATCAACGGTGGTCACGGTTGGCAGCGGCTTGGTCAGCTCTGCGCCAACAACGCCGGTGTAATGCTTGGCCAGAAAGGCGGTTACCAGCTGGCTCTTGTCAGCCTTGGCCATGACTGTGCCCAGTGGCTCATCAACGGATTGGCCAACAGAGCGGCCAAACTGACGGGCGATGACCGGCGATACCAGCGCGAAGTGGCCACCCTTTACCTGGGCACAGATGGTGCGCAGGGGTTCATCGGCTGGCATGTTGCGCTGATGGCTGGCGTTGGCATGCTCAGTGATGAAGGGGGCAAATGTTGGCTGAACAACGGCAAAGCCAGGAGATTGGGTGATGGTCTGTAGAGGCTCATTGATCCCCTGACCTCTGAAACAGTCATACGCAGTACGGGTGCTGGTGTGGTTGCACTTCACTATGAACGGCTCGGCGGCATTGATGACAAACCGATCCAGCCCCTTGGCAATCCGGCGCAGTGTGTTCTCTGCCAACGGGCGTTTGCGCTCAAAAATTGAGGGGCACGGGATCGACCAGTCGATGATGTCTGCGGCCGTATGCCATGGCAGCAGCTTGCCGGCCTTCACCTCGGCACTGTCTGGCGCGCCATGGGTTGGCTTGGGCCATACGATGGCGGCGCCATCCCGGCGGGCAATCAGGAACAGGCGCTTGCGGATAGTGGGGGTGCCATAGTCACAGGCGCGCAGCTCGCGCCACTCCACCTTGTATCCCTGGCGGCGCAGCGCATTGATGAAACTGTTGAAGGTGCGGCCCTTCTTGGCGGGGTCTGGGCGGGCGTTACCTTCTGAGTCAATCAGCAACGGTCCCCAGGTCTGAAACTCTTCGACGTTTTCCAGCATGATCACCCGGGGGCGAACCTGGGCAGCCCAGCGCAGGGCAACCCATGCCAAGCCCCGGATCTTCTTGCTGACCGGGGTTGAGCCCTTGGCCTTGGAGAAGTGCTTGCAGTCAGGCGACAGCCAGACCAGCCCGACAGGTCGACCAGCTACCACGTCACGCGGCACGATGTCCCACACCGATTCGCAATAGTGCTCCGTGCTGGGGTGGTTGACGGTGTGCATGGCGATCGCATCAGGGTCGTGGTTGATGGCGATTTCAGGGCTACGGCCCAGCGCCATTTCGATCCCGGTAGAGGCACCGCCGCCACCGGCAAAGTTGTCGACCACGATCTCGCTTAACAAGTTGAAGTTATGCTTTTTCATTTACACACCCCGCATTTTTCAGCTGTGTATTCGTTCGGTTGCAGGTAGCGGCCGCATTGGGTGCAGGTCGGTACCATGTCGAGGGTGGCCAGCCGATCAGACCAGCAGGTGGTTTCGCAGAAAAACAGGCTGGTCATGCGGTTGCCGGACAGTATGACCGGGCGCACATGGCTGAAATCGCCGCAGCAGCTGCAGAGCATCGAGGGGCGGGCAGCAGGGGCGGCCTTTACTACGGTTTCACTGGCGGCGCGGGCCAGCGGCCAGCAATGTTCGACGCAGTAGGGGTAAGAGCTGCGACCGTGGCGGCCAGCTACCGGCATGCACACGGCGGTCTGCTTGCACTTGGTGCAGGGCTCCAGGGTGACCATTTGTACGGCGGAAAGGCTGTTTGCAGGGCGCACGACGCCCAAAGCCGGGGCAAGCCCGGCTGGTTTTTGGTGAGTCATTAGATGGCGCCCTCTTCTGGTTGAGGGGCTGCGGCGATCATGGAGCGGTAGCAACCAGCGAATGTCGGGCCAATGTCATCAAGCTGCATGCGCTGGTCGTAAATCGCGCCAGCATCACACATTTCTATAGTTGGCTCGGAAGGAACCAGTTTCCAGCCTTCCGGCACTACACAAGAAACCGGCACATCAATTTTAACAGTCTCCGCATACATCAGCCGGACGCGCATTTCCGGTGTGAGCTCGATGGTCAGCTTCATGCCGCACCTCCGGTATAGAGGGACTTGATTTGGCGTGAAGCCACGCGGGCGGCAGTGCGGGCTTGGCGGCACAAGGTCAGATGGGTTCTGGCCGGAGTGCGCTGGCCATGGGGGCCGTCTTTGCGCAGGTCCAGCAGGTCGAGCTGCAGGCCGTGCAGGCTGGCCTCTGCGGACAGCATTTTGGTGACCCACTGGTCAATGATTTGTTGGTGGCTCATTTGATGGTCTCCCCCAGTCCGTGGAGTGGTTCGCAGTCGGCCCACCACTCGGCGATCTCTTTAGCCAGTGCCAGTTCGGCGCTGCCGACGGCAAGCCAGTACACGGCGCGAATGGCGCCCAGCGCCAACAGTTCCCTGGTCACTTGACGGTTGCGCAAGGAATCGCTGTCGACTAATGCGCAGGTGAATTCAGCCTGTGCGGTTTGCCAGTGCTTGGTCAGTGGGCTGACCGGCGCCGGTGGCTGCATATGGGCGGGACCCGCCTCTGTGGTGCCCAGAGCATCTTGCGGGGCTTCAAGCTCAAACAGGTTGTCAGTCACAGGGCACCTCCGTTGCAACGGCAGATGCCGAACATTTCATAGGTCAGTGGACCAGGGGCGCCCTGCATGGTGATGCCGGTGCGATTGACTTGGACCCTGTCACCACCCAGAACCCGGATTGTCACAGTGGCGACACCTTCCTCGACGATGACCCCATCGACCGCTTTGAGCTGGGTGGTTCTGGCGCGCTGGATCACCCGCTTGAAGGTCACCTTGTCCCCGCAGCGAAAGGCGGCGGGGTCTGGCAGGCGGTAGCGTCCGCACTGTTCACATTTCATGTTGCTCATGCTGCTACTCCTTCCAGTACACAGGCGCGGCCAGAGGCCAGGGGTTCGATACGGGCGGCGTGGCGCTGGCCTCTGAGCCAGTGGCCGCGCACCTTGATGTAGCCGTGGCGCACCAGGTAGGCGACTGCATCGGCAGGGGATTGGGCGGTGTGCTTGCTGGTGATGGCGATCATTGGGCACCGCCTTTTTCTTCTTCGTAGCCAGACAGGATGCACATCACGTCCAGCAGGGCCTCGGCTTCTGCCTGGTTACTGATGGTCCCTTTCAGCTCATGGGCAAAGGGCGGCTGGAATACAGCGGTGCTATCTGGGCCGCTGGCCATATCAACGCCGATGATGTGGGGCCGCTGGCCACCGCGCAGGATCTCGAGGCGCTTGGTCAGCTCGGCGTAGATGTCGAGCAGGCCCAGCTCGTCGGCCAGTTCGGCCAGGGCTTCAAGGCTGGATTCGACCGCCACGCTGTGGCATGCCCCCAGCTGGGGGCGGTGGGTATTTATCAAGGAGTTGGCGACTTTGCGGATCGCCTGTTCTGCTGTACTATTGTTCATGAGTTAACCCTCAGTTTTGTTTGTGAAACCCCGCGGTGTTCCACCACCTTTGCGGGGTTTTTTATTGCAGCTCTTTTGCGTCTCTCATCCCTTCATACCGCTCAATGGCCGCCAGTACCTTGGGGATGTAGAGGCCGAAGTCGATCTCAAAGCCTGCCGCACTGGCCTGTTTGTTTGCCTCTGCCGCCAGCTCTTTTGCTCGCACTTCCCGCTGACTACTCGGCGTACTGATAAGGGTTTTCTCGAAACGGCTGGCGATATCGCCAATGGTTGGTTGCTGGTTACCGTGCATGTCTGTCTCCTTATTGGCCGTTTCCGGCCACCTTCTTCATTACCGCTCTGCGGCTTTCCAAAATGCTGGCCTTCTCGTTGAGCTCGGCCCGGCGCTTGTCTTCGTGCTCTGCCTGTTCCAGCTCGCTACGGCTTGGCCCTTCAATGCGGCGGGTGGTGCGGTGCCATTCGCGGCGGTGCAGCACTGACCCGTCGAATTCCCGCAGGGTGGCCAGCAGGTCGCCCAGGGCGAGGCGGATCGCCTCTTGTTGTTCAAAGTCGAGCTGGTCCAGCTCCTGCCCGGCGGCGGTGGTTGATATACCGGCCGCATAGCAAATGACCGAACGGGCTCTGGTTGGCAGGCGTGACCAGCGGCTGGCCGCCCCATTGCGGCCGAACTGGGCGCGCATATCTGCCAGTGCCTTTTCGCGGGCGCTGGGTTGCTGAACGAGCTCGATTACCTGTGCTGTGTTCATGGGGTGGCCCTCTCTTATGCCTGCAGCAGCTTGGTCAGCCAGTGCGGGCGGGGTTGTTGGCGAGGCGTAAAGCGCAGGGCGCCACGGCGGCCCTGGCAATCTTCCAAATAACTGCCATCGAATCGGGTGGTGTTGCGCATCACAGGCTCGTCGCAATCGCTCACGACAGTGGCGCGGGTGAACAACAGGAACGGCAGCGGGATCAGCCCCGGCTGCTCGGCGCGAAGTTTGTTCATGCTTTCTCCTTGGTCTTGTTGCGTTCTTCCTCTACCGCTTTGAAGGGGTGGATGGTTGAACGGAACGGGGCTACATCCTTGAAGTTCACCCCCGGTTCCCAGTGGCGACCGACGCCATTGAGCTTTGGCAGGTTGATGGCTGGGTTGGGGGTAGCGCTGGCAACGTAGTACCCCGTCACCTCTACGCCGACCTGAAATACAAACCCGCAATCATCGTTGTTGCAGCGGCAGCGCAGGATCCCAGTGAGGGGGCTCATGCGGTTGGTGCTGCGAATCGCACTTCGTGAACCACAATGTGGGCACGGAAATCTCATGGTTTAGTCTCCTATGCGCCCAGGGCTGCGCGGGCCATGTCGGCAGCACACGCAAGACTAGGGACGGCGTGAAAGCGGTCTTCGATCTCGGTTGCCAGCAGCACAAGGTGCTCGATACCAGCCCACAAGCCGCCGACGACGGTGTTTCTGTGGGATTTGGTGACGCGGTCACCGGCGAGGATGGTGGTCGCCTGGGCTGTGACGCCCATGATCTGGGCGCTGGCGTTGAGCGCCTGCTGGGCGCGAGCCTCTGGGGCGGCGGTAGCAGCGGCGGGCAGGCGAACGGCAGTCAGGCCGCAATCAAACAGCAGGCCATCAAACAGGGTGTCGTCACCGGTGGCGTGGTAGAGGGCCACCAAATCACGCACGGTCAGCTGATGCGGTTGGTCTGGATTCAGCTTGTTGCGCAGCATCTGGTCACCGATGCCCGCTTCTCTTGCGACATCCGCGATGGAGTAACGCGCTGCAAAAAGTGCGCATGCGGCGTTAAGGTGTGGCTGTTTGGTTGCGGTCTGTTCAAACATGGTCGAACCCCTTTGAATAAACGAGACTCAACGAGAGACAAGTGCTGCTTGATGGCATTCCATCCGCAGCGCTTCGAGGTTGATGAGCACTTTTTGCCGCAGACCGGTTTTCGGCAGGATAGGCAGGCGCCCTGCCTCGATCATCGATTGGACATAGTCCTCGGTGAAACCGGTCATCTCGGCGAACTTCTCCTTGGAGCAGACCGGAAAGGTGAATGCTGGTTGCATTTGTGTCATGATGACGCCTCATCGCTTACATTGATGATTATTGGCCCTAATTAGCCCTTTTTATTGCTAACAATGATTGGAGAACTTCGACGGTTGCCAACATTGGTAAGCAGAATATGAACGGAGTGCAGTGCTATGTCAACAATGAATATGGGTTATTTCCCATCATTACCTATAAGGGTGGTAACGAATGGACGAGCTTAACCAGCATTCATTTGATGCAAAGGCGTTTGCTGAAAGGCTCATCCAGATTCGAGGCAAGGAGTCCCGGCGCTCTTTTGCCATTAGGGCTGGAATGTCTGACACGTCCATTCTGAAGTACGAGCGTCTTGAGGCTTTGCCGAACGTGGAGCGATTTATCGCTATGGCAGTGGCTTCCGGAGTGGACCTCAGATGGTTGGCCTGCGGTGATGATTGGGAGCGAATTCTGTCTGGTGCGACAGCCATTCCCTCATCAGGGCAATCCGCTCTAGAAGCCCAAGAAATGGCGGCGAACTATCAAGCTCTGACACCAAGTGTTGACATAGCACCCAGCCCACTGGTGGGGGCCAATGACGATTTCACCTTTATTGACAGTTACCAGGTGTTTGCATCGGCCGGACACGGCCAGTTTGTGAACGATGAGCAGAAGTCCGATGCGATGGCGTTCAGAACGGAGTGGCTAAGAAAGGAAGGATTGAAGCCGGAACGGCTGGCAGTGATCCGGGCGAAGGGCGACAGCATGGAACCCACCATTTCTGACAACGACATCATCTTGTTGCACCTGGCCAACGGCGAAGCGCCGAGGGATGGGCTGCATGTCATCCTGATGGAAGGCGGGTTGTTCGTGAAGCGACTGCAATTCTCCCCCTTGGGGGATGTGAAAGTGGTCAGCGATAACGCCAACTATCAATCATGGGAATTCACCAAGGAACAACGGGCCGACCTTCATGTGGTTGGACGTGTTGTTTGGGCTGGTAAGAAGTTTTAAATCATAAGGAGCAATGATGAAGAAGTATCTGGCCTGTCTGCTTTTCGTATCCTTCTTTAGCCATGCTGGCACCGCATTGGACTCTGCATTGAAACCCTGGTCCCCATCGCAAATACAGCAAAATGGCGATGTGCTGCAAATAGTACTGCCACAAGCCAAGATCACAGATGGCCTCTACAAGTCAGTCATAACAATGGGGCTCTGCCCTGTTGTGTGGGAAGGGAAAGCGGGTGATCTGAAAGGGGTTACTGAGGTGGCCTTGCTCAATCAATTTGGCAAGCAGGGCTATGTGGTTGAGGAGGTAATCTCAACTTGCACCGAAATGGGTAAACTCACCGGTGCCGAGAGTGACACCTACTTGCTCGGCAAAACCCGTTTGTACTGATGACAGTTCGCAAACTAGCTGATGGATCAAACAACCCTTGGTTGGCTGAAGTCTATCCCCAAGGTCGTACTGGCCCCCGTAAGCGCAAGCGTTTCGTCACCAAGGGAGAGGCGATAGCCTGGGAGCGCTTCATCCTGGATGAACACCAAGCCAAGCCTTGGCTGGGGAAGGACGCGAAGGAGCAGCGTACCCTGCAGGAGCTGATCGACCTCTGGTACAAGTTGCACGGCCAGACCCTCAAACGCAGTGAGGTTCGCCTGGCCAAGTTGCAGATCATCTGCAACGGCATGGGCAACCCCAAGGCGACCGACATCACTCCCTCGATGTGGGCGCACTATCGGGCCAAGCGAATGGCCGGAGAGATAGACAACGGCTGGAACGTGGGCGCCAAGAAGGCGATCACCGCCAGAACGGTCAATCAGGAACTGGCGTTTCTCAAGGCCGTGTTTGGGGAGCTGATCCGACTGGGTGAGTGGCAACATGCACACCCGTTGCAAATGACGACAACTATCAAGACGCCCGACTCAGAGATGACCTTCTTGCAGCCGGGCCAGATTGCTGAACTGCTCCATGCTGCCCAGCAGTACCCAAACCCTGACTTGGCACTCATCATCAAGATCTGTCTGGCGACCGGGGCTCGTTGGCGAGAGGCTGAGGCGCTCACCACCTCTCAGGTCACCCCGTACCGGATCACCTATACCAACACCAAGGGCAATAAAAACCGGACGGTGCCGATCAGCCCGGTGCTTTTCGATGAGCTGATGACCAGTGAAAAAGGGGGGCGTTTGTTTACTCCCTGCTATCTGGATTTCGGGCGAGCGTTGAAGACGACGGGAATTGAGTTACCAGAGGGGCAGCTTACCCATGTGCTGCGCCATACGTTCGCCAGTCACTTCATGATGAATGGCGGCAACATTCTGGTGCTGCAGAAGATACTGGGTCATGCGAACATCAGAGATACGATGCGCTATGCCCACTTTGCCCCTGATCATTTGGAAGAGGCTGCCCGATTAAACCCGTTGGAGTCGTGGCGACAAAGTGTCGGCGTAGTTTAAGATTATTCTCCATTCACATCCTTTATAGCCCTTTGCTATGTTGATTCTTACGGGATTGCGGCACCATGTCACACCTTAACTACAATCACCTCTACTATTTTTGGATGACTCAGAAGAAGGGCACTGTCACTCAGGCGGCAGAGGCCCTTTTTTTGACGCCGCAGACAGTGACCGGTCAGATCAAACTGCTGGAGCAACGTCTTGGCGGCAAGCTGTTGAAGCGAAAGGGGCGATCCCTGGAAGCTACCGAGCTCGGCCAGTTGGTGTTTCGCTACGCAGACAAGATGTTCAGCCTCTCCTACGAGATGCTGGATATCGTCAACTACCGCAAGGAGAGCCAGATCCTGTTTGACGTCGGCATCGCCGATGCACTCTCCAAGCGCCTCGCCAGCCGGGTATTGCTCTCTGTCATTCCCAACGATGGCTCCATCCACCTGCGCTGCTTCGAATCAACCCATGAGCTCTTGCTGGAGCAGTTGAGCGAGCACAAGCTCGACATGATCCTCTCCGACTGTCCGGTTGACTCCAGCCAGCATGCGGGCCTGCTCTCCAAGCGACTCGGCGGTTGTGGCGTCAGCTTCTTCTGCAAGGCGCCCTTGCCGGAGAAGGCCTTCCCGGCCTGTCTGGAAGAACGCAAGTTGCTGATCCCGGGTCGCCGCACCGCCATGGGTCGCCAGCTGACCCAGTGGTTCGAGCAGCAGGGGATCTCCCCCAGCATTCTCGGCGAGTTCGATGATGCGGCCCTGATGAAGGCGTTCGGCTTCTTCAATCAGGGCATCTTCATGGCGCCGACCATCTACCGGGAAGAGATCCTGGAAGGGGAAGAAGTGATGCTGATTGGGGAGACCCAGGATCTGATGGAAGAGTATTACGTCATCTTTGCCGAGCGCATGATCCAGCATCCGGCGGTAAAACGGGTGTGCGAGAGTGACTTCTCCTTCCTGTTTGCAGGCCAGGAGGACTTTGCCACGATTCAACCGGCAACCCTGTCATTTTAAATCGACGGCTCACAGAGTATGATTCTTGCCTCGAGCGAAAGGGGATGAGATGCAACTGGAAGAGATGGAGGCGAATGCGAGCCGTGCTGTGGCACTGCTCAAGGCGCTGGCCAACGAGCGAAGACTGTTTATTCTGTGCCAGCTGCTGGACAGGGAACTGTCTGTGGGGGAGCTTAACGAGGTACTCGGATTGAGTCAGTCAGCCCTGTCACAGCACTTGGCCGTGCTTCGGCGGGATGAGTTGGTGGAGACGCGAAAAGAGGCCCAGACGGTCTACTATTCGCTGCGCAGCCACGAGGTACGCGAGATGATAGGTTTGCTGCACAGACTGTATTGCAGTGCAGATAAATAAAAAACCGGCACTAAGGCCGGTTTTTTTAGCGTTATTCAGCCGGAGCTGATTAAGCCATAGCTTTGATCTGGGCAGACAGGCGGCTCTTGTGACGAGCAGCTTTGTTCTTGTGGATCAGGCCTTTGGTAGCCATGCGATCCATGATCGGCTGAGCGGTAGCAAAAGCAGCAACGGCAGCAGCTTTGTCGCCAGAAGCGATGGCAGCAATTACTTTCTTCAGATAGGTACGGGTCATTGAACGACGGCTGGCGTTGTGTTGACGACGTTTCTCTGATTGAATCGCGCGCTTCTTAGCAGATTTGATATTAGCCAAGGTAAAACTCCTAAAACTGTCTTAGCGAGTGTATTGAAAAGGCCCGGAAATATGCCTTCTCAACCACATATTGTCAAATGATTTGTGCAAATAAACACCGCCCCCCGGTGGTGTGTCAGTTGGGAGGCGGTTAAACTGTCGGCCGATTCTAGCAGCATTCTTTTCATTCTGACAGTTCCAGAGGCCTCGTCTTGAGTAAGAAATTGATCAAATCCGGCATGATAGTGTCCGGAATGACGCTGGTGTCCCGTGTGATGGGCTTGGTTCGCGATGTAGTCATCGCCAATCTGCTCGGTGCCGGGGTGGCCGCAGACGTCTTCTTCTTTGCCAATCGCATTCCCAACTTTTTGCGTCGTTTGTTCGCCGAAGGTGCTTTCAACCAGGCTTTTGTTCCCGTGATGACGGAGTACAAGAAAAATGGCGACGAGCGTGAAGTGCGCGAATTGCTGGCCGCGGTAGCGGGTACTCTGGGGGGGATAGTGACCGTCGTTACCCTGCTGGGTGTGTTGGGTTCCGGCGTGTTGACGGCACTGTTCGGCTGGGGCTGGTTCTGGGACTGGTTGCATGGCGGGCCCGCAGCCGAGAAGTTCGAGTTGGCCAGCCTGATGCTCAAAATCACCTTCCCCTACCTCTGGTTCATCACCTTTACCGCCATGGCGGGGGCCATCCTCAACACCTTTGGCCGTTTCGCTGTATCCTCGTTCACCCCTGTGTTTCTCAACCTCACCATGATAGGGGCTGCCTGGTGGATAGCGCCCCTGCTGGAGAGACCCGAGATTGCTCTCGCGATCGGTGTCTTTCTGGGTGGTTTGGTGCAGTTCCTGTTCCAGTATCCCTTTCTGCGCCAGATCAACATGCTGGTGTGGCCCAAGTGGGGTTGGCGCCACCCAGGGGTGGTCAAGATCCGTACCCTGATGATCCCGGCGCTGTTCGGGGTGTCGGTCAGTCAGATCAACCTGCTGATCAACACCATGCTCGCATCCTTCCTTGCCACCGGCGCCATCAGCTATCTCTATTACTCGGATCGCCTGCTGGAGTTCCCCCTCGGCCTGTTTGCGGTGGCCATCAGTACCGTTATCTTGCCTGCGTTGGCCAAGAAGCATGTGGATGCGGACCCGGCCGACTTCTCTCGCACCATGGACTGGGGGGTACGGATGGTGATGCTGCTCGGCCTGCCGGCCATGGTGGGGATAGCCGTGTTGCGCGAGCCCATACTGCGAGTGCTCTTCATGCGCGGCGAGTTCGGCATGCATGAGGTGAGCATGTCCAGTGCCAGTCTGCTGGCTTCCACCACGGGCCTGTTGTCGCTGATGTTGATCAAGGTGCTGGCACCGGGCTACTACGCTCGCCAGGACACCAGAACGCCAGTGCGGATCGGGGTGATGTCCATGATCGCCAACATGGTGTGCAACCTCATCTTCATCTTCCCCCTTGGCTATGTGGGGCTGGCGTTATCCACCGCCTGTTCAGGCTCGTTGAATGCGGCTCTGTTGTTCAAGGGCTTGTATCAACAAGGGGTTTACCGTCCGTCCCGCAATACCGGGCTGTTCTGCTTCAAGTTGCTGGTGGCGACCGTGCTGATGGGCGGCGTGCTTGCCTATCTGTCACCGGATCTCGCCCAGTGGGCTGCCTGGAGCATGGGCAAGGCCAGCTTGCAGCTGACCATGCTGCTCTGCCTGGGAGGGGGAATGTACGGGGCCATCTTGCTGCTACTTGGCATTCGGCCAAGACACCTGAAAGCAGGTCAGCAGCAGGACTGACCCTGCTGCACCATACGGGATTGCCTCGGCGGGCAGGGGATCTGGGCAAGATGCCTGAAATCGGGCCATGAGGGCTGACCCTGCCAGCTGGCTGATATATAATCCGCCGATTTCCATGGCAGCAACGCACAAGGCACTGATGGAGCTTATCCGCGGTATTCACAATATCAAGCCCCGTCACCGGGGGTGTGTATTGACCATAGGCAACTTTGATGGGGTCCATCAGGGTCATCATGCCGTGTTGGCGCGCTTGCAGGAAAAAGCCGTTCAACTGGAGTTGCCAGCCTGCGTCATGCTGTTCGAGCCCCAGCCACTGGAACTGTTTGCCGGATCGGCTGCGCCTGCTCGCCTCAGCCGGCTGCGGGAGAAATACGAAGCGCTCAAGAGCATGCAGATAGACCGCATGCTCTGCGTGCGCTTCAACCATCGTTTCGCCGAGCAGTCCCCCAACAGCTTCATCGAGCAGTTGCTGGTCGAAAAACTGGGGGTGCGTTATCTGGTGGTCGGCGATGATTTTCGCTTCGGCAAGGGGCGGGAAGGGGACTTCCACCTGCTGGAGGAGGCGGGCCATCGCTTCGGTTTCGAGGTGATCAGTACCCAGAGCTTCCAGCTCGAACGGCAGCGGGTCAGCAGCACACTCGTACGCGAGGCCCTGAAAGCGGGCCGGATGGCGGAGGTGGAGATGATGCTCGGCCGCCCTTATACCATCAGCGGTCGGGTGGCCCACGGTGACAAGCTGGGCCGCACCATAGGTTTTCCCACCGCCAATCTGGCACTCAAGCGCCAGGTCATCCCGGTCGGTGGCGTGTTTGCAGTGGAAGTGTTATGTTCCGGCAAGACCTTCCCCGGCGTAGCCAATGTGGGTGTACGGCCGACCGTACATGGCACACAAGCCAGATTGGAAGTACATCTATTTGATTTTTCTGGTGATCTATATGGTCAGCAGGTCAAGGTGCTGCTTCGCCACAAGCTGCGCGAAGAGCAGAAGTTTGCCTCTTTCACCGCCTTGAAAGAGCAGATCGAACGAGATGCCTTGGCGGCCCGAGCCTGGTTCGGGCTGCCACTACTCAATTTACCCAGCACTCTTTTAGAAAAGAAGGGAACCCAGGACTGATGAGCGACTATAAACACACCCTGAATCTTCCGGAAACCGAGTTTCCGATGCGTGGCGATCTGGCCAAACGCGAACCCAACATGCTGAAACGTTGGTACGATCAGGATCTTTACGGCGCCATTCGCCGCGCCAAAGCGGGCAAGCCTTCCTTCATTCTGCATGACGGCCCTCCCTACGCGAACGGCAGCATTCACATCGGTCACTCGGTCAACAAGATCCTCAAAGACGTCATCATCAAGTCCAAGGGCCTCTCCGGCTTCGATTCTCCCTATGTGCCTGGCTGGGATTGTCACGGTCTGCCCATAGAGCTGAAAGTGGAAGGTATGGTTGGCAAGCCGGGTGAGAAAGTCTCCGCTGCCGAGTTCCGCGCCGAGTGTCGCAAATATGCCAAAACCCAGATCGAAGCGCAGAAGACCGACTTCATCCGTCTGGGTGTGCTGGGTGACTGGGAACACCCCTACCTGACCATGGACTTTGGCACCGAAGCCAACATCATCCGTTCCATGGCCAAGATCGTTGAAAATGGCCACCTGCATAAAGGCGCCAAGCCGGTGCACTGGTGTACCGATTGCGGTTCTGCGCTGGCAGAAGCGGAAGTGGAGTACTACGACAAGAACTCCCCCTCCATCGACGTGCGCTTCAAGGCCGTTGACGAGGCGACCGTGGCCGCCAAGTTTGATTGCCCTGAAGGCCACCCCGGCAAGGGCCCGATCTCTGCGGTGATCTGGACCACGACTCCTTGGACTCTGCCGGCCAACCGCGCCATCGCCATGCACGCCGATCTGGACTATGCCCTGGTGCAAGTCGAAGGTGAGCACCCCGAGCGTCTGATCCTGGCCGCCGAGCTGGTCAAGGATGTGATGGACAGGGCCGGTATCGAGAAATTCCATAACCTGGGTTACACCAAGGGCGTAGCGCTCGAGCTGCTGCGCTTCAATCACCCCTTCTACTGCTTCGATGTGCCAGTTGTTCTGGGTGACCACGTCACCCTAGATGCCGGTACTGGCGCTGTTCACACAGCCCCTGGCCACGGTCCGGAAGACTTCGTGGTCGGCCAGAAGTACGGTCTGGAAGTAGCCAACCCGGTTGGCAGCAACGGTGTTTACCTGCCGGATACCGAACTGTTTGCCGGCCAGCACGTGTTCAAGGCTAATGCGGCCGTGGTCGAGGTGCTAAACGAGCGCGGCGCCCTGCTGCACCACATGGTGTTCAATCACTCCTACCCGCACTGCTGGCGTCACAAGACCCCGATCATCTTCCGTGCCACCCCGCAGTGGTTCATCAGCATGGAGCAGAAGGGTCTGCGCAAGCGCGCGCTGGAAGAGATTGAGCGCATCGAGAAAGATGGAATTGCCCTACATGGCCAGAGCGGCTGGGTACCGGCCTGGGGTAAAAATCGTATTCAGGCCATGGTCGAGAACCGCCCTGACTGGTGTATCTCCCGTCAGCGTACCTGGGGTGTGCCCATCTCCCTGTTCGTTCACAAGGAGACCCAGCAACTTCACCCGGAATCCGTGCGCCTGATGCACGAAGTCGCCAAGCGTGTCGAGCAGTCCGGCATCCAGGCCTGGTGGGATCTGGACAAGGCCGAGCTGCTGGGCAGCGACGCAGACATGTACGACAAGGTGCCTGACACCCTGGACGTCTGGTTTGACTCAGGCTCGACCCACTCCTCAGTGGTAGATGCTCGTCCCGAGTTCAACGGCCACTCCGCCGACCTCTATCTGGAAGGCTCTGACCAGCACCGCGGCTGGTTCATGTCGTCGCTCATGATCGGCGTGGCCATGAAAGACAAGGCTCCCTACAACCAGGTGCTGACACACGGCTTCACCGTGGATGGTCAGGGTCGCAAGATGTCCAAGTCCATCGGCAACGTGGTCAGTCCGCAGGATGTGATGAACAAGCTGGGAGCCGACATACTGCGTCTGTGGGTCGCCAGTACCGATTACACCGGCGAGATGACGGTCTCCGACGAGATCCTCAAGCGCTCTGCCGATGCTTATCGCCGCATTCGCAACACAGCCCGCTTCCTGCTGGCCAACCTGAATGGTTTCAATCCGGCAACCGACATGGTGGCTGCCGCCGACATGGTGGTGGTAGATCGCTGGGCAGTGGGTCGTGCCAAGGCAGCGCAAGCCGAGATAGTGACGGCCTTTGAAGAGTACAACTTCCACGGCGTGACCCAGAAGCTGATGCAGTTCTGCTCCATCGAGATGGGTTCCTTCTATCTGGACGTCATCAAAGACAGGCAGTACACCGCCAAGGCAGACAGCCTGGCTCGTCGTTCCTGCCAGACTGCGCTCTATCATATCGCTCAGGCCATGGTGCGCTGGATGGCGCCCATCATGAGCTTTACCGCTGATGAAATCTGGGCCTTGCTGCCCGGTGAGCGCAGCGAGTTCGTGTTCACCGAGGAGTGGTATGACGGCCTGTTCGGGCTGGATGCCGGCGAGCAGATGGACGATGCCTTCTGGGCCGAGATCCTCACAGTGCGCGGGGAAGTGAACAAGGCGCTGGAAGCGGCCCGGGGCGAGAAGCGCATCGGCGGCTCCCTGCAGGCCGAACTGACCCTGTTCGCCAAGCCGGAGTTGGCCGAATGCCTGAATGCCCTGGCCGATGAGCTGCGTTTCGTGCTGCTCACCTCCAAGGCCAAGGTCGTCACTGCTGACAGCGCACCGGAAGGTTCCGTTGCGACGGAGCGCGATGACCTCTGGCTGAGCGTGGCCCAGTCCGCCGCCGCCAAGTGCGACCGCTGCTGGCACCATGTGGAAGACGTTGGCACCATTGCCGGTCACGAAGAGATCTGTGGCCGTTGCGTCACCAACGTCGAGGGTGACGGCGAAACACGTCAATTTGCCTGATGAATATGACTCAACATAAAAGCGGCCTGCGTTGGCTGTGGCTGGCGGTGCTGGCATTCGTACTGGACCAGGCGAGCAAGCTCGCCGTGGTCAAGATGCTGCCATTTGGCTACCCGGGGGTGGAGATCACCCCCTTTTTCAATCTGGTCCACGTTTACAACAAGGGGGCGGCATTCAGCTTTCTGGCCGATCAAGGTGGCTGGCAGCGTTGGTTCTTCGCCGTGCTGGCGTTTGCCATCTGTGGTTTGCTGATCCACTGGTTGCGCAAGCAATCCGTCACCCAACGCTGGAGCGGTATCGCCTATTCGCTCATCATCGGTGGGGCGCTCGGCAACGTGTTTGATCGACTGGTACTGGGCCATGTGGTCGATTTCCTCGATTTCTACTGGCAGCGTTCCCATTGGCCGGCGTTCAACCTGGCCGACAGTTTCATCTTCATCGGTGCAGTCATGATAGTGCTGGAAGGCTTCCGCTCCGAAAAGAAGAAGGAGGCGCCATGAGCCAGCAGATAGTCGCTGACAGCAGTGTGCTGTTCCACTTTGCCATCAAGCTGGAAGATGGTTCAGTTGCTGACAGCACTGCGCTGCAAGGCAAACCGGCACGCCTGCGGATGGGAGATGGCAGCCTGACAGCCAGCTTCGAGCAGTGTCTGCTGGGGCTGTGTGCAGGTGAGAGCAAGAGCTTCACACTGGCCCCTGAGCAGGCGTTTGGCCTCTCCAATCCCGACAACATCTATCATCTGGACAGAGCCAAGTTCGGCGCCGATGTGGAGCCCAAGATTGGCACCATCATTCTGTTCGACCAACCCAATGGTAGCGAACTGCCCGGTATCATACGGGCGGTGGAAGGCATGTCGGTGACGGTCGATTTCAACCATCCCCTGGCCGGCCATACCGTCACCTTCGAGGTGGAGATCCTGGGCGTTGATGACGAGGAAAAGGTGATCTGATGGATATTTTGCTCGCTAATCCTCGTGGCTTTTGTGCCGGTGTTGATCGCGCCATCAGCATTGTCGAGAGCGCGCTTGAGAAGTTCGGTGCACCCATCTATGTCCGCCATGAAGTGGTACACAACCGTTATGTGGTGAACAAGCTGAAAGAGGCGGGGGCCGTGTTTGTCGAGGAGCTGGACGAGGTGCCGGACGACAGTATCGTCATCTTCTCCGCTCACGGCGTGGCCAAGACGGTGCGCGAAATGGCCAAGTCCCGTGCCCTCAAGGTGTTCGATGCCACCTGTCCGCTGGTGACCAAGGTACACATGGAAGTCCATCGTGCCAGCCGCAAGGGCTCCGAAGCCGTGCTCATTGGGCACGCGGGTCACCCCGAGGTGATCGGCACCATGGGCCAGTACGCAAACCGCGAAGGTGGCATGTATCTGGTGGAGACGCCAGACGATGTTGCCAGGCTCAAGGTGAAGAATCCGGATGATCTCTGCTTCGTCACCCAGACCACCCTGAGTGTCGATGAGACCTCGGATGTGATCGACGCCCTGCGCAAGCAGTTCCCCAAGATCCAGGGGCCACGCAAGGACGACATCTGCTACGCCACCCAGAACCGCCAGGATGCGGTGCGGGAGATGGCGGGACTGGTAGACGTCATGCTGGTGGTCGGGTCACGTAACTCTTCCAACTCCAACCGTCTGCGCGAGCTGGCCGAGAAGGTGGGCAGCAAAGCCTATCTTATCGACGATGCTTCCATGATCGAAACCGGCTGGCTGGAGGGTGTCAAGGCGATCGGCGTCACTGCGGGTGCCTCCGCACCGGACGTGCTGGTGCAGAACGTCATCGCCCGCCTGCGCGAGCTGGGTGGCAATATGGTCGTCGAGCATCCAGGTCGTGAAGAGAATGTGGTGTTTGAAGTGCCGCCCGAGCTGCGGATCCTTTAGAAGAGGGTGCCGGCTCTGGAGCCGGCATTTTTTCATGGAGAGCGTTCTCTGGTCATCGTGCGTTTTCGCTGCTTGGTCGCGACAGTTCAGTTGGCTCAGTGTGTGCTCTTCTTATCTGTGCATTCATTTTGCTCTGTAGCATCGCCTCTTTAGGCTTGCTGTCGGACCGTCACTATCTTGCCCGATGAATGAGCCAATTTCCTTTCCATGATGACTGGCTCTGCCTTCTGCAGAATGCTAGCGTTCAGAATAAAAACTAGGCTGTTATCACCGATGGCTGGATTACCAAAACGTTAAAAATATCCTTCGTCCAACAGTGAAAGGCATAGATCGCAACCAACAGAGGCTTTGCATCAGTTCAGCCGATATGTGAGTCGAGCAGTTTGCAGTTCACTTCTCTCTTGCCGACTCAATGAACTGAAAACGTAGTCCAACGCATTATGCACACCCCAAATATCGTGATAGTCGTAACGCTCCTCTATTGAGAGTTTGTGCGCATGTATCTCGCGCAGCTTAGCATAGTCGTACCACTGACGAACGGTGCCGTAACGATGGTGCCAGTCATGGCACACCAAGGAACCTTGAACAATCAGCATTCGGCAGGGCAGATGGACCAGCAGGTGCATCGCCAACCACTTGGCCCAGTGTCCAATATATTTAGGAGCGAAGCTTTTTGGACATATCTCCCCACAGAAGCGGGCCAAGCTGTTGTTGATATGGCTCTCCCTCACAGATTCCCCCTCTCCGCGCACAATCCACACGTGCTCGGTCAGCAGATGCAAAAGTGACGTCATCTGATAAAACACCACGAACGGTAGCAGCAGGATCAGGATGGTGGCAGAAGTGCCCAGTAAAATGCTCATGCCTGCCAGCGCAGCCCACCAGATGAGTGTCATAACCAAGCGATAGGGCGGCACCCCAACCAGGTTGGATTTCAGTCTGCCATAGAAGAACACAAGGTGAAATTTTGGGCTAATCAATGTCAGGAAAAGGTGCGCATAGAGCTCAGTCTTGCTTTTACCTGGCGTGAATCCTAACTGATAGATCGCCGCCAGATCTTTATCTTCAAAGGTTGAGAATGCACGACCGTGGTGCTCATATACATGAAACTGGCGATAGGATTCGTATGGCTGAACGATGAGCAGCGTCGAGAGTACCTCACATAGAGCCTTGTTCATTTTCTGCGACTGGTATAAATGACCGTGTACCCCGTGGTGGATAATAGTTGCCACGATATAACGTGCACCAGCGGTGGAGAACAATGCACCAGCGATATACAATGCTATATATGCACTAAGAGATTGTGCATAAAAAACTGCTAAACTCGTTAACCACAGGCCAATCACTACCCAGAGCAATGACCAAACAATCAACTCAGATGAATTACTTTCCCAAAGTGGTTTTCGGCCAAGTTGTTCTTTTCCTGTCAACCAACTCCAGATGCCCTGGAGAGGTAATATTTCATAGCTCTTTCTTATTTCTGTGGACTGATGATAGTCCTTTTTCATGCGGTTCATTATTTATCCTCTGATGGCTGGGCTAAATTAAGTAATTAATGGTGTAAAATATGGCTATGCTTAACAAAACAGCATTGACAATGTTCTTAATGTAAAATGCTACAATGACACTAATAAGTGCACCCAGAAAGTACGGATTCTGAGGGAAGTCTCTTACTACACCATGTTCCATTAGAATGATAGGGCCACAGATTGCAGTCATGAGGCATGGCGCAGAATATTTAAGTGCCCTATTAATAATTTTTGGTATTTTCAATGGTACATTCGGTTCAAGAAAAATATAACGATTAAAGAATACTGTTGTTGCCAGTGCTAAAATCAGAAACCAACTCATCTTTTATCCTTATTTAATCATTCTTATGACTGTTCTTCGTTCAGCAGCACAGATGCAAGTACCGCAGAGAACATGCCGCAGAGTCCGGAGATGACAATGGCGCCCTCCAGCTGCCAATAGCTCAGAAGCATGGCGAGTAGCAGGGAAACCACAACCCCAATAAGGGTGCTTATTTTTTTTACCATCGGCACAACAATGGTGACAAAAGTTGCGACGATAGAGTAATCGAGGTGATATTTGTCAAGGTCAGGTACAGAAGATGCCATTACAATACCCATCAGGCTGAAAACATTCCAAGAAAGGTAGAAGGTCAGCCCGGCGCCGATTAAATAACTTGGTGTTAATTCCGATCTTTTATTTTTTGTCTCACTCAGGGCGAACAGCTCATCGGTTAGCAAAAAACCAATAGGCAGACGAAGTTTAATCTTCAGATGGGACACAAACTCTCTTAGTGTCAGACCATATATGAAATGCTGTGATGTGATAAAAAATACTGACACAAGAATTGCAAATAAGTTTGCTCCTGTCATTATCATGCCGAGGGTAACTAGCTGAGCTGCACCGGCAAAAACAATGGCAGACATTCCTACGCTCTGCCAGAAAGTTAAACCAGCCTGTATAGCCATCGAGCCAGCCAGTATGCCCCATGGAATCACTGATACACACAGAGGTAGCATTTCGATAGCTCCACGCACAAAAGATGAGCGCGAAGATGACTGCTGCTCAGGGGAGGCGCAGGTGCCTGATTCAATCATTGCCTTTCTCATAGGTTAGGTAAATGGGCCATTAATATTAACGGGCCCAGAGGTGGCAGTATTGAATGATTTTGCTTAAGGTGGAAAACATGAGTGGGCACAAATAAAGCGCTCTGGTTGATCAGCAGATGGATAGAGCACTGCTCTCAGTAGCGTTTCATTAATGGTTTTAAGTCGGCAGTTTTCCACCCACCCTGTAGTTAGTCGATAAATAATCTCGATTTGTTCCTGAGAGGTCAGCTTTTGATGAACTCGCCGGGCGTTAGACCAACAGAACTTTTAAAATGGCGGTGGAAATGGCTTTGATCGGTAAAGCCACAGATGATGGCTGTATCAAGGATGGATACGCCTTGTCGCAGCAAAACACGAGCCTTGCGCAGGCGTGCCTGCACCAGATATGCGTGTGGTGTCATGCCGGTTACCACCTTGAATTGCCTAAGAAAATGCCACTGACTCAGGCCTGCCAGTTCCGCGAGCCGTGTTAGTGTGTGTTCCTCTTGTGGACAGCAATCCATCAACTCTTTAGCTCGAAGGATAGGTAGTGTGCCGGCTGGCCGCTCCACCTGAGTTTTACGCGTTCTACTGTAGCGCAAACTCAGCAGCATGAGTGAAGAGAGCAATAGGGTCTCTTTAAGCAGCTTATTGCCTTCTTGCTCCAGCATATTGAAGGTAAGCAGTAGCTGTTCCGAAAGACCGGGATCGTGGATCACCGCATCGGGGAACCAGGGGATAAAATCTGTGTCATCTGGTGTCTGTCGCAGGATATTGCGCAGCATCTCTGGATGGGGGTAGATGGCACGGTAGCCCCAACCTTGCTCTAGATCGGAGCTGCCAGTATGCACGTCGTCTGCGTTGACTATGATGATATCTCCGCGCGGTGCAACGTGTTCTGTCCCGGAGCGGTAAAATCGCTGGGCTCCCTGATCGATAACGCCAATGCAGAAGGTGTCATGGACATGACGGGCAAAGCGCTGTTTGTAATAGCGCGCCTGAAGCATGTCAACGCCACCTAGCGCATCGATGTGTTGAAAGTGGGTCTGTTCTTTCCTCTCTGTCGTCACAATATCAACCTGCGCCACTTTGTATAAAAGTGCTGTTCCCAATTAGACGTTGTCTGGATTTTTTTTCAGACATCTTTCTAGCGAGTTGGTGGCGGTTCAATGGGTTCCGCTCTGGTGTCGTTGCAAGCCGCAAAAAATCTATGGCCTCATATCACGTATCAAAAACCACCTTAGGGTGGTTGAGTGTACCTCTCAGTTGGTTTTGTATGAAGCCTTTTTGCCTGAGCTCTGGGTATGCGGGTTTGTAGTGGTCACTTGAAGGGGGACTGACTTGGGAAGTAGAGGCGACTCAGTTTGAAGTACCGCCCGAGCTTAGAATTATTTGAGTGCAGCCAGAAAGGCTTAAGAATAAAGTATGATGATATTGACGCCGAGTTTGTCGTGGTGACAGGCTCGGCGTTAAACTTATAACGCGGTCAATCACCAAGGATGGGATATGATTGGGTTCTTTCGAGGCTTTTCTCTTGTTGAGTTGATGATTGTCGTCGCCATTGTTGCGATCCTTGGCACCATCGCTTACCCCTCTTATCAGCAGTACCTGCTGACCAGCCACCGTGTCGATGCCAAAAAGATGCTGTTGGATGCTGCCAACCGGCAGGAAACCTACTTCATGGATTTCAATCAATACACCTCCTCGGCTGCAGACCTCAATCTTTCAGAAAGCTCGGATGCTGGCCACTATCGTCTGGTTTTGTCTGCCGCTGGCAACTCTTTCCGGTTGTCCGCAACAGCATCCGGTGCGCAAGGGGCTGATAGCGACTGCGTGGTGTTTTCAATCGATCAAAATGGTACGAGAAGCGCTCTGGATAGCAGCGACAGTACCAACAACGATTGTTGGGATTGAGTGATGAGACGGCTAACTTGCCTGGCTGGATTCAGTCTGCTGGAAGTAATGATAGCGGCGGTAGTGCTTTCGTTTGGTCTGTTGGGGTTGGTTGCCATGCAGGTACAAGCAAAGTTTTCCAGTTATGAGGCAAGACAGAGAACTATTGCCAGCTGGCTGGCCAATGACATGGTTGAGCGTCTCAAGGTAAACCGTGGGGCATGGGAGCTTCAGGCCAGCAATACCTGGATTGTCAGTGGCGGAACCTCATCCTTGCCATCTTGTGCCAATGAGAATGGCACCATGAGCGGTTGCAGCAATGCCGATTTGCTGGCGCTTGACCTTTATTTCTGGCGACAGTCGCTACTGGGTAGTGCGGCATCCGGGGCTGGAACGACCCTGCGCAATCCCACTGGCTGCATTATCAAAGGTGCAAACAATGCGTTGACCGTCTCCATCTTCTGGGCGGGTCGCGAATCGTCCCATGATGGTGCGGCAGCCGGTGCTGTAGCCCCCGCCATTACCGCTTCTTGCGGAATTGCTGGCCTGGATTTGACGAGGCGTCAGTTTGTTCTGACGACAACCCTGTGAACAGTCGCGGTTTTACTTTGGTTGAATGGCTTATCGCCATGGTCATCGGCGTTTTTTTGCTGGGTGGCGTGTTGGCTGTTTTTGTTGCCTCCCGCTCTACTACCAATGAGTCCTTTGATCAGAGCGAGCTGCTCGAGAACGGCCGCATTGCCATGCGTCTTATCACCCAGGATTTACGCTGGGCCGGATTCTGGGGTGACTTCACGGGGGGGGCTTTGACTGTGGGCGATGAGCTGACCTTGTCTTCCGGGGCTACCGTGGCAAATGATTGTCTGGATGAGCGAAATGAAGGGAGCCTTCCCTCCAGCCTCTTCCCGGTGCGCCCACTCTGGGTTACCCATATCAGCACGGCAGGCACCATGAGCGGTTTTGCCTGTATTTCATCCTCTACTCGCGTGGCCAACACGGACGTCATCAGCATCAAGCGCCTGATTGGCAATCCGGTGACGGGAGGGTTGGACGCCAATCGCTTCTATATGGCCACCAATACTCAACTGGCTCATTTGTTCAGAGGTAATGAGACAGCTCCCTCCGAGACAACCATGCCGATGCGCCAGATTTGGGAGTACCAGCACCACGTCTATTATCTCTCTCCTAACGGTAGCGGTGGTTTTGAACTGCGCAAGCGAATGCTCACTGCTGATGGTGGCTCCTGGTTGATATCAGGGGCCTTGGTGGATGGTATTGAGCGCATGGTGCTGCTGTTCGGGGTCGACACCAGCAATGTGCCGGATGGTCGTATCGACAAGTTTTCTGCCATAGATGCAGTCACCTCGCAAGAGTGGGGTGAAGGGCGGGTGATAGCAGTCCGTGTGTTTTTGCTGGTGCGCTCGCTGCAGGCATCCAGCCGCTACACCAATAACAATGTCTATCAATTGGGTAATGTCAGCGTGGCCGGAAATGGGGATGGGTTTCGCCGCCTGCTTCTGGAAAGCACTGTGGTGCTACGCAATCCCATGATGATGGCGGGAGGTGGGCAATGAGGCATTCACGTGGCGTGGCATTGATAGTTGCGCTGGTGATCCTGGCACCTTTGACATTGATCGCCGTGGTGTTGATGCAATCTGGGGGCATGGATCTGCGTGCCAGTGGGGCGGCGGCAGCGTTACAGCAGGTCGAGCACAGGGTGGAGGGCATCATAGGTGGCGCCATGCAGCAAACAGGGCTCGCTACCCAGATTGCTCAGATGCCTTCTGTTTCGACTGCGACGTCAACAGTGAGTGGCTCCATGGGTAATGCCATCATGCAATATAGAAGTGAAACCGTGTGCAAGCGACGATTTGACGCAACCAGCAAGAACGTTATACCCGCCTGCCGTTATGTGGAGCTCGAGGCAAGCCAGGCGTACGGGAAACAGGGACGTCCCATGACCTGGACTGTTGGGGTCGAACAGCCATTGTTAAAGAAGGCTGAATAGGAGCGGCAGCGATGTTACATCATGGAAAACTGTGGTTGATGGCCCTGTGCGCACTGAGTGTGCCTGCTGTCGCCAGTGATGCCTACTCGGATGATACCGAGTTGTTTATCTATGACTTCTCGAAAGCGGGGGATTATCGGCCCAAGGTGCTGATCATCTTCGACAACTCCGGCAGTATGGCGGAAACCATGGAGCTGGAGCGAGAGAAGTACAATCCTGCCACTGTCTATCCATCGTTGAACCGGGATCCGGATACCGGCAACTCGCGTAATTATGTCTATTACTCGACCGACGGTGCGGTGCCAGCCATCAACAGCAATCGACGCTTTCGCGACAGTATCAATGCTTGCGCTTCATCCAAGACCCCTCTTGGCACTGTAGGTTACTTTCAGTCCCAAGTCTGGACCTATGTCTATTCAAGCTATCGCAATGGGGTGCCTCGTCAGGGGGATTGGGAGACCATCTCTGGCGAGAACGAAGATGACATCACCATCGTCGACTGCAAGCAGGATATTCAGAACCGCACTCCTGCCAATCCTTTCAGCGGGACGCTGGAGGTGGGGTCGGTCAGTGATGGTTATCCGGTCGACAAAACCAGCAATACGCGCGGGGAGTGGTACTACACCGGTAACGCAAACGACGCAACATCGGGTAGCAACACCAGTGTAACCCTCTACACGGCCAACTATATCCGCTGGTATTACGGGCCAACGGGTTACGCCGTCGAGTCACGTCTGCGCATCGCCAAGGATGCGGTCAAGTCTGTGATCTCCTCCACTCCCGGGGTTGATTTCGGTTTGGCCATCTTCAATACCAACAACAGTACCAGTACCAATGGCGGCAGAGTTGTACGTCGCATCCTCAGCAATGACTATATGGTCGGCACCATCACAGCCGAGCAGAACTTGCTCAATACAGTGGAGGGCCTGTCTGCCTCTACCAATACGCCACTGTGTGAAACCCTCTATGAAGCCTACCGTTTCTACGGGGGGCAACCCGTACTCTATGGCAAACAAGGCGGTACGCGGGACAAGCTCGCCGAAGACCCTGAAGGTACTTACACCTCGCCTTATGACAAATGTTCAAATAACGGCTATGTCATCTATGTTACCGATGGTGCACCAACCAGCGATACGGCTGCTGACAGCGCAGTAAAGGCGTTGACGGACTCGCTAAGCGCAGATGAACGGGCTGCCTACGGCTCGACAGTGGGATATGGTTCTGGCACCTCCAAGAGCTATCTAGCGGCGATGGCCGGTTACATGAAGAACAAGGATGTGAACACTTCATCGCCCGGCAAGCAGACTGTGACCACGTTTACCGTGGGATTTGGTGATGAAGCCATCTCCGGGGCGGGTAATCTGCTGGCAGAGACGGCGAGGCGTGGAGGCGGTCAATACTACCCGGCGGTCAGCGCTGAAGCGCTCACGCAGGCGTTGCGGTCTTCCCTGCTGGCCATTTTGCGGATAAACACCTCTCTGGTGTCTCCGGCGATCACCACCAACAACTTTGACCGGACTCGCAGCCTCAACAATATCTATTACGCCATGTTCGAGCCAGATACCGGGCCGCGCTGGAAGGGCAACTTGAAGAAGCTGACTCTGTCTGGCGATGGGTATGTGGCGGATGTTAACGGCCTGCCCGCCATCAAGGCGGATGGTTCCATTCTGGAGCAGGCTCAGACCTACTGGTCATCGGAGCGGGATGGCAATCTGGTTGCCAAGGGCGGTGTGCAGGCAATGTTGGCCGAGAAGACCAATCGCAACCTTTATGTGGTCAATTCAGTTGCTTCACCCAAGCGATTGGACGCTTTTAACAAAGCCAACCTTGTGTCGATCGCCGGTTCTGCCGACAACCTTGCCAGCTACATGCAGTTGGCCAGTTCCACCGAACTCGACGGCCAGATCGACTGGACCAAAGGGCTCGATGTGGATGATGAGGATTATGATGGCAGCACCACTATCCGCCCATACATAGTGGGAGATCCGCTGCATTCCCGCCCATTGGTGGTCAACTATGGCTGCGCCATTCCTTCGGGCCAGAGCACTTGTACGCCTGACTTGCGTATCTTGATGGGAACCAACGCCGGTTTCCTGCACATGTTCAAGGATCTCGGCAGTACGGTTGATGAAAGCTGGGCCATGATCCCTTACGAGCTGCTGCCAAAACAGGAGGCTCTGCGTCTCAATGCCGAGTCTGCGGATCATCTCTACGGCGTTGATGCTTCTCCGGTGGCGCTGATCAAGGATGCCAATAGCAATGGTGTCCTCAAGGCATCAGAGGGGGACTTTGTCTGGCTGTTCTTCGGTTTGCGTGCTGGCGGCAGTAGCTACTATGCACTCGATATCACCAATCCTGATGCGCCCAGCTTGAAATGGGTGATCAACAGCCAGACAACTGGCTTCTCATTGCTCGGCGAAACCTGGTCAGTGCCGGAGGTAGCCTATGTACCTTGGGATGCCTCCCCGAGTAACAAGCGACTGGTGATGGTGTTTTCCGGTGGTTACGACGCCAACAAGAGCAAGGTTGGGATCGGTAGCACCGACAGCAAGGGGATGGGGCTCTACATGGTCGATGCCGATAGTGGCGCTCTGGTATTCAGTGCAACACCGGGAACGGGCTCCAGTACCAACAAGCAGGTGACTGGAATGGTCGACAGTATGCCGGGGCCGGTTTCCACACTCGACAGTGACGGTGACGGGAGAACCGACCGGATTTATGCCGGGGATACGGGCGGTAATATCTGGCGTTTGGATATGCCCTCAACCAGCACCAGCGCCTGGAGCGTTTTCAAGTTCGCCAGCCTGGGGTCTGACGATGTGCAGGCGAATGACCGCCGCTTCTTTACCCAGCCGGTGGTGGTGCGGACCATTAACAAGCAAGTGACCAAGACGGTGATCAGTGGCGAAGACTATTTCTCGTTCAAGGAGAGGGCATTTGATGCCGTCCTGATTGGTTCTGGTGATCGAAACCGTCCATCGTCCGAGTCTACAGTGCAAAACGCCTATTTTATGCTGCGTGACTACGGGGTCGTTGCCAAGAACTACAACACCGGGGCTCCTGCTCCCATCACGATGACGGACTTGTATGATGTATCGGTGGATCCTCTGGCCGGTGTTACGGCGACCAATGACTTGCTCAGCCTGAGAGCGGCTATCACCAGTAAATCGGGTTGGAAGTATTGGCTGGCGGAGTCAGGAGAGAAGTCCATGGGGGCAGGGGTTGTGCTGCAAGGCAAGCTATATTTCACTTCTTTCTTGCCGCAGGTCCAGTCATTTGAGGAGTGTACTATCCAGTCCATTGGTGCCATGCGGCAGTATATGGTCGACATGCATTACGGTACGTCTTTCAAATACGTGGTGGACCAGGATGGTAACGAAACCCCTCAGCGTTATGTGGAGGTAAACAACAAGGTGGCTGACGATCTGGTGATCCATGCGGGTGACGATTCGAAGATACGGATTATTGGTGGCGCTCCGGGTGAAGAGGTCATTCTCAAAGACGAGGGCGAGGGTGTGCCTGAGCGCTGTACTGGAGAGGGCGAGTGTTCTGAGGGATCGGATGAGGCCGAAATGGATATGACGCCCAAGAAAATATACCTGTATGAGGATGAGCCCCAATGAAAATGATCCTGTGGCTGATGGCCTTGTTGAGCGCAGCCAGTGTTCATGCTGGAGTAGATAGAAAATGCTATGTCGAGTTGGAGAATGGTATCTATGTCGTTATTCAGGGGACGATAATGGATAGCCAGAGGGCTGAAATCGCCTTTAAAAAGAAAGGGTTCGAAATGGATGGGCAGCTTTTAATGGTCAGGAGGGTAGTGGAGTGCCAGCCAACAGAACAGCCATTCAGCCAGGAGGCAGCCAGACAGCAGGAGGCGTCACAGCCCAGATAATGGCTAGGGGCAGATGACGGCGGTATCCGTTTTGCTGCTGCGCCCTGATGCGGCAATGACGAGGTTAATGGTCGGTTCCCCGCTGACGCATATTGAAATGGTCATATTTGTCCCAAGGCTGGTGCCATCAGTGGCGAACAAGACGCGGGTTCTTGTCGAACTGAGAGTGGTATCGGCTGAAAACACGGGGGTTCTGGATAGCTCGGTTTCGCCATTATCCAGTCTGGCGTTGCTGTTGCTGTCAGTGAACACCAGCAATTGGCTTGGACTGTTTGTGACACATTGATTGCCGGTGTTGACCAGGCATGCAGTCACGGTCTGTTGATCGCTTATCGCCTGATTGCGAGCAAAACGCAGATGTTTCATGAGGCGCTCACTTTCATAATTGGCGCGGTTATCTTGAAGCAGGTTGCCGAGGGAAGGAATGCCTATGCCGAGCAGAATAACGGCCAGGGCAATCGCAATCATCAGCTCCAGCAAGGTAAATCCGGCTTGTTTCATATGAACTTGGGCCTGTCGTTCCGTGACTGTTTACAGCTTATCCCTCCCTGTGGTTGCTGTCACATGCTAACACCCGTCTTGAACTGGCAGATTGCCCCCCTTTTCTTTATCATTCCCCATCATTTTCGATTTTAAGATGTATCGCCATGGCAAAAGCCCTCTCTCTGATGCTTGCCCAGTTGAATCTGACGGTAGGCGCCATCGAAGATAACTGTGACAAGGTGCTGGCTGCGGCCGCTCAGGCCGAGCAACAAGGCGCCGACCTGCTGGTGTGCTCCGAGCTCGCCTTGACCGGCTATCCGCCGGAAGACCTGTTGCTGCGCAGCGACCTGATGATCCGTGTCGATGTTGCGCTGGCTCGCATCGCGACCTGGCAGGGCAGCTGCGCCATTCTGGTGGGGCATCCCTGGCGTGAAGGGGCTGCGCTCTATAACGCCGCTTCCCTCTATGAGCAGGGCAAGCTGGTCGCACGCTACTTCAAGCAAGACCTGCCCAACTACGGCGTATTTGACGAGAAGCGCTATTTCACTGCGGGCACGGATAGCTGCGTGGTGCTGTTCCGTGGTCATAAGCTGGGGCTGCTCATTTGCGAAGATCTATGGCAACCGGGCCCGGCGCTGGCCGCCAAGGCGGCAGGGGCCGAGCTGCTGCTCACCATCAACGCCTCGCCCTACGATCAGGAGAAACCCTGGATCCGTCGTGAACTGATGACTGAGCGTTGCAGCCAGACCGGTTTGCCGCTGGTCTACCTCAATCAGGTGTGTGGCCAGGACGAGCTGATCTTCGATGGCTGTTCCAAGGTGTTCAACAGCCAGGGTGAGCTGACCCACAAGCTGGCCCCGTTTGCCGAAGAGCTGTCCCTGGTGCGCTTTGCCGATGGTCAACCGGTGAAAGAGCGTGAACCGGCCGCCCCGCTCGAGCCATTGGCCGAGACTTACCAAGCGCTGGTGCTGGCGGTGCACGACTACATCACCAAAAACGGCTTCCAGGGCGCCGTATTGGGCCTCTCCGGTGGTATCGACTCAGCCCTGACCTTGGCAATCGCTGCTGACGCCATCGGGGCTGACAAGGTGCAGGCGGTGATGATGCCGTTCCGTTACACCGCCCAGATGAGCGTGGAGGATGCCAAGGAGCAGGCCGAGCGGATGGGGGTCGAGTTTGACATCATCTCCATCGAGCCCATGTTTGAAGGCTTTATGACCCAGCTGGCGCCGCTGTTTGCCGGTACTGCCCGCGATACGACAGAAGAGAACCTGCAGGCACGCTGCCGTGGGGTGCTCTTGATGGCGCTCTCCAACAAGCGTCGTCGCATAGTGCTGACCACGGGCAACAAGAGCGAGATGGCCGTGGGCTATGCCACCCTGTATGGTGACATGGCGGGCGGTTTTGATGTGCTCAAAGACGTTCCCAAGACTCTGGTCTTCAAGCTGTGCGAATATCGCAATTCAGTCGATTATGTGATCCCGCAACGGGTCATCGACCGTCCTCCTTCGGCAGAATTGGCGCCGGATCAGGTGGACCAGGACAGCCTGCCCCCCTACGACATCCTGGATGCCATCCTCAAGCGCTATGTGGAAGAGGACGCCTCTGTCGCCGACATGGTGGCAGAAGGCTTCGAGGAAGCGGTGGTGCGCAAGGTGATCCGGTTGGTGGATCTCAACGAGTACAAACGCCGTCAGGCTGCCGTCGGGCCCCGTATCACGGCCCGCAACTTTGGTAAGGATCGTCGTTACCCCATCACATCCGGGTTCGGCAAACAGAACTGGTAAGGAGTCACCATGAAGAAGATTGAAGCCATCATCAAACCGTTCAAGCTGGACGATGTGCGCGAGGCCCTGGCCGAGATCGGCATCAACGGCATGACGGTATCCGAAGTCAAAGGCTTCGGCCGTCAGAAGGGGCATACCGAGCTCTATCGCGGCGCCGAGTACATGGTGGATTTCCTGCCTAAGGTGAAGGTGGAGCTGGTGGTGCAGGACGAGGATCTGGATGCCTGCATCGAAGCCATCCAGAACACGGCCCGTACCGGCAAGATTGGTGACGGCAAGATCTTCGTTTGCGAGGTGGAGCGTGTCATTCGTATCCGTACCGGCGAAGAGAACGAAGACGCGATTTGATGTGATGGATGTGCCTCGTATCGACCAGGAGAACGAAGAGACAAGCCTTCAGATATCATGGATGCGCCTCTTCGTGGCGGCGGGCCTGCTGATTGGCCTGACCGCCTGCAGTACCCGCCCGCCGGCCCAGCCGGAAAATCTATGCCAGATCTTTCGGGAAAAGCCCGACTGGCACAAGGCGGCGCTCAAGATGAATGAGAAGTGGGGCACACCTGTTCAGGTTGTGATGGCCATGATGTATCAGGAGTCCTCCTTCGTACACGATGCCCAGCCGCCAATGGGCTACTTCCTCTTCATTCCGACCGGGCGAGCCAGCTCCGCCTATGGTTATGCCCAGGTGAAAGATGAGACCTGGGACGATTACCAACGGGAAACCGGCAACAGCTGGAGCAGCCGCGACGACTTTGCCGACGCCATCGATTTCATGGGCTGGTACACTAACAAGGCCCAGCGGCTGAATGGTACTTCCAAGTGGGATGCCTATGGCCAGTATCTCAACTATCACGAAGGGTGGGGTGGCTACCGGCGTGGCAGCTACCGTAGCAAGGGGTGGCTGATGAAGACCTCCCGCAAGGTAGAGGCGCGTGCCCAGCGCTACGGCGCCCAGTATCGACAATGCAAGGATCAGCTCTCCAGCGGGGGCTGGTTCTGGTAACCAAATCAGGAGTCAGAAATGCCGTTATTGGACAGTTTTACCGTTGACCACACCCGTATGGAAGCGCCAGCAGTGCGCGTGGCCAAGACTATGCAGACCCCGAACAAGGACACCATAACCGTGTTCGATCTGCGTTTCTGTGTGCCGAACCAGGAGATCCTCTCCGAACGCGGCATTCACACCCTCGAGCACCTCTTTGCCGGTTTCATGCGTGATCACCTGAACGGCAATGGTGTGGAGATCATCGACATCTCCCCCATGGGGTGCCGTACCGGTTTCTACATGAGCCTGATTGGCGCACCGGACGAAGCCCGTGTGGGCGCCGCCTGGCAGGCTGCCATGAGCGATGTGTTGACCGTGCAGGAGCAGGCCAAGATCCCGGAGCTGAACGAATATCAGTGCGGCACCTTCAGCATGCATTCGCTGGCGGAGGCCCATGAGATCGCTCGTAACGTGTTGGCGCGTGGTATCGGCGTCAACCACAATGACGAGCTGGCACTGCCGGAAGAGAAGCTGAAAAGCCTCTAGGTTGTGCATGGCAAAAATGAAAAAGGCCGGTTATTGACCGGCCTTTTGTTGTCTGGAGGATTCAGGACGGCAAGGGCATGACCCGGTTGCGGCCCAGCTCTTTTGCCTTGTAGAGCAGTTTGTCGGTGCGCTCGACCAGCGCATCGCCTGTTTCCTGACCATTGTACTCACCCACTCCAAACGAGGCTGTGATGTGGTCGATGCGGCGGCCGGACTTGCGATCCAGGATGGACATCTTCTCTATGGCACGGCGCAGACTCTCGGCCATCTGGCGGCTCAGGGCCAGGTTGCGCATGGGCACCAGCAGGGCGAACTCCTCACCACCGAGCCGATAGGCGGTGACGCCCTCCTTGCACGTTTCCCGCAGTCGCTTGCTGAAGGCACGCAGTACCTGATCCCCAAGCAGGTGACCATATTCATCGTTGAAATTCTTGAAGCGGTCGATGTCCGACAGAATGAGGGAGAAGGGCTGCTTGCTGCGGATCAGGCCGTCTATCTCCAGATCGAAGGCGCGGCGATTGAGCAGGGAGGTGAGGGCATCCTCGTTGGCCAGCTTGCGGGTTTCGTTCAGTGCCTCACGCAGCTCTTTGATCTCTTTCTCTGCATTGCTGAGCTGATTGCGAAAATGCATGGTCGACATGCGAACATCCCGGGATTCGCGCACCAGATCCCGCAAGATGCCCATGGTGTCGTCAAGGCTAAGCCCTTCATCGTCGATGAGACTCAACCGATCGAAGCTCTTGTCGAGCATCTCCTGAAACATGCCGGTGTCGGAAATGGCGTCTTGCATGGTGTGGCCGAGCTCGTTGGCCATGGCGGCCAGACTGAGTTTCATGGCCTCCATCTGCTGCTCATCCTGGGCGGCGAGGTGCTGATGATAGAGCCGCTCGCAGGTGGTGAGTGAGCAGGTGCCCTGCAGCTTGATCGCCTGATCGATGGCCTGATTGAGCTCTGGCATGCTGGCCGACACGTAGTTATACCAAAGGGTATAGTTATCCGGCGTCGTGGGAATTTGATACTTGATCATCAGTGGAACCGCCTGCTTAAGATAGGCGGCGGATTGCGCGAACGAGTCCTTGCTCATGAGTTCCGTGTCTCATCATGCCTGCAAACTTTGCATAGTATGACAGAGAGATTGGCCAAAAGGCAGTCGATGGATGCCATTAGCTCCCCCCTTCGATATAATGTCTGCGTTACTACCTACCCTAAGGCCTGCTTATGTCTCAAAAAGATCCTTTCCTCCAACGCGAGGCCGAAAAATACGAAAACCCCATCGCCAGTCGCGAGATGCTGCTGGAGCTCATCAAGGGTCATGAAAAACCCATGACCCGTGATGAGTTGGCCAAGGCCCTCAAGCTGACCGACGAAGAGCCGTTGGAAGCCTTGCGCCGTCGTCTGCGCGCCATGGAGCGCGATGGGCAACTGGTATTCACTCGCAACCAATGTTACGCCCTGCCGGATCGTCTTAATCTGGTAAAAGGGTATGTACTTGGCCATAAAGATGGTTTCGGTTTTCTGCGCCCGGAAGGTGGTGGACCGGATCTTTATTTGAACAACCGCGAGATGCAGCGCCTGATGCATGGCGACTATGCGCTGGTGCAACCGACCGAGATCGATCGCAAGGGTCGTCAGGAAGCGCGACTGGTGCGTCTGCTCAAGTCTCGTGAAGCGGATATCGTCGGCCGTTACTTCGTCGAAAATGGCGTGGGTTTCGTGGTGCCGGATGACAGCCGTATCGGCCAGGACATCATAATCCCGGAAGGGGAAAACAAGGGCGCTCGCCAGAGCCAGGTCGTGGTGGTGCGCATCAACCAGCGCGCCAACTCCCGCATCAACGCGGTCGGTACCGTGCTGGACGTGCTGGGCGAGAACATGGCGCCGGGCATGGAGATTGAAATCGCCCTGCGTACCCACGGTATCCCGCATACCTGGCCGGAAGAGGTGACCAAAGAGGTTGCCGGTCTCGGCGAACAGGTGCCGGAAAAGGCCAAAGAGGGTCGTATCGATCTGCGTGCTCTGCCGCTGGTCACTATCGATGGGGAAGATGCCCGCGACTTCGATGACGCCGTCTTCTGTGAAGCCAAGCGCGGTGGCGGCTGGCGTCTGTGGGTTGCCATTGCGGATGTTTCTGCCTATGTGAAGCCCGGCACTGCACTGGATGCTGAAGCCTATCAGCGCGGCAACTCCGTCTATTTCCCCGAGTTCGTAGTGCCCATGCTGCCGGAGGTGCTCTCCAACGGTCTGTGTTCCCTGAACCCGCAGGTCGACCGTCTCTGCATGGTGTGCGAGATGACCATCTCCGCCGCCGGTCGCATGTCCGGTTACAAGTTCTACGAAGCCGTGATGAACTCCCATGCCCGCATGACCTACAGCAAGGTCGCGGCCATTCTGGATGGGGATCCCAAGCTGCGTCAGCAATATGACCCGCTGGTGGGCCACATCGAAGAGCTCAACAACCTCTACAAGGCGCTCAAGCACGCCCGTCACCAGCGTGGCGCGGTGGAGTTCGAGAGCGAAGAGACCCGCTTCATCTTCAACGCCCAGCGCAAGATCGACCAGATAGTGCCGCTGGTGCGCAACGACGCCCACAAGATCATCGAAGAGTGCATGATCCAGGCGAACGTGGCTGCGGCCCGTTACATCGAGAAGAACGAAGCCTCAGCCCTGTTCCGGGTGCACGACCGTCCGGGTGAAGAGCGCCTGACCGGTTTCCGTGATTTCCTGGCCGAACTGGGTCTGGAGCTCAAGGGCGGCCTCGAGCCCGAGCCGAAAGATTTTGCTGAGCTGGCCGCCAAGTTTGAAGGGCGTCCGGATGCCGAGCTGCTCTCCACCATGCTGCTGCGCTCCATGCGTCAGGCTGTTTATCAGGCAGACAATATCGGCCACTTCGGTCTGGCATTGAAGTCATATGCCCACTTCACCTCGCCGATCCGTCGTTACCCCGACCTTATCCTGCACCGTGCCATCAAGTATCAGGCGGCCAAGGAGCAGCAGCCCAACCTGCGCCACAAGTGGACCCCGAGCGGTGGTTATCACTACCAGCTGGAAGAAGTGGATCCCATGGGCGAGCACTGCTCCATGACCGAGCGCCGTGCCGACGATGCGACCCGCGACGTGGCCGACTGGCTCAAGTGTGAGTACATGCTGGATCACGTGGGTGACGAGTTCGACGGCGTCATCGCCAGCGTCACCGGCTTTGGTTTCTTCGTCCGTCTGGCGGAAATCCACATCGACGGTCTGGTCCACGTCAGCACCCTGACCAACGACTACTACCAGTTTGATCCCCTGCACATGCAGCTGATCGGCGAGAACTTCCGCCGTCGCTACCGTCTGGGTGACAAGGTACGCGTCAAGGTGATGGGCGTGAACCTGGACGATCGCAAGATCGACTTCGTGATGGTGGAAGAGCCGCTCCAGGCCACCGGCAAGAACGCCAAAGAGATGGCGCGTAAGCAGGCCGAGATCAAGAGCGAGAAAGCCAAGAGCGCCCAGCGCCACGAGAAACGCAAAGAGGGCAAGAATATCGGCAAATCCGACAAGGGTGGCCGTGCCAAGCCCAGCAACAGACGACCGAGCAAAAAGGCTCACGATAAGGCCAAGAGCACTAAATGAGTACTGAACTGATCTACGGCATTCACGCTGTATCCGCGCTGCTTGAGCGCACCCCGGAGCGTTTCATCGAAGTGTGGGCCCTCAAGGGCCGGGATGACGACCGGCTGCACCCCCTGTTGGCCGAGATGGAATCTCTCGGCCTCAAGGTGCAGAGTGTGAACCGCAAGACCCTTGATGACAAAGCGGAAGGCAACAATCACCAGGGCATCATGGCCAAGGTGATAGAGGCGCCCAAGCTGGCCGAGCACGACTTGGCCAGCCTGCTGGACAACCTGGCCGAGCAAAAGGCTCAACCCTTCCTGCTGGTGCTGGACGGGGTGACAGATCCGCACAACCTCGGCGCCTGCCTGCGCAGTGCCGATGCGGCCGGAGTCCATGCGGTGATAGTGCCGCGTGACAAGGCCAGCGGCCTGACCTCGGTCGTGCGCAAGGTTGCCTGTGGCGCCGCCGAAGTGGTGCCGCTTATCCAGGTCACCAATCTGGCCCGCAGTCTGCGGGAGTTGAAGGATCGCGGAGTCTGGATCGTCGGTACTGCCGGTGAGGCGGATCACGATGTCTATCAGGCCAAGCTGACCGGTCCCATGGCGCTGGTCATGGGTGCCGAAGGCAAGGGCATGCGCCGCCTGACTCGCGAACACTGCGACGAGCTGGTCAGCATTCCGATGGCGGGGGCTGTATCCAGTCTCAACGTCTCGGTGGCGACCGGTGTCTGTCTGTTCGAAGCCGTGCGTCAGCGTCGCGCTTAAGGGAACGGGATGGACAGACCCCCGTTCAGTCGGGATCAGGTCACAAATGAGCAGGAGGCCGCGCGCCTCCTCTCTTTTGCCCGGCCTTTGACCCTGAGCCCTCGTACCTGCCTCTGGCATGCGGGCGACAGACCCGACCTGCTGGTCAAGGTGGAGCAGGGGCTGCTGCGCGCCAAGGTGGTGCTGGCGGATGGCCGCGAGTACATCAAGGAGTTTTATTGGGAGGGGGATGAGTTTATCGACTTCCATCATCTGCTCAGTGGTGAACCCGCCCGCTACAGTGTGGAGGCGCTGGAGCCATGCCGCCTGCAACTCTTCAACCTGAGGGATTTGCGTCAGCTCCCTTGCTGGTCCGCCTGGTATCACCACTTGCTGGCGGTGCAGTTGCGTATCAAGGAAGAGAAAGAGTTGCTGCTGTTGACCGAGAGCCCCCAGGCCCGTTATCAACACTTCCTGCAATGTTTCCCCGCGCTGGATGCCAGGGTGCCGGATCACCAGATAGCCGCTTATCTGGGCATCACCCCCATCAGCCTGAGCCGCATTCGCAAGCGGCTGAAGGATCTTAACAAAGGTTAATGCCTGCGCCCGCGCGGCTGGCTATGCTGCCTTTCTCGATGAGCAAGGAGTTCCCATGAACTGGTCCCTCAAATCTTTTGAACAACTCGACGTCAATGAGCTTTATGAATTGCTCGTGCTGAGATCCCGCGTTTTCGTGGTGGAGCAGACTTGCGTTTTCCTCGATCTGGATGGCGTCGACAAGCGTCCCGACGTGCAGCACCTGCTCGGCTGGCAGGATGGCGTGCTGGTGGCCTACGCCAGACTGATGGCGCCTGATGTGGCCAAGGCGCACCAGGTGGTGATCGGCCGGGTGGTGACATCGCCGGAGGCCAGAGGTGACGGTCTCGGTCATCGACTGATGCAGCAGGCGTTGGTGGAGTGCGAGCAATTGTGGCCCGGGGTCGGCATCTATCTGGGAGCCCAGGCCCATCTGCAGGGTTTTTATGGTCGCCATGGCTTCACCGCCGTGGGTGAACCCTATCTGGAAGATGGCATTCCCCACATTGGCATGACCTCGTCTTAATACCTTTAAAGCATAACAATGAAATTATTATGTCTTGAGGTAGTAAAGAAAACGGGTGCTCGACGCCATATTACTGGGTACCCTTTGAGTGATTAATCGGCAACCGTTGATGGATAGGTTTAAAAATGGTTTTTTATCCCATTAATACAAAACAAGATTCAGCAATTAAGCCGTTGAGCCATTTTATCTGCGTTCGTCACTCGAGTGGCTGTCGCTGATGGAGTTGTTGCGCAAGCGGTTCGCTCTGGACCTGCAAACCTTCGCCATCATCACTCTGGTACTGGGCAATCTGGCCCAGGCCTTCTCCGATGTGCTGGTCAAGCTGATCGGCCCCGGTTTCAGCCCCTTCCAATACATGTTCTTGCGCCAGCTGCTGACCCTGCTGGTGTTGCTGCCCTTCATGCTGAGAGTGCCGAGATCGGCCTGGGGACTGGGTGCCTGGAAATGGCACCTGCTGCGTGGTCACCTCTGCCTGCTCGGTGGTGGCGGCATGATGCTGGCGCTGACCCAGCTGCCGCTGGCCACGGCCAACGCCATCTTCTATGTCTCACCCTTGCTGACATTGCCGCTGGCGGCCTGGTTGCTCAAGGAGAAGATCAACTCCCGGGTCTGGTTGCTGGGGGGCATGGGGCTGCTTGGCGTCGTGTTCGTGCTCAAGCCGGGAGATTTCCATCTGGCGGGTCTGGGCGCGCTGGTGACCGCCTTCACTCTGGCGCTGTTCAATGTCACCGGCCGCAAGCTGCCTGCGGGGATCTCTGTGGTGGCGACCCTGTTCTGGGCAAACTTGCTGGCGCTGCCATTGACGGCTGGGTTGGCGGTGAATCACTGGCAACCTGTGGACTGGCATCTGCTGGCACTGATCGGCGGCAGCGGCGTGATGCAACTGCTCTATCATGCCAGTTGCATCTACGCCTATCGGCAGGTGGAGGCCAACCGTATTGCTGCAACCGAATACTCAGGCCTGATGTTCGTGGTGCTGATGGGGATCTGGCTGTTTGGCGAGATCCCGGCCTGGAACCTCTGGGTCGGGGTGAGCTTCATCCTGCTGGCCATTCACTGGCAGCGCCGATTGCGCTGAGGCCAGGCCCATCGGCAGCAGGCCGATGGGTGAGAAAAACAGGCATCTTATGAGGCCGCTCTCTGTCATGGCCGGGTAAACCGGCTATGCTGGGCGGCCTGTTGCTATCGGAACCCTGTCGTGACCCCTACCATCTTTGCTGCCATCCTGCTGGCCGCGCTCCTGCACGCCCTTTGGAATGCACTGGCCAAACGCCAGGCCGAGGGGCGTGTCAGCGTGCTGCTTGTCTCCCTCTGTTCCGGGTTGTTTGCCGCCCCTTTCTTGCCGCTGGTCGGGCTGCCTGTGCCTGCCGAATACCCCTGGCTGGCGCTCTCCATCCTGCTGCATTGTGGCTATTGTCTGTTTCTCGGTCGGGCCTATCGGCTGGGGGAATTCGGCCAGATCTACCCGCTGGCGCGTGGCAGTGCGCCCTTGGTGACGTTGCTGTTCGGGGCCTTGTTACTGGGGGAGGTGCCGGGAGTGCTGGCGGTGGCAGGCGCTCTGGTGCTGGTGAGCGGTGTGCTGCTGATGGCCTGGCGCGGTGGCATCAAACTGGCGTCTGGGGCCCTGAGCGCCGTGCTGATCACGGCGCTGTTTACCGCAGCCTATACCCTCTCGGACGGGGCGGGTGCCCGCTCGGCCGGGGCGCCTGTGCGCTACACCCTCTGGCTGTTTGCCCTGACTGCGCTGATGATGCCGCTGCTGATGCGCTGGCAGAGTCGCACCGCCTGGCGCGCGCTCGATCTCGCGGCATGGCGTACCGGTGCGCTCGGCGGCGCTTTGTCACTGCTTGCCTACGGCATCGTCATCTGGGCCATGACCCAGGCGCCCATCGGGCTGGTGGCGGCGCTGCGCGAGAGCAGCGTACTGTTTGCCGTGCTGCTCTCCTGGTGCTGGCTGGGGGAGAAACTGGGGCGGGTACGACTGTGCGCCGCCTTGGTGATCCTCTGCGGTATCTTGTTGATCCGTCTTGCCTGATCCCTAGCTGCATCAGACCGGGCGCCGCCCGGCCTGATGTTTGACTCAAGGGGTGACCAGAGTCGTCAGGGTAAAGCCCTCCTCGCAGGGGGCGAGCTCTACCCGCACCTGGCCCAGTTCGGCCAGTGTGGCCACATGGGTGCCACCGCAGGGAATGGTCACCTCTTTACCTTCAAGCATGCAGTGCCAGTAGCGCGAGTCTATGATGGCCTCGCCAGCACGGCTGCGGCGGATCTCGCCATCGGCCGCCAGCCAGTCTGCCAGCTGCTGGTTTACGCTGGTCTCTATCTGCGCCAGTTCCGCCAACAAAGCGTCATTATTGACCCCCTTCTTGCGCAGACTCTTGCCGATGCGGTACTGCTCCCGGGAGCCCATGGGCTCGACTCGCGAGGTCTGAATGGCGAGGCGGTCAAAGTCGGGCTGATCGAGTGCATCGCGCTCGCTCACCTCCTTGCGCCAGTAGGGGGTCAGCATCCGATTGAGGGCCAGCGCCGCCAGATGGCAGCCGCTGTGACCCAGGCTTAAGGAGTGGCGGGCAGCGGCATCCACCTTCAGTTCAACCCGGGAGCCTACGGCCAGAGTGTGATGGCCCGCCAGGGGATGCACCACCACGAAGGCCCACCCTTCGGCGCCCCGCTTGACCGGTATATCCTTGTCCACGAACAGTTCGCCCTCCGGGCTGATGGCGCCCATCCGGCAGGGGCCTACACTGGCGTCACCGCCATCCCAGCAAACCGCGCCCACATCCCCCGGTTGATCGGGCCAGAGGTGGCTTTGCGGATGAAAGGGGGTGAGATCGGTGACCAGCAGGCTGGTGTCGCCGCTCTGGCAGAAGACCACGCTGGCCGGTTCATGATGATGGCCCAGCACGAAGCTGGCTCGGGTATGTTCCATGGATGGCTCCCGCTAATCGCAGATGAAAAGAGAGCAGCATACGCCAAAGCGCAGGCCGGCTCATTAACCTGGGTTAATGAGCCGGCCTGCGTAGCCGGTCGTGAGCGCTAGATCATGGCGACCAGCAGGTAGGCGTTGAGGCCGATCACCAGTGCGACGATAAGGCGACCGACAGCCTGAGTCACCGGATGGTTGCGATACTCTCCCATCAGCGCTCGATCGCCGGTCAGGATCAGCAGCGGAATGAGTGCCAGCGCTATACCAAAACTGAGCACCACCTGGCTCAGCACCAGGATCTCGGTGGTATTGAGCCCCATGGCGATCACCACGAAGGCGGGAGCCATTGTGATGGCACGGCGTAGCCAGAGCGGTATGGTGAAACGCACGAAACCCTGCATTACTACTTGTCCTGCCAGGGTTCCTACCACTGTGGAGGAGATGCCCGATGCCACCAGGGACAGGCCGAACAGGGTGGCGGCCGCCTGCCCGAGCAAGGGAGTGAGAGTCTGGTAGGCAGATTCGAGTTCGGCCACCTGCTGGTTGCCAGAACTGTGAAAGGCAGCGGCCGCCATCGCCATCATGGCCAGGTTGACGAAGCCGGCTATGGTCATGGCAATGGCTACGTCTACCCGTGTGGTGTGAAGCCGCTGAGGCACTGTGCCCTGATCCTGGGTGTGCTGGGTCAGCGCCGAGTGCAGGTAGATGACATGGGGCATCACGGTGGCACCGAGCACCCCGGCCGCCAGATAGACCGCCTCGCTGTTGGGCAGGCCGGGGAAGAGAGCCCCTTCCAGCAGGCTCGGCAGGTGGGGGCGGGAGAACACCAGCTCGACGATATAGGCCGCCGCCACGAACAGCAGCAGGCCGCCAACCACGAACTCAAGTGGCTTCTGGCCACGGCTCTGCAGCATGAGAATGCCCCAGGTCACCACGGCCGTGATGCCGGCGCCTTCCAGCAGGGTGACGCCGAGCAGCAGCTTGAAGCCGACCGCTGCGCCGATGAATTCGGCCAGATCGGTCGCCATGGCGATGATCTCCGCCTGTACCCAGTAGGCCCAGACCGCCGGTTTGGGCAGCCTGTCGCGTATGTGTTCCGCCAGGTTCTTGCCGGTAACGATGCCGAGCTTGGCGGAGAGGGTCTGCACCAGCATGGCCATCAGATTGGCCCACACCACCACCCACAGCAGCTGATAACCGAAGGTCGAGCCTGCCTGGATATTGGTGGCGAAGTTGCCCGGATCGATATAGCCGATGGCGGCGATAAAGGCGGGCCCGAGCAGGGTAAGCTTGAATTTGCGGGCCGGGATGGCCGTAGTCAGCGCGGGTTGCATGGAAACACCCTCCATAAGATTATGGAGATAGAATAGATCTAAATGATAATTGTTATCAATTGATGTTTTGTATCATACCCATAGATAAAAACATCTGCGGCGGCCAGTTGCAGTGAGGGATGTGATTTCGTACAATACGCCGCCCTAGAAAGCAGCGTCTAAACACACCATACGTTCCTTGCCTCCGAGGTCTGGCTGCACCTGGGCGGAGGCTGAATTAATCCGTAAGGAGCTAAAATGCGTCATTACGAAATCGTCTTCATGGTTCATCCGGACCAGAGCGAGCAAGTACCCGGTATGATCGAGCGTTACACCGGTGCTATCACCACCGCGGGTGGTACTATCCATCGCATGGAAGATTGGGGCCGTCGTCAACTGGCTTACCCGATCGACAAGCTGCACAAAGCTCACTACGTTCTGATGAACGTGGAAGCAGAGCAAGCCGTTATCGATGAACTGGAAACCAACTTCCGCTTCAACGATGCCGTTATCCGCAACATGATCATGCGCACCAAGCACGCCGTGACTGAAGTTTCTCCGATGGCCAAGGCCAAGGAAGAGCGCTTCGTCCGTCGTGACGACGAGCGCCGCGAAGATACTGTTGAAGCAGCGTCTTCCGAAGAGTAATTCTGGATCACTGAATAGAGGATAAAGGCCATGGCACGTTATTTCCGTCGTCGTAAGTTCTGCCGCTTCACTGCCGAGAACGTTACCGAGATCGACTACAAAGATATCGTTACTCTGAAAAACTACGTCACTGAATCTGGCAAGATCGTACCGAGCCGTATCACCGGTACCCGCGCCAAGTATCAGCGTCAGCTGGCACGCGCCATCAAGCGTGCTCGTTACCTGGCTCTGCTGCCGTACACCGATCTGCACAACAAGTAAGAATCGGCCCGGCACTTAAGCCTAACTCAACTTCCATAGAGGAAAGGTAATGCAAGTTATCCTGCTCGACAAAATCGCCAAACTGGGCGGTCTGGGTGATCAAGTCGCTGTTAAAGCTGGCTACGCCCGTAACTATCTGATCCCGCAAGGCAAAGCCGTTATGGCTACCAAGGCCAACATCGAGACTTTCGATGCTCGCCGTGCTGAACTGGAAGCCAAACTGGCTGCCGGTAAAGCTGCCGCTGAAGAGCGCGCTGCCAAGCTGGGTGAACTGGCTGCTGTTGTTATCGCCTCCAAAGCTGGCGACGAAGGCAAGCTGTTCGGTTCCATCGGTACCCGTGACGTGGCTGATGCCATCACTGCTGCCGGCGTTGCTGTTGCCAAGAGCGAGGTCCGCATGGGCAACGTTCTGCGTAACACCGGCGAGTACGAAGTTGTTGTTCAGCTGCACGCTGACGTCAAAGCAACCGTACAAGTTCAGGTTGTTGCCCTGTAATAGCGATTCGCTGTTGCAAAAAAACCCGCGCATTTGCGCGGGTTTTTTATTTTGGGATCAAAGGGTAGAGTGAAGCTCTGTTCCTCTTGAGGAGATCCCTATGGCAGCCTGGGTCGAAGGCCGCGTCATCGAGCGCATCGAATGGACCCCCACCCTGTTTTCCCTGCGCGTGGCGGCAGAGCTTGCCCCCTACAAGGCAGGACAATTTACCAAACTGGCCCTCGCGCAGGGCGAGCGCCGCATCCAGCGAGCCTATTCCTTCGTCAATCCCCCCTCAGCCCCCTATCACGAATTCTATCTGGTCGAGATCCCGGACGGTGAGCTGACGCCATCTCTTGGTTCTCTGCAGGAGGGCGACACCCTGCTGGTGCAGTCTCAGGCCACCGGCTTTCTGATCCTTGACGAGGTGCCGTCCGGTCGCGATCTCTGGTTGCTCTCCACCGGTACCGCCATAGGCCCCTTTCTCTCCATGCTGGCGGATGGCGAGGCCTTCGACCGCTTCGAGAACCTGATGCTGGTGCATGGGGTGAGAAGAGGAGAAGAGCTTAGCTACCAGGGGCTGATCGCCAGCTTTGCCGAGCAGCACGGGGCGCGCTTTCATTATGTTCCCTTCGTCAGTCGCGAAGGGTGGCCAGGGGCAATGGCTGGCAGGATCCCGGCGGCCATCGCCGACGGGCGACTGCAGGCGCGAGTCGGGCTCGCATTTTCACCCGAGCAGAGCCAGGTGCTTATCTGTGGCAATCCGGCCATGGTGAAGGAGACCCAGCAGACCTTGCTGGAACTCGGGCTGGCCAAGAACCTGCGGCGAGCCCCCGGCAACATCAGTGCGGAGAATTACTGGTAACGAAATGAGCACAGGGGCATCAGGCCCCTGCTGCATCAGGAGAGGGACTTCAGTTCTTCTTGCCGTTGCCGTTGCCCTTGTTCTTGTCCTTGTGCTTGTCGTGACCTTGTCCCGGGTTGTTGCCGCTGTGGATGCTGCGGTTGTAGTGATCCCGGTACTTGCCATCCATCTTGTCGCAGTTGAGTTTGATGCGGCCATCGCCAATATCGATATCCAGGCAGTGGTTCTGCCACCAGTCGTACTCTTTGTCATCCCAGTCGAGATCGATCTTGATGTCATTGCCGGAGATGTTGATGCCGTCGGCTCCTTTGGAGGGGGGCGCAGCAAAAGCGGTGCCCTGCACTACGAGCAGGGAGAGCAGCAGTGCGCTGCGGTTAATCGTGGGGTAGCGCTTGAATGGATTCATGGCAAGAATACTCCCATTGTTACTGGCCACTCTGCTGGTTGGCCGGCATCTCGTTGGTGCTGGGGGGCTGGTTGCGGTTTTCCTGATCGTCCAGATTGAGCCTTACCCGTTTGCAATCGGTAGCGCGCGCGTCCCCCATTCCCAGATCGAGGCAGTCAGTTTGCGACCAGTTGAACTGCTTGTCGTCCCAGTCCAGATTGAATGACAGCTCATCAACGGAGAAGGTTGAACCGCCATTATCCTGTGATTGTTGCGCAGCGGGGGCACCGCTCACCAGCAGTAGGGACAGCAGCATAGTGGTCGTTTTGTTCATGATGGCCTCGGGTAGTGACAGTAGCGGATCAGTGTAGTCCTGCCGGGCTGAACCTGGGCGGAACCGCATATAACCGCATAACGGGATTAAGTCAGAGGAGCGATTGTAGCGCGTCTCTGTTGCCGATTTGTTCGATTTGGTCGCACTCTGGGCAGCTGGTTCTCTATCTGAAGGAATTCAAGAGTTTGCCCTTCTCTCTGTGAGTCCGGCGACTATAATCGGCAGCCAACTTTTCCTGCACGGCATCCCCTCTTCATTATGACCACACAGGCTTCTGCCGTATTGCGCTACCCCAAGGGGTGGTTCGCACTGACCACGGTGTACAGTTTTACCGGGTTGGCCATTCTGGCCTCCATCGTCTTCTCCCTGCTGCTGTTTCTCTCCATCGATGACAACCCGTTGATGAAGTGGCTGTTCGGCGGCCTGGCCATCATCTTCGAGCTGGGCAAGTTTTATGTCTGGTACGAATATGGCGAGTGCAAGGCGCGGCGGGATCTCGGCGGTGCCTTCTGGTCGCTGCTGTTCTACAGCGTGCTGGCGGCCATCTCCATCGGCGGCAGCATAGGCGGCATCAACAGTGCCACCAACACTGTGCTGAGTCAGCAGGCGCGACATGAGCGGGAGCTGGCCCGTTTCGACGAGCAGATCGCCAGCATAGAACGCCAGATCCAGCTCAACGAGGAGGCGGCGCGCAAGTACATAGAGATGGCGCGGATCTCCAGCGGCGTCAGCGGCTTGCAGCAGGCCAACACCAAGCTCAGGTTGCAGCAGGATGAGTTGCGCCAGGAGCGTGACGCCAAGCCGGTCAACGAGCAATCCTCCATGCTGGGGCTGATGAGCAGCCTGGCGGATGGGGTGGGCATGAGCCTCAGCCAGGTACAGTTTCTGCTGGTTTGCTTCCTCTCCGTGCTGCTGGATGTATTCGGCGCCTTCTTCGTCAGCCTGATTGGCGAGGAGAACCGCTTTCGCCGCATGTGGCATTGGCAGCAGGCACGGGAGCAGGCCGCTGCGCGGCAGGCCGAATTGGCGGCCACAGTGCCCATGGTGGCGAGCAAGCCGGAACCCGAGCCGGCTGTGGTGGCCCAGGTGCGCTCCGTGCTGGAGAGCGGCGAGCTCAAGTGCAGCAAGCGCTCGGTGGCGCAGGCCCTTTCGCTGTCGCTGGAGGAGGTGGACAAGGTATTCCAGCATCTGCTGGCGGAGGGGGTGTTGGGGCAGGGCAGCAACCGCCACTACCATCTCAGCTCGCAAGCCGGTTGAAATCAGGGCCACCTCGGGGTGGCCCTTCTTTTGCGACGTGAGCGGCGCCTGGCTAGTGAGTCAGTACCATCATCAGGCTGAGGAAAGCGGCCAGTCCGCCACCTATGCCGATGATCCAGTAAAACCCCTTGGCCCCCTGTTTGAGCGGGATGCGGAAGTAGAGCAGCAAGGCCCACCACCCCAGAGCCAGCAACAGAGGAATAAGAAACATTCGAGCCATGGTGTCCTCGCTGTTATTCTGTTGACCCTTGATCAATCAACAGGATGGATTGTGCAATGACGCAGCTACAGATTACCGCATTCGGCGACCCCTCGGTACTCAAGCTCAACCCTTCCCTCGATAAGGTGCCGGCAGAAGGGGAGGTCCGGGTGCGCATCTGCTTTGCGGGGGTCAATCCCATTGATGCCAAGACCCGCGCCGGCCTGGGCTGGGCGGCGGCCGAAAACAAGGACAAGTTGCCCTGGACACCCGGCTATGATGTGGCGGGCGTGATAGAGAAAGTCGGCCCTGGCGTCACTTCACTGGTAGAGGGTGATCTAGTGTGCGGCATGGTGGGTTTTCCGCTGGCAGGGGGCGCCTATGCCGAATCCGTCGTGGCGAGTGAGGGGGAGCTGATCAAGCTCGATGGCGTGCCCCTGGGACAAGGGGCTGCCTTGCCGCTGGCGGGCCTCACCGCCTGGCAAGGGTTGTTTGAGCACGGTGGCCTCAAGCCGGGACAGCGAGTGCTGATCCTGGCCGGTGCGGGCGGCGTGGGCCATCTGGCTGTGCAGTTTGCTGCTGCCGATGGTGCCGAGGTGGTGGCAACGGCCAGCCGCGACAATCACAGTTTTCTCCATAGTCTGGGAGCCAGTCAGATGGTGGATTATCACGACCCTGACTGGGTTGCCCAGATCGTCGATCACACCGGTCAGGTTGATCTGGTGCTGGATCTGATGGGGGGCGAGAGCGGCAAGGCGGCGCTGGCCTGCATCAAGCCCGGTGGCAAACTGGTGACTGTACCCACCATCACGGCCCAGCAGATCAAGGAGGCGGCGGCGGGATCTGGCGTTGAGGTACTCGGCATGCTGGTGCACCCCGACAGCGAGCAACTGGCCAAGATACTGATCCTGCTGCGTCAGGGGCAGGTACAGGTGACCGTCTCTGCCGAGTTTGCACTGGCAGACGGCGGGCTGGCCCATCAGGCCATCGAGGAGGGCCATGTTCGTGGCAAGCTGCTGCTGCGCATGCCTGCGGCCGAACACGACCTCATAGGAAGGTCATGATGGCGGCCGTGCCCGATGGTCGACTGGGCCACCCAGCGTCGTCAGTTTGCTGCCTATGGTGATCCCACATGAATGACCTGATGGAGATGGGGCTGGGCTGGCTGTTTTTGAGCGCCTTCACCTCCGCCACCCTGCTGCCTGGCAGCTCGGAGGTCTTGCTGGGGGCCATGGCCGCCAAGGGGCAGTGGAGCATGACCAGCCTGCTGCTGTGGGCGACCCTGGGCAATACCCTCGGCTCCATGACCACCTGGTGGCTTGGCTGGCTCGCCACCTTCAAGAAAAAACCGGAAGATTTTCAAGGCCGTGGGGAACAAAAAGCCCTCGGCTGGCTCAAACAGCATGGTCATTGGTGCCTGCTGCTGGCCTGGACACCCGTGGTCGGCGATGGTCTCTGTCTGCTGGCCGGTTGGCTGCGCCTCTCCTTCTGGCGCTCTCTCATCCTGATCGGGCTCGGCAAATTGTTGCGTTATGCCCTGATTTTTCTGCTGGCCAGTCATATTTTCTAGCCCTTTTTTTCACTCACGAGGTAACCGTGAATAAACTCATTCCATTCAGCATTCTTCTGGGCTTCACCCTGCCGGCGCTCGCGGCACCTACCCTGGTATCGGAGCAGGTCAAGGAAGAGGGCAAGCTCGGTATTCCTTATCAGATGTACAAGCTGGACAACGGCCTGACCGTGATCCTGGCGCCCGACAAGTCCGATCCCCTGGTACACCTGGATGTGACCTATCACGTAGGCTCGGCCCGTGAACAGGTGGGCAAATCCGGCTTCGCCCATTTCTTCGAACACATGATGTTCCAGGGCTCGAAGCACGTCGGTGATCAGGAGCATATGCGGATCATCAACGAGGCGGGTGGCAGCATGAACGGCACCACCAACAAGGACAGAACCAACTATTTCGAGACTGTGCCGGCCAATCAGCTGGAAAAGGTGCTCTGGCTTGAAGCGGATCGCATGGGCTTCCTGCTCGATGCGGTCAGCCAGAAGAAGTTCGAGATCCAGCGCGCCACCGTCAAGAACGAGCGGGCCCAGCGCATTGACAACCAACCCTACGGTCTGGTGAGCGAGAAAGTGGGGGAGGCGCTCTATCCGCGCACCCATCCCTACTCCTGGCAGCCCATCGGTTATGTGGAGGATCTGGACCGGGTCGGGGTAGATGACCTCAAGCAGTTCTTCCTGCGCTGGTACGGCCCCAACAATGCCACCCTGACCCTGGGCGGCGACTTCGATACCAAACAGGCGCTGGCCTGGATTGAGCAATACTTTGGCTCCATCCCCCGTGGCCCTGACGTGGCAGAGCCGACCCCGGCCCCCGTAACCCTGCCAGAGACCCGCTACGTGACGCTGGAAGACAAGGTTCACCTGCCGCTGCTCTATATCAGCTATCCGACCGTGTCGCTCGGTGACCCGCAGGAGCCGGCGCTGGACATGTTTGCCGACGTGCTCGGCGGCTCCGCCAGCTCCATGCTCTATCAGTCGCTGGTGAAAACCGGCAAGGCCATAGACGTGGGCGCTTCCCACTACTGCGAGGAGCTGGCCTGCACCCTGACCGTCTATGCCTATCCCAACCCTACGGTAGATGGCAGCCTCAAGACCCTCAAGGGGGAAGTGGACAAGGTGATCGGCGAGTTTGCCGGTCGCGGCCTCAAACCGGAGGACCTGGAAAAGGCCATCAGCAGCTACCGTGCCTCCGCCATCTGGGGGCTCGACAGCGTCTCCGGCAAGGTGAGCCAGCTCGCCATGGGCCAGGTATTTGCCCAGGACCCCAACTATGTGTTCAGGAGCCTGGATGCCATCGGCAAAGTGACACCTGAGCAGGTCAAGGCGGCCTACGACAAGTTCATCCTGGGCAAGCCAGCGGTAGTGCTGAGCGTCGTGCCCAAGGGCAAGACGGATTGGCAGGTGGCCAAGCCGAACTTTACCCCTGCCAAGCGGGTGTTGCCGGATTACAGCCAGCACGACGAACCGCTGGCGCTGCGTCCGGTCAAGGACAACTTCGATCGCAGCGTGCAGCCCCAGGCGAGCGAGGCGGTCAGCGTCAAGGTACCTGCCATCTGGCACGGCAAGCTCGACAAGAACATCGAAATCATAGGTACCCAGAGTGACGAGATCCCGGCCGTCTCCATCATGATCGCCCTGCCGGGTGGTATGCGTGCCGAGGGAAAGGGAGAGCTTGGACTCGCCAGCCTCACCGCCAGCATGCTGGGTCAGGGCTCGGTGCGTCTGACCGAGGCCCAGCTCAGCGACGAGCTGCAAAAGCTCGGTTCCAGCGTCAGCGTCTCCAGTGCCCAGTACAGCAACCTGGTCACCATCAGCAGCCTGACCGACAAGCTGCCCCAGACCCTGGGTCTGGTACGCGAGGTATTCGAGCGCCCCGGCATGCGGGAGGCTGACTTCGAGCGGGTCAAGGCGCAGATGCTGCAAGGCATGAAGCAGAGCCAGCAGCAGCCCGAGTGGCTGGCAGGCCAGGCCTTCCGTGAGCTGGTCTATGGCAAGGAGAACCGCCTCGGTCAACCGGGCGACGGCGTGCTGGCCGATGTCGAGAAGCTGACTTTGGCGGATGTGAAGCGCTTCTATCAGAACTACTACAACCCGACCAACGCCAAGGTGGTGGTGGTGGGTGACGTAGCCCAGCAGCAGGTGGAGGAGCAACTTGGCTTCCTGACCCAGTGGAAGGGGGCTGCGCCAACCCTTGGCAGCCTCAAGCCCGAGGGCGAGCAGGCAAAGCCGGGTATCTATCTGGTGGACAAGCCCGGGGCTCCCCAGTCGGTGATCCGCATTGGCCGTCGCGCCATGCCGTTTGATACCACGGGGGATTACTTCACCGCCGGGCTGATGAACTTCAACCTGGGTGGCAACTTCAACAGCCGTATCAACCTCAATCTGCGGGAAGACAAGGGCTACACCTATGGCGCCAGCTCGGGCTTCTCCGCCAATCGCGAGGTGGGTACCTTCGCCACCGGCGCCAATGTGCGGGCCGATGCGACCGTGGATGCCATCCGTCAGTTCCTCAAAGAGATGGACAACTATCGCAACAGTGGCCCGACGCCGGTGGAGCTGGCCTATATGCGCAGTGCCGTCTCCCAGCAGGATGCCCTCTCCTACGAAACCCTCGGTCAGAAGGCCGGTTTCCTGCTGCAGATGATCATGTATGACCTGAAGCCGGACTATGTGCAGGCCCAGAACCAGCTGATCAAAACGGTGTCACCCGAGGTGCTCAAAGCCAGTGCCGCCCGTTGGCTCGATCCGGCTGACATGGTGATTGTGGTGGTGGGTGACAAGCAAAAGCTTGAAAAACCCCTGAAGGAGCTTCATCTTCCCATCTATCCGTTGCAGCTGCCCTGAGGCCGCTTCATAAAAATAGCGTCGCCCCCCTGAGGGGCGGCCACACATGAGCCGTGAATATGACTACGACTAGCTTGTCACTCACCGAGTTGTTGACCGCCCTGGGTTCGCCTGATCGGCTGACGGCCCTCAAGGGGATCCGGCGCGGGATCGAACGTGAATGTCTGCGCATTACCCCGCAAGGGACTCTCTCCCAGACGGATCATCCCAGGAGTCTGGGCTCTGCGCTGACCCACGCCAACATCACTACCGACTACTCCGAGAGCCTGCTGGAGTTCATCACACCGGCGACCGACTCCATCGACAGCCTGATGGAGCAGTTGGGCGACATTCATCGTCACGCCATCCACCATCTCGGTGATGAGCGGATCTGGCCGCTTTCCATGCCCTGCTTCGTCGGCGATGAGGAGAGCATACGGCTGGCCCAGTACGGCAGCTCCAACATAGGGCGGATGAAGACCCTCTACCGGCAGGGGCTGAAGAACCGTTACGGCAGCCTGATGCAGGTGATTGCCGGGGTGCACTTCAACTTCTCCATGCCGGACAGCTTCTGGTGCGAGTGGCAGGATCTGGTGGGCGAGGGCTGCTGCAGCCAGCGCTTCATCTCCGACAAGTACATGGGGCTTATTCGCAATGTCTACCGCTTCGGCTGGCTGGTGCCCTATCTGTTTGGCGCCTCGCCGGCCATCTGTGACTCTTTCCTCAAGGGGCGCAAGAGCAGCCTGCCGTTCCAGAAAACTGGCAAGGGCACCCTCTATCTGCCTTACGCCACAGCGCTGCGGTTATCCGATCTCGGCTACACCAACAGCGCTCAGGCAGGCTTGAAGATAAGCCACGACAGCCTGCCCGACTATGTGAGCAGCCTGCGTCGTGCCATCAACACCCATGATCCCGACTTCGCCAAGATTGGGGTCAAGGTAAACGGCGAGTATCGTCAGCTCAACGACAACGTGCTGCAGCTGGAGAACGAGCTGTACGCACCGATCCGGCCCAAGCGCACGCCGCGCAGCGGCGAGAAGCCCTCAGATGCGCTCGAGCAGCGTGGCATCGAATATATCGAGCTGCGCACCGTGGACGTGAATCCCTTCACGCCATTCGGTATCGATGCGGATCAGATCCGCTTCTTCGACCTCTTCCTGGTCTGGTGTCTGCTGCGCCCGTCTCCCGTGCTGGGGGACGAGGAGATTGCCCGCAATCGCCGTAACCAGAACAAGGTGGTGCTGGAAGGGCGTCGCCCCGGCCTGGAACTGGAAGACGAGCAGGGCAACGCCATCGGCCTCAAGGAGTACGGCCTCCAGCTGTTTGACGAGCTGGCCCAGGTGGCCGAGCTGCTGGATCGCTGCTGTGGCCGCAATCGCTACCGCGAGACCCTTGCGATGCACAGGGAGAAGCTGCTCAACCCGGATCTGACCTACTCTGCCCGTCTGCTCAAGCAGTTGCTTTCGAGCGGCCAGGACAACGGCTGCTTCGGCGACGAGCTGGCGAGCCGCTACCGGGAAGAGATGCTGGCCGGTGAGCTGCAGTACTGGGATCAAGCCTATTTCGCCGCCGAGGCGCGGGAATCCCTGGCCAAGCAGCGGGAGCGTGAACGCAGCGACAGCCTGTCGTTTGATGACTTCCTGGCCGACTACTTCGGTATCCGTCAGACCACGACCTGATCCCTCTGCTTCTCTGTTTGCAAGCCGCTCCCGGGAGCGGCTTTTTATTGCGCGGTTTGTCATTCCAGCCAGCACGCCAACGCGTCCAAAAAGTACCCGAAAATAAGTGTGAGTCAGCCTTCACTTCAGCAGGGCCTGTGGTGTTTTTATTGTCAATCGGCTCACATTTCGCCCTTTTGCAGCTTGAGTCTTGTGGGATGGGGGCCTAACGTCTCGGTAACTGAAACGATTCAGCTTTCACAAAAATCATTCACAAGAACAAGAGACACGAGGATAAATCCATGTTGAAGAAACTCTCCATCGCCGTACTGCTCGCCCTGGGCGCGAGCTCAGGCCAGGCCGCCGAATTCCTGCTGACCGACTCCCAGCAGGGACTGGATGTGGGGGACTGGAAGATAAGCAGCGACAAACTGGGTATCAAGAGTCCCGTCCCCTTCTCCATCGAGAAGAAGCGGCTGCACGGCGGACGGCAGGAGGGGGTGGATCTGCTAATCGTCGACAACGGTGTGATGAAGATTACCCTGGTGCCGACCCGAGGCATGGGGATCAAGGAGGTCAAGGGGGCCGATCTGCGCCTCGGCTGGGATTCTCCCGTCAAGGAGGTGGTCAACCCGGCCTTCATCGATCTGGAGAGCCGCGCTGGTCTCGGTTGGCTCGATGGCTTCAACGAGATGCTGGTGCGCTGCGGTTACGAGTGGACGGGCCACCCCGGGGTGGACGATGACGGCCGACTCAAGAGCCTGCATGGTCGGGTGCAGAACATACCGGCATCCGTGGTCAGCGTGACCATAGATGAGGAGCCGCCCTATGCCATTCATGTGCTGGGTCGGGTGGATGAGCGCACCTTCAAGATGAGCGAGCTGGTTACCTGGACCCAGCTGAGCGTAGTGCCCGGTCAGGCGGAATTTTCCCTGCAGGACAAGTTGACCAACCACGCGGATTATGAGAACGAGTACCAGATCATCTACCACAGCAATTTCGGGGCGCCGATCCTGGAAGAGGGGGCGCAAGTCAGTACGCCGGTGAAGCAGATCTCCCCGTTCAACGACTACGCCAAGGCGGGCCTGAAGAGCTGGCAAACCTATCTGGGGCCGACCAAGGGCTTCGACGAGATGGTGTTCAACCTGGTCCCTTACAGCGATGCCGATGGCAACACCCTGGCTGTGCTCAACAACCGGCAGGGCAGCGCCGGTGTGGCGGTGGCCTACAACACCCACCAGCTGCCCGTGCTGACCCTGTGGAAGAATACCGACACCCGGGCCCAGGGGTATGTGACGGGTATCGAGCCTGGCACCAGCTATGCCTACAGCACCAAGTACCAGCGTCCGCTGGGGCTGGTGCCCAAGATCCAGCCGGGGGAGACCAAGACCTTCGATCTGACCTATCGTCTGCTGCGCAATGGGGATGAGGTGAAGCAGGCGCTGGCAGAGGTCGACAAGATCCAGGGGGGCCGTCCCACCGAGATGCGTGAGCTGCCACTGGTCAAACTGCCCTGATCACTTGTCAGACAGACAGCAAAAAGCCGCTCGATGAGCGGCTTTTTGATTTCATGGCGGGCGGGATCAGACGTGGTTGTACTCAGACATGGTTGTACATGGCCTCGATCTCGCTTTGGTACTTGGATTCAATGATCTTGCGGCGCAGCTTCATGGTGGGGGTGATCTCTCCCAGCTCCATGGAGAAGGCGCTCGGCAGCAGGGTGAACTTCTTCACCTGCTCGAACTTGGCCAGCTCCTTTTGCAAATCCTGGATGCGGGCATCGAAGAACTCCATCACCCGGGAGTGGCGCAGCAGCTCCGTCTTGCACTGGTACTGCAGGTTGATGGAGCGGGCGTACTCTTCCAGCGATTCGAAGCAGGGCACTATCAGCGCCGAGACGAAGTGGCGGGCATCGGCGACGATGGCGATCTGCTCGATGAAGCGATCCTTGCCGATGGTCCCTTCCACCAGTTGCGGTGCCACGTATTTGCCGTTGGAGGTCTTCATCAGCTCCTTCAGCCGTTCGGTGAAGTAGATATTGCCGTCCTTGTCCAGCTCGCCCGCATCACCGGTACAGAGAAAGCCATCTGCGGTCATCACTTCGGCAGTGGCTTCCGGCTTGTTGTAGTAGCCGCGCATCACGGTGGGGGAGCGCACCAGCAGCTCGTTGTTCTCACCCAGCTTCACTTCGATGCCGTTGAGGGCGGTGCCGATGGAGCCCAGCTTGAATTGTTGATCTTCGTAACAGCAGACGGTGGCCGTGGTCTCCGTCATGCCATAGCCGTACTTGAGGTTGAGCCCCATGGCCTGGAAAAAGAGATTCACGTCGTCGGCCAGACGAGCGCCGGCCACCGGCAGGAAGCGGGTATGGCCGCCAAAGCGGGCGCGCAGCTTGCGAAACACCAGTCGCTCCGCCAGCGCGAGCTGGGCACAGAGCAGGGGAGAGGCTGATTTGCCCGCCTGACGGGTCGCCACCATCTGCTTGCCGACGCGGGTGGCCCAGCCAAACAGGGCGCGGCGCAGGCGCGGCGCCTGGGCTACCCTGGCCTGGATCATGGCGTAGGCCTTCTCGTAGAGGCGCGGGACGGCACACATCACGGTCGGCTGCACCTCGCCGATGACATCCATTACCTTCTGCGGGTCGCGAATGTAGACGTTCTCGGCGCCGCAGTAGAGCACATAGTAGGTCCAGGCACGTTCGAACACATGGCTCAGCGGCAGCATGCAGAGCGACACATCCTGCTCGTTGAGGTCCAGGCGACTGTTGTGCATCTCGAAACAGGCGGCGATGTTGGCAAAATCGAGCATGACCCCCTTGGGTTCGCCCGTGGTACCCGAGGTGTAGATCAGGGTCAGCAGGTCATCCATCCGGTACTGGCTTTCCCGCACCCGCAGCTCCTGCTCGCTGGCCTGATGGTTGCCGGAAGCGAGAAATTCCTGAAAGTGGCTGGCCTGGGCGCAGCCGCGCAGATTGACCTTGCCATCGAGGGCGACTATCTGGCGGATCTCGCCATCATTCAACAAGGTCAGCGCCTGATCGAACTGGGGCTGTTCACCGACAAACAGCAGGCCGATACTGGCATCGCGCACTATGTACCTGAGTTGCTCAAGGGTGCTGGTGGGGTAGATGGGCACGCTGACGCCGCGGGCGGCGAGGATGCCGAGATCTGCCTGGGTCCACTCCGGCATGTTGCGGGCGTAGAGACCGACCATTTCGGTTGGCTGGTGGCCGACGCGGATCAGCGCCTGGGCACAGTAGTCCATGGCCTGTCCCAGGGTACGCCAGCCGATGGCGCGCCACTGGCCATCCTGTTGTACGCGCAGGGCGGCCTTGTTGCCAAGCCGGGCAATACGTTCACGCATCAGTCGAACCAGATGGAGTTTCGGCATCAGTCAAACATCCTCAAGTAACAGTTGTACGCCCGCGAGGGCACTAAAATTCGCGCTAGAGTTTAAACTCCAACATTACAGCTTACAAGTGTTCGCTGTTTGTCCTGGATCACAAAGTCGCCAACCAGAGCGAGCTGAGGCATGATGCTTGATAACCATAAGGATCCGGTTAACAGGAGCAGATGATGGTATTGAAAGGCCGGCTGGTAGTGATAGTCGTTGCGGTTGTGGTGGTGGTGTCATTATTGATGGTTGGGGTCACCTGGTGGCTCTGGGCAAATCGTCAGGTGACCTCGCCCTGGTACTACGGCATCAAGGGATATAACCAGGCCCAACAGCAGGCAGCAAGCAGTGGCAAGCCGTTGCTCTATCTTCTGGAAGGTAAAAAATGCCGTAGATGCGAGCTGCTGGACAAGCTGCTGTGGCGTGATCCTGCCATGGCGAAGGTGTATGGGGAGGTGGTCAGGGTGCGGCTCAAGGCTGACAATAAAGATGGCAGTGAACTGGTCTTGAGCTATTTCCCCAAAACGGCCACCTTGCCTGGCGTTTACTTGCAAGAGAGTGGTGGCCCTTTCAAACCCATCAAGATAGTCCCAGATATCCAGCAGATCTGGATGCCCGGTGTGACTTGGCAGAGGGGTTATTTCATGCCGCTCTCTCCGGCGGCTTTCGCTGCTGTGGTCCACACCACGCTGGCGTTGCAAGATCCTGCGGTAAACGATGCACCGCTGGAATGACAGCCCGTATCAGCTGAAGTCGAACAGGCGGGACATGAGCACGGCATCTTCCCGCTCGTTGCCGGTGCCATAGTAGTCGACCCGGCGGCAATACTCGGCAAACCCTTCACTCTCGTAGAGGCCGATGGCTGTCTTGTTGCTGGCGCGCACCTCCAGAAACCAGGCCTCGGCTCTCTTTTCCTTGCTGCGGGCGAGATACTCCTTCAGCAGTGTCCGTCCCAGCCCCTTGCCCTGAAAATCGGGGTGCACGCAGATGTTCATCAGCGAACTGTCGCCCGCCACCAGATCCGAGATGTAGAACCCCGCAGGCCGCCCATCCACCAGCATCAAACCATTGAGATAGCGCGGCCCGAAACAGGAGAGCAGATTGGCCTGGCTCCAGGGCTCCTTGTGGGCGGCTTGTTCTATGGGATAGACAAGCTCGAAGTCGGATTCGAGCAGGGGGCGAAAGAGGTGCATGATCACTCCGGTTAATGCGGGGTCGGCTGGCCCGGTCGGCCAAATGTAAAGTTTGGTAAAGATGAGATGGCCGTGCTGCATTGCGGCCCGGAGCCGATCACAATGAGCCCTGCTCCTGGCTGGATGGCACCCGTTGGCGCAACTGTTGCCACAGCGCCCGTTTGTGGGGCGCATCGGGAGAGAGCGGGCAGATCAGCGCCTCTGGCCAGCGAGGATCCGGCTCGGTGAGCCAGAGCAGCGAGGGGGCAGCTTGCTCCGGCATCTCCTGCAGCAGACTCACCTCATGGGGGGCAATCCCCAGCAACTGGCAGATGTCGTGGAGCAGAGCGGTATCCGGCAGCGCCGGTGCCCGCACCCAGAGCTTGCCGGTGGGCAGGTCGACATGAGGCCGGGGATCTGGCTGCCCGGTCTGTGCTGCCTCATCACGAGAGCCAGCCAGTAACTGGGGGCGTCTGAGTTGCCAGCCTTGAATACCGATTCTGGCCAAGATGTGCTGGCGAACGGGATCTTGCATGGATGATGACTCACTCTTGATCTGAGTTGGTGAAAAATGTGCTGCGAAGGGTACACTCGAACGCCTTTTTCTGCACTCTTTGCCATTCTGCTGTGCTTCCAGTCCGGTCAGTCGGGATGGGGTTGGCAGGCAGACCATAACAGACAACATCATAATAAAACCAACCCCGGGCAATCTGATCGTCATGACGTGACCCGGAATTATCGTGATCCCAGCTTCGGAATGCTCTCTATGTCATTATCTGCTCACAGTTCTGCCCGTGCCGTGCCCATTCATGAACGCCTGCCTAACCTGCTGGCCGCCCTCGGCGAGGGGCTTTATGAACGCCAGGATGCCTTGCGGCTAGGCCTGCTGGCGGCACTGAGCGGCGAGAGCGTGTTTCTGCTGGGCCCCCCCGGGATTGCCAAGAGCCTGATTGCCCGTCGTCTCAAGCTTGCCTTCCATGAAGCCCGTCATTTCGAGTACCTGATGACCCGCTTCAGCACGCCGGAGGAGGTGTTTGGCCCCCTGTCTATCCAGGCCCTGAAGGAAGATGGCAAGTACCTGCGCCTGACCGCCGGATATCTGCCCCAGGCCGAGGTGGTCTTTCTCGACGAGATCTGGAAGGCGGGCCCGGCCATCCTCAACACCCTGCTGACTGCCATCAACGAGCGTCAGTTCCGTAACGGCGACGAGACACTCCCCATTCCGATGCGTCTGCTGATCAGCGCTTCCAACGAGCTGCCCGCCCCGGACAGCGGGCTGGATGCGCTCTATGACCGCATGCTGGTGCGCGTCTGGATGGACAGGGTGCAAGAGAAATCCAACTTCCAGGCCATGTTGTCCAGTGATGGCGCCTCCCCCCGTCACCTCTCTCCCGCCCTGCAGGTGCAAAGCGAGGAATATCTGCTGTGGCAACGGCAGATCGAGCAGGTGGTGTTGCCCGACGAGGTATTCGAGCTTGTCTATCAGCTGCGACAGCGGCTCGACAGCATGGGCGACGAACCCTGCTATGTCTCGGATCGGCGCTGGAAAAAGGCGGTGCGCCTGTGCAAGGCCAGTGCCTTCTTCCATGGCCGGCGGGAGGTAGCGCCGCTGGATCTGCTGCTGCTGAAAGATTGTCTCTGGCATAACGAAGAGAGCCGCACCGCCCTGCTGACGTTGATGGAGGAGTTTGCCCGCCTGCACTGTTACCGGCAGCAGGCATTGATTTCCCGTCATATGGCCGTCACCTCGGCCTTGCAGGAGTTGCAACAGCAGATGAGTATCCGGCTGGCGCTCAAGGCGGATCCCCACAAGGGGATGCTGGGCAAGCGCAGCAAGGGCTGGCAATTACCCCTGGAGGAGGCCCGCAAGCAGGGGGAGCGGGGCCTGCAAATCCAGCTGCACCTGCTTACCCCGGCCCGACTCAGCCCGGAGGAGCCGGATCTGCTGGTAGAGACACTGGAGTGTGACAAGGTGGTGCTGGGTCACTGGCAGTTCGGTGGCGACAAGGTGATGTTCCATCCCGTTGGCAGCAAGACAGGATTGACGCTGGAGCTTGAGCTCGACAGCAGCCAGCGTCTCAATCTGCTCGACAGCCAGCGCCACCCCATTCCTCTGGTGCTGGTGTGCCGTGAGCCCTTGCCTGGTCTGATAAGCGCCCCCTGGTACAAGACCCTTGCCAACCTCAGTGACCAGCTGGCGGCCTTGCGCACCGATCTGCGTCGTCAGCGTCATCGTTTTGATGACCACCAACCCCACCATTTCATCGGCTCGCGCTGGCTGGTAGCCATCGAGGAGGGCTTCTTTACCCTGGCCCGTGAACTTGATCAAACGGCTGAGCAACTGGCCCAGTGGCAGCAGCGCCTGCCACTGCTGTGCGGGGAGCAGGGGTAAATGATCGAAATTGGCACCATGAGCGCCTTGCTGGCGATCTCGGAGGGAGAGATGGTGTCCGAGATGGTGGTCGCCCTGCTGGCCAGTACCCAGATCTCCCGCTTCATCCGGATAGGCAAGGCACAGGGCCGTTCCCTGAAACAGCGGCTGCAGCGCTGGCGCCATCAGGTGAACGACACCATAGCCCATACTCCTGTTCCTCCCGTGCTGGAACAGGAGTTTCTGCTCTATCAGCACTTTATCTCCCTTTCCCTCGCTCGCCTTGTGGCCGAGTTGCCTACCCTGCTCAGTGCTCTGGAGCGGGGTAGCGACTTTGCCGATGAGGGGCGACAGCTGGCCCATCAGTTGGTGGATCATCCCACCGAGGGAGCCAGGCGGCTGATGTTTGAGAAGTGGCGAGCCAGCCTGGTAGGGGCCTTGCTGCGTTTGCAGCAGGAGCTGGCCGAGGCGGAGCGGCTCAGGTTGCAGCAGGAGCTGGAGGAACAGATAGGCGCCAGCGAGGTGCTGGAACAAGTGCTGGATCCCCAGCGGCGCACGGCCGGTGGCTTGTGGAACCTGGCTCAGGGACGCTGGCAGCCTGCCTCTCTGGTGCTGATCCGCCAATATGCCGCCATGTTGCGCAAAGAGCCCATGTTGCAGGAGATCGCAGACAGCATGGGGCGCAGTCTGCACGATAGCGAGCAGTTGCAGCGGCTCCAGCCGCCGCAGCCCACCCTGATCCAGGAGCCGGTGTTAAGCGACGATGTGCCCGATGATCTGGTCGGGATCCACCCGGCCAACGATCTGATGAGAATGCTGCCTAGTGAGGCCGTCATGCTGGGGGTGCCCGAGCTGGAGCTGGAGTTTTACCGCCGCTATCTGGAGCGGCGCCTGCTCAGCTATCAGGCCAGAGGCACCCTGCCGAGGCATCAGTTGCTGCCTCGTACCACGGATCGGGGTGATCAGGAGTTGCAGCCCATGGGGCCAGTGATTGTCTGTATCGATACGTCCGGCTCCATGGGGGGGTACCCTGAGCAGTGTGCCAAGGCGCTGGCGCTGGCGCTGTTGCAGCTTGCCTTGACCGAGCAGCGGCGCTGCTTCGTGATGCTCTTCTCCACCGATGTGGCGACCTTCGAGCTGACCGATGCCAACGGCCTCGATGAAGCTCAGCGTTTTCTGGCCATGACCTTCAATGGCGGCACGGATCTGCTGCCCTGCCTGAGCGCCACCCTGCAACAGTTACAGGCGCCCGGTTTCGAGCTGGCGGATGTGCTGGTGATCTCCGACTTCATTGCCCAGCGTCTGCCCGCTTCGCTGGTGGAGCTGATGGACCGCCAGCGTGGCCGTGGCACCCGGTTCAACGCCGTTGCCATGTCCCGTCACGCCAAGCCGGCCCTGCTGCGGGTGTTCGATAAAAGCTGGCTACTCGACTGCGGTCTGCGCGGCCGCTTGCTGCGCCGCTGGTTGCGTAGCTGATATTGACCCCCCTGATCCGCGCCATACTGGCAGACTGGCCAGCACAACGCCGACACACAAGAGGCCCAGCGCCAGCCATACCGGCTGGGAGAGGGTCTCCCCCAGCAGCCACCAGGCCAACATGGCCGCCATCACAGGGGTCAGGGAGCCGAGTGCCGAGCTGACCTCTGCCCCCAGGGTGCGAATGGCGTGGGCGTAACAGAGCGCCGCCAGCAAACCGGCCCCAATTCCCTGCAACAAACCCTGCCATAACCAGATGCTGGCATGACCCACAGTGGGCAAGGGGCTCCACAGGAGTGTCGGCAGCAGCAACAGGGCTGAGGGCACCGCCACCAGAGCGGCGGCATCCAGTGCCGCGAGTCCGCTATGCCTGACTGCCAGGGTAAACAGGGCCCACAGCAGGGCCGCCCCCAGAAAACAGACTTGCCCCTGCCATAAACCGGGCTCCCCGCTCAGCAGCAGGGTCGCCGTGGCCAGGGCGATGAGGGAGAGCCCGCAGCGTCGTTGGGCGGGGCAAGGTTCGCGCCACAGCAGCAGGCCCAGCAGGCTGACCATGAGGGGGGCTGTGCCCGGTATCAGGGCGCTGCCCTGTGCGACTGGAGCCAGCTGCATGCCGGTGGCGCCGAGCCAGAAGAAGGGCAGACCGGCCCCGGCCAGCATGGCTAGCTGCCAGCGCAGGGGAACGCTGTGCAGCCGGGGGCGGTGGCGCCAGTAGTAGGGAAGCAGCAGCAAGGCGGGGATACCAAATCGCAGCAGCGCCAGCGCCTGTGGCGGGAGCTTCTCCTCGGCACCAAGGCGCAGGGAGAGGAAGAAACCGGACCAGAGCAGCACAGTGGCGAGGGCGGCGGCCCAGCCGCTGCAACGGGGTGACAGGGTGAATGACATAAGGGCTCCCTCCATGGAATGTCCTGCGCCATTATCCGGCCAGGAGGGAGGGTGTTTCAGGGCAAACTGTTTGAGAAATCCGGATGTAGTTGCTAGTTTCAGCTAATCCAGCAGGGATTTTTACCGGATATCGCCAAGATGCTCGACAGAATTGATTTACATCTGCTGCGGTTGCTGCAACAGGATGGTCGCCTCTCCACAGTGGAGCTGGCGGAGCAGGTTGGTTTGTCAGCCTCCCCCTGTGCGCGGCGCCTGAGGCGGTTGGAGGGGGAGGGACACATTCAGGGGTATCGTGCCGTGCTGGCGCGGGAGAAACTTGGCCTTGGCATCACCATCTTCGTCAACGTGCGGCTCAGCCAGCACAAGGAGCCCTTGGTAGATGCCTTCGAGCAGGCGGTGGCGGCCATGGCTGAGGTGATCAGCTGCCACACCGTCTCCGGCAATTACGACTATCTGCTGGAGGTGGTGGTGCCGGATCTGCCTGCCTATGAGCAGTGGATCAGACGATTGCAGTCCCAGGACATGGTCAATGACATCAGCAGCCACTTCGCCATTCGCGCGGTCAAGGTGATGGGGCCGCTGCCCATTTGACTTTTTTCAGGCACCGGGCTGGTGGCCGAGACCCCGCTCGTTGACCTGATCCTGATCCAGCAGGGGCTGGCCGCTGGGCTGGGAGACATAAAAACCCCGCTTGCCGCTGCGTTTGACTCGATACATGGCCTGATCGGCTCTGGCCAGCGCCGTGCTGAAGTCATCCTGTGGCCGGATCTGCGCTATCCCCATGCTCAATCCCACCTCGGCCTCGCCGTTGGGCAGCTCGAACGGAGTCGAGATGACATTGACGCACTGGTGGGCCAGGTGATGGGTGCGGGGATCGTCACTGTGCCAGGGCAGCAGCAACACGAACTCGTCCCCGCCGAGGCGGCCCAGCTTCACCCCTTCGTCACAACAGGCCTTGATCCGCTGGGTGAGGGCGATCAGCAGCTCATCACCTGCCCTGTGGCCCAAGTTGTCGTTCACCTGCTTGAAGTTATCGAGATCGATGAAGCAGATGGCCCTGAACTCCTGCGGGAACTGGCGTTGCAATGCAGTGCGATTGAGCAGGCCAGTGAGAGGATCCCGATGGGCGAGCTGGGCGAGCTGCTGTTCGTACTCCTTCTCATGGGTGATGTCGATGTGGGTACCCATCACCCGCAGCGGTTGGCCCTGCTCATCCCACTCCACCACCCGGCCCCTGTCCAGCACCCAGGTGGTCTTGCCATCCTTGGCGATCATGCGGTGCATCACCTGATAGAAGGGGCTCTTGCCGCTCAGATGATCGAAGAAGGCCTGCAGTACCCGCTCCCTGTCTTCCGGATGCAAGTGTTCACGCCACACATCGAAGTGGGCCGACAGCTCCTTGGGCTGGTAGCCGAGCATGGCCCCCCAGCGTCGGTTGAAGATGATGAGCTTGCCGGTGGGAAGGTGATTCTGCCAGATACACAGGCCAGTGCCGTCCATGGCGGCATCCAGTTTCTCCCGCGCATCGTCGGCCACCCGCTTCAGGCGCTCATTCTCCTGCAGCAGCTTGTCATAGGCGGCCTGCAGCTCCTCGTATGTCATGAACTCGTTCTTCCCTGTGGTCGTTGCGGCCTATAGTCGATGCTGGCTGTGAGCCTGTAAAGTGCGACAAAACGATAATGTAGCCCTCCTCTCGTCTTGCACTCTGCAAAGCTTCTTGCCGGGGCTGATGGCCTGTGAGTGGTACCGCATGGACAGGTTTTGCTGGCGAGCCACCCAAGGAGCGATATGATAAGTCCATGTTTGTGCCGCAATGAGCTTGTTTCCTCTCATGATTCCTAAAATGGCTTCACTTTGTCTGATGCCGCTGCTCCTGCTCGCAGGGTGGGCCGCGCCGGTGTGGGCAGCCCGTGGCCCCTTGCCGGAACCTGTGCTCGTCGGGGAGCTGAGCCAGTTGGAAAATGATGCTCTTCCCCCTCGCGTCTTCCGGCTGCGAGTTGCCGCCTTGGCGGCCCACAGGGAGAGCTACTCACCACAGTTGCAGGGACGCATCGCCCGGTTGCAGTGCTGGGCGCGCGATTCCGAGCGTACCAGCGAATATGAGGCGACCATTGCGTTTGCCAGTGAGCAGCTGGCGTCGGCTCGCAAGCAGCAGGACAGAGAGACGGAGGCCGGGCTCTTTATCTGCCGGGGCTTCAATCAGCAGATGCTGGGCAATATGACCCAGGCCAAGGCGGATTATGATGCCGCCCTGGTACTGGCTGAGGCTCTCGAGGATCCTCGTCTGAAGAGCGATGCACTCAGTTATCGGGGCGATATGTTTGCCTATCAGGGGGCATTGGCACAGGGCTTGATAGACCTGCTCGCCGCCTATGACGGTTATGTTGCGCTGGAACTGGAGGGGATGAGGCTGCAGGTGTTGGCCCAGATTGCCAACACCTACCGGCGAATGGGGATATACGCGCGAGCCCATGAGTATTTTGAAGAGCTGATGCAGGCCTATCTGCAACGGCACGATCAGAGCAACCTGATCGATGTCGGTACCCAGCTGGCCATCCTCTATACCGATCAGGGCCGTTACGAGCAAGCCCTGCCCCTGCTAGAAGCGGGTGAGCGTTATTACCGTCAGCAGCAGAGAGAGATGGATCTTGCCTGGCTCAGGGTCGAGTTGTCCTGGTGCCTGTTGAATCTGAAACGGGTTGACGAGGCGCTGACCAAGCTGGAGCAGGCGAAACCTGTCCTGTATCGACATGAAAAAGATACGGACGAGGCGACGCTGGGGCTCTGGCAACTGGTGATGGGATTGACGCTGGATGCCAAAAAGGAGTGGGACAAGGCCCTGCACTATCTGGCCAGGGCCGAGTCCATCTTCAGTCAGGAGCAGAACCAGCGCTTTCTCGCCTGGATCTATCAGGCCAGGGCCAGAATTCTTGAGCAGCAGGGTCAGGTCAATGGTGCGCTGGCGGCGCTCCAGCAGTATGTGCAGATAAAGAGCGAGCTGGATCGCTTGCTGAACGAACAGCGTTCGGCCCAGATCCGCTTGGAATTCGATCTGGCGCGCAAGGAGTTGGAGAACCAGACCCTCAAGACCCGGCAGCTGGTTCAGGCCGAGCGTTTGAAGCAGTTGCAGGAGCGGCGCCAGTGGCAATATATCGTGGTGGTACTGTTGCTGGTCGTCATGGGGATGCTGGCGCTCTACCTGTTAAATCGCTCCCGCAAGCTGCGTCAGCTTGCCATGACCGACGAGCTGACCGGCATCCACAATCGTCGCCAGATCCAGGCCAAGGGAGAGGTGTGGTTCAGGCAGGCCAGAGACAATGGCAAGCCACTGTGCGTGCTGATCCTGGACATAGACCACTTCAAGCAGGTCAATGACACCCTGGGTCACCACATGGGAGACAGGGTGCTGACTGCCGTGGCCAGGTGCATCGGCGCCCAGATGCGTCATCTGGACAGAGTCGGGCGGCACGGTGGCGAAGAGTTTCTGGTGCTGCTGCCTGATACCCGTATGGAGGAGGCACTCGAGGTGGCTGAGCGGATCCGTCATGAGGTCTCCCGGTTGCACATAGAGGAGATGCCGGAGGGCCATCCGGTGCATGTCAGCATCGGCTGTGCCGAATGCAGCCTGCTCGATGAGACTCTGGGGGATCTGATCAAGCGGGCCGATGAGGCCATGTACAGAGCCAAGCAGGCCGGTCGCAACCAGGTAATGCGGGCCGAATAGGGCGATCTGGCACCCTTCGCGAACGGCTCTAAGCCGGGCTGGGTATTTTTCACTCGCGCGGGTATAATGTCGCGCAATTTTGCTTTGACTCAGGCGAGAAGACCCATGTAACGCAGCCCTCCTCCCTCTCTCCACCGGGTTGGCAAAACGCCAGCTGGCGTGGCTTTCGTTGCGTATACATGTGCCGTGAGCGGCATCCCGTATTTATTCCCACGGTGGCCAAGGCCGCCGCCCAATAGAAGAACGTTGAATTATGTCAGCTGAATTTCTGAGTGAAGTCTCCAAGAGACGCACTTTTGCGATTATCTCGCACCCGGATGCGGGTAAAACCACCATCACTGAAAAGGTCCTGCTGTTCGGACATGCCATTCAGCGCGCCGGTACCGTCAAGGGCCGTGGCTCAGGCCAGCACGCCAAATCCGACTGGATGGAGATGGAGAAGCAGCGTGGTATCTCCATCACCACCTCTGTGATGCAGTTTCCCTATGCCGATTGCCTGGTCAACCTGCTCGATACCCCGGGTCACGAGGACTTCTCCGAAGATACCTACCGTACTCTGACGGCGGTCGACTGCTGCCTGATGGTCATCGATGCCGCCAAGGGTGTCGAAGACCGGACTCGCAAGCTGATGGAAGTGACCCGGCTGCGCGATACCCCCATCCTCACCTTCATGAACAAGCTGGACCGCGAAGTGCGCGATCCCATGGAAGTGATGGACGAGGTGGAACGCGAGCTGAAGATCATGTGTGCCCCCATCACCTGGCCCATCGGCTGCGGCAAATCCTTCAAGGGTGTCTATCACCTCTATAAGGATGAGACCTACCTGTATCAGACCGGTCAGGGCCATACCATCCAGGAGAAGCGGGTGGTCAAGGGCCTGCACAACCCGGATCTAGACGCCGCCATCGGTGAAGATCTGGCAGCCCAGCTGCGTGGTGAACTGGAGCTGGTGCAGGGCGCCTCTCCCGAGTTCGATCACGAGGCCTTCATCGCGGGCGAGATGACGCCAGTCTTCTTCGGTACTGCGTTGGGTAACTTCGGTGTCGACCACATGCTGGACGGCCTGACCGACTGGGCGCCGGCCCCCATGCCGCGCAAGGCCGAGAGCCGCATCGTTGAAGCGACCGAGGAGAAGTTCTCCGGCTTCGTATTCAAGATCCAGGCGAACATGGATCCGAAACACCGCGACCGTATCGCCTTCATGCGCGTGGTGTCCGGCACTTACAGCAAGGGCATGAAGATGCGCCACGTGCGCATCGGCAAGGACGTGAACATCTCAGACGCCGTCACCTTCATGGCCGGTGATCGGGAGCAGGCCATCGAGGCCGTCGCGGGCGATATCATAGGTCTGCACAACCACGGCACCATACAGATAGGCGACACCTTCACCCAGGGTGAGGATCTCAAGTTCACCGGCATCCCGAACTTTGCGCCCGAGCTGTTCCGCCGCATCCGCTTGCGCGACCCGCTCAAGCAGAAGCAGCTGCTCAAGGGGCTGGTCCAGCTCTCCGAAGAGGGCGCTGTGCAGGTGTTCCGTCCACTCATCAGCAACGATCTCATCGTCGGTGCGGTCGGTGTGCTGCAGTTTGACGTTGTGGTGTCGCGTCTGAAGAGCGAGTACAACGTCGAAGCCCTGTACGAGGCGGTCAACGTCTCCACCGCCCGCTGGGTGGAAGGGACTGACGCCAAGAAGTTCGAAGAGTTCAAGCGCAAGAACGAGCTGAACCTGGCGCTGGATGGCGGTGACAACCTCACCTACATAGCCCCGACCATGGTCAACCTGCGTCTGTCTCAGGAACGTCATCCGGACGTTCACTTCCGCCAGACTCGCGAGCATTGATCACCCCGCCCGCGCCCTGCGGGTGGCTGATGACAAGAGAGACCCCGCTTCGGCGGGGTCTTTTGTTATGTGCGCTTTCGGGAGGCTATCCCCATCCGGGGCTTGATGTGTGAATAAAAATAACGGATAAGTGATTTAAATTTCATTAATGGAGATGAATATGTCCGTCACTCTGCCTGTCGAGGCGCAGTTTGCCGCCTACAATGCCCACGACCTCGACGCCTTCCTGGCCTGTTTCGCCGAGGATTTCAAAGGCTATCGCATGCCGACCGAGACCCCGAGCACAGTCGGCAAGGGGGCGCTCCGTAGCTTCTATGCCGAGCACAGATTCAACAACCCGGCCTTGCGGGCCGAGCTGCTTTCCAGAACCCTGCTCGGCAACAAGGTGTTCGATCACGAGCTGATTTATGGTCTCTCCCCTGAGCCCATCGAGAGCGTGGCGGTGTTCGAGGTGAAGGACGGCCTTATCCAGACAGCCTGGTTCTATTTCCCCTCTTGATACGAATATCTAACTATTTCTCCATACGGCGCCAATATATGGTTCCTCTTGGTTATGGGATTTCGGAAAAACTGCAATAAGGACATTGAATGCACATTATCCAGGCCACCCCGGATCATCTTGAAGAAATCAGTTGCCTGTTTGATGCCTATCGGCAGTTTTATGGGCAGGCGCCGGATCAGAGTGCCGCAACCGGGTTTATCGCCGATCGCCTCGAGGATGCCGATTCAGTTATCTTTCTTGCTCGCAATGAGATGGGTGAAAGCATCGGTTTTACCCAGCTTTACCCGGCATTCTCTTCCATTGCCATGAAGCGGATGTGGTATCTCAACGATCTCTTTGTCATCGAGTCAGCCCGCCAGCAGGGAGTGGCGCGAGCCCTGTTAAAACGGGTGGCAAGTTTTGCCAAAGAGACAGATGCGCTGACTGTAAAGCTGGCCACAGCCGTATCCAATCATCCCGCGAAATCGCTCTACGAATCAGAGGGATATCAGAAGGTCATCGCCTTTGATCACTACACCCAACGGGTTTAGGTGAGGCAGAGGGCACCGTTTATAGGCAACTTGTTTGCTCCCTTCTCCCCTCGCGGGAGAAGGGCTGGGGATGAGGGGGATAGGAGCTCACATTTACTCTGCCGGCATCAGCTCCAGCACCATGCAGATCTCGCAGGCATCGTGGCCGGTACAGCCGAGCGGCCCAGGCAGATGTTCGAAGCCGAGGGATTCGTAGAGCGTGGTCGCCTCGCGCAACACCTCTGTGGTTTCCAGATAGCAGCGCTGGTAACCGAGGGTGCGTGCCTCGTCCAGTGCCAGCAGCACCAGCCGTCGACCCAGCCCCAACCCGCGCAGGGAGGGCATGAAGTACATCTTCTGCAGCTCGCAGACCTGATCCTCTTCCCCCGCCAGCGGCGCTATGCCGCCGCCGCCGAGGATGGTGCCATCAGGCCCTTCGATCACCCAGTAGCGGCTCATCTCCCCCAGATAGGTCTCGTGCAGTCGATCGAGGTCAGGGTCGGCCACCCCGTAGCCCTTGTCGGCGGTGAGGCCGTATTCGGCGGAGACGGCGCGCACCACAGCGGCGATATGGGGATTGTCGGCGGCAGTGATGGAACGGATGCGGTAGCCCTGCTGACGGCGGGCACGGGAGAGGGCGCTGCGGTAGAGACGCAGGCCGGCCCACAACTGCTCACGTTCGCTCAGGGTGAGCTGGGCCAGGGTCTCTTCCATGGCGCTGTCCATCTCCTGATGCAGCACCAGTAGTTGGGCCTGGCCGGCGATGGTGAGGCGCGCCTCCTTGCTGCGTCCATCGGACGGATGGGGGTGCCAGCTGATGAGCTCCCGTTCGGCGAGGCGGGCCAGCGGGCGGCTGGCATTGGACTTGTCGATGCGCAGCCGCTCGGCCAGTTGCTGGTTGGTGGCGGGGCCGCTCTCCAGTTCGATTAGCAGATGTGCTTCGAGCGGGGTGAGCGCCAGCTCGCCACACTGCTGGGAGAGCATGCCGAGTTCGCGAACCAGATCGCGCGACAGGGCGCGCAGGGGACGGGGATCCATATCAGGGCTTCCTATTTGGTTGTCTTCAACAACCAATATAACTAACTAGTTGTATCTAGCAACTTTTTTATGGGGGGGAGTGGTGGATCATGAGGCGGACAAGGAGAGGCCGGACATAAAAAAGGGCCCGAAAGGGGCCCAAACATTGGAAACCCGCGCCCGGGGGCGCGGATCCCATCCTTGGTTGGTCATGAACCGGCGTGTTTACACCAGCTCTGTCAGCATGGCGTCGGCATAAGGGGTCAGTGCCTCGCCCTTCTGCACTTTGGCGAGATAGTCCGGGTTGGCGATCAGCGGGCGGCCAATGGCGATGAGGTCGAACCGGTTGGCTTTGATGGCATCCAGAGCTGTGTCGGCGCTGTAGTTGCCAACTCCGACCAGATGGCCGTCGTAGTGGGCGCGCAGATAGTCGGAGGCGTGGCCATCCAGATAGTCAAAGGTGAGGCTGTCATCGAAGATGCCCAGATGCACATAGGCCAGGGCGCGCTGGTTCAGCTCGGCCAGCAGATAATCGAACACGGCGCGATCCCGCTTGTCACCTTCCAGATGCACATAGGCACCGGGGGAGAGCCGCAGGCCCACCCGCTCAGATCCGATGCGGGCGTTGACCGCATCCACCACTTCCAGTGCGAAGCGACTCATGTTTTCCGGGCTGCCGCCGTACTGATCGGTACGCAGGTTGCTCGAATGGTGCAGGAACTGATCGATGAGGTAGCCGTTGGCACCGTGGATCTCCACCCCGTCAAAACCTGCTTCAATGGCGTTGGCAGCGGCCTGGGCGTAATCCTCGGCCAGCTGGCCTATCTCGGCCACTGTCAGGGGACGGGGGACCTGATACTCCAGCTCGCGCATGCGCGGTACCGTGCCCTCATGGGCGACGGCAGACGGTGCCAGCACTTCGCCATGATGGAAGAAAGGATGGGAGAGGCGACCCACGTGCCACAGTTGGGCGAAGATTTTGCCGCCATTGGCGTGTACGGCGCTGGTGACTTTTTTCCAGCCTTCGATCTGCTCCGGGCTGTAGAGTCCGGGGGTATTGGGATAGCCCTGGCCATCTGGGCGAATGATGGTGGCTTCGGAGATGATGAGGCCGATATCGGCACGACGGGCGTAATAGGCGGCCATCTGTTCGGTGGGCACCAGGCCCGGGCCGGCCATGCAACGGGTAAGCGGTGCCATCATGAAGCGATTCGCGAGAGTGAGGGTGTCGTTGAGGCGATAGGGCTGAAACAGGGTATTCATGATCGTCTGTCCTGAGGGATTGATTCTTGAACGTGCATTCAAGACGTTTTTTGTTTTGTGTGCAAGTCTTTTTTGAACGAGCATTCAACATGGGTTGGTCTTGCCTGCCTGCTGGGGTAAACTTGCCGCCCTTTTTGTTCCCCCTCATCGGCTCTGCGCCGGTGATCGCTTTTTCAACGGAGAAACCATGCGCAGCGCCGAGTTCAACCGGGACGACGTCTTGCGAAATGCCATGGAGGCATTTCGGGCCAAGGGTTACGCCAAGACCACCATGCAGGAGCTGGTGGCTGCGACCGGGTTGCATCCGGGCAGCCTCTACGCGGCGTTTGGCAATAAACGCGGCCTGCTGCTGGCGGCGGTCGATCACTATGTGCAGGAAAAAAGTGCGCTGCGCCGTGGCTTCTTTGCCGGCCAGAGTCCGCTGGCGGGGGTGCAGGCCTACCTCAGCCAGATAGTGAACGATGCCCTGTGCGGCACCTGTCTGGTGACGCGTACTCTGATGGAGTTGGCGGAGCAGGACGAAGAGCTGCACTTGCGGCTCAAGGCCATCTATGCCGAGCTGGACGCCGATCTGGCGCATATCCTGAGTCTCGCCCAGCAGCGCGGCGAGCTGATGGCCGACCGCGATATCCCGACCCTGACCGCCTTCCTGCTGATCAACATTCAGGGTCTGGTCACCTTTGCCCAGTGTCGCCCCGACCACGCCCTGCTCGATGGCGTCGTCACCCAGCTGATGACGGCCCTGCGAGCCTGAGTCGTAGGGGGAGCTGATGGCCCTTCGGCCTGTCAGGCTCAGGGCCAGCAGAAAACAAAAAGCGCGCCGATTGGCGCGCTTTTTTATACCAGCAGCGGCGGCGTGGGATTAACGACCCAGCTTGGCCTTGAGCATGGCAACGATCTCTGTGATCGCCACTTCCTGCTTCTCGCCGGAGCGGCGGCACTTGTACTCCACCACGCCGTTGTCCAGACCGCGATCGCCGATGACGATGGCGTGCGGCACACCCAGCAGCTCCATGTCGGCGAACATCACGCCCGGGCGCTCTTTACGGTCGTCGAACAGCACGTCCACACCAGCCGCTTTCAGCTCGGCGTAGAACTGCTGTGCCTGTTCGGCCACTCGCTCGGATTTGTGCATGTTCATCGGCACGATTGCCACTTCGAACGGCGCTATGGCGTCTGGCCAGATGATGCCGTACTGGTCGTTGTTCTGCTCGATGGCCGCAGCCACCAGACGGGAAACCCCGATACCGTAGCAACCCATCTCCATGGTGACGGACTTGCCGCCTTCGTTCAGCACGCTCGCCTTCATGGCTTCGGAGTACTTGGTACCCAGCTGGAAGATATGGCCCACTTCGATACCGCGCTTGAGCAGCAGCTTGCCCTGGCCGCACGGGCTCGGGTCGCCTTCCACCACGTTGCGCAGGTCGGCAACGTCAAAGGTGGCGATATCGCGATCCCAGTTGGCACCGGTCAGGTGGAAGCCGGTTTCGTTGGCGCCGCAGACGAAGTCCGCCAGATGGGCGGCGCTGCGATCGGCAATGATGCGACCGGCAAAGCCGACCGGACCGATGGAGCCCGTATCGCAACCGGCGGCAGCCTTGATCTGTTCGTCGTTGGCGAAGGTCAGCGGGTTGGCGACACCAGCCAGCTTCTCGGCTTTAATTTCGTTCAGTTCGTGGTCGCCACGCAGCACCAGGGCGATGACGGCCTGCTTGCCGTGCTCATCCGCTTCGGCCAGTACCAACAGGGTCTTGGCGATGGCGGTCGGTGCCACGCTCAGGAAAGCAGCTACTTCGTCGATGGTGTGGACATTCGGAGTGGCCACCTTGCTCAGGGCTGCGGTGGCGGCAGGACGCGCGCCAACGGGTGCCAGCGCTTCAGCCATCTCTATGTTGGCGGCGTAATCTGAGGTATCGGAGAAGGCAATCAAGTCTTCACCGCTCTCGGCCAGTACCTGGAATTCATGGGAGCCGGTGCCGCCGATGGAGCCGGTATCGGCCTGCACAGGACGGAAGTTCAGCCCCATGCGGGTAAAGGCGGCGCAGTAGGCGGCGTGCATCCGCTCGTAGGTCTCGATCAGCGAGGCCTTGTCGATGTGGAAGGAGTAGGCGTCCTTCATCAGGAACTCGCGACCGCGCATCACGCCGAAACGGGGACGCACTTCATCGCGGAACTTGGTCTGGATCTGGTAGAGGTTGAGCGGCAGCTGCTTGTAGCTGTTCACCTCGTAACGGACCAGGGAGGTGATCACCTCTTCGTGGGTCGGACCCAGTACGAAGGGGCGGTTGTGGCGGTCGGTCAGGCGGCACAGCTCGGGGCCGTAGTCGTCCCAGCGGCCTGACTCCTGCCACAGCTCGGCGGGTTGTACCACCGGCATGGAGACTTCGATGGCGCCAGCATTGTTCATCTCTTCGCGAACAATGTTCTCGATCTTTTTCAGTACCCGCAGGCCGGACGGCAGCCAGGCATACATGCCGGAGGCCAGTTTGCGGATCATGCCGGCGCGCAGCATCAGCTGATGACTGACGACTTCGGCGTCGGACGGGGTTTCCTTGAGAGTGGAAAGCAGGTATTGGCTGGTACGCATCGCTCGTGACCTTAGATAAGACGGGCCGCGGGGCCCTGGATAAATTCAAGAGCGGAATTTTAACAGGGAGGGCCCTGTGGCCCAAGGGCTAAATTTAGCGCAGCGGGAGAAAGCGGGGGCGGTGCCCCCGCCCGTGTCAGACCCGAAATTGCGACAGCAGTCGCTGTTGCAGCAGGCTGGCCTGATGGAGGGAGGAGGCGAGCTGCAGGCACTCCTGCGCCTCCTGCTCCCCTGTCTGGGCCTGCAGGCTGATGCCGGAGACCTTGTCCGAGGTGTGGCTCAGAGTGTGGGAGAGCTGACCTGTGGCATCCGCCACCTGCTGTACCATGTCGGCCAGATGGTCGATGGCCTCCTCCACCTTGAACAGGATTTGCTTGGTGTTGTCGGAGTCCTCCATCCCCGATTCCACGGTTTTCAGGTTGCGCTGCATCATCAAATAAGCCTTCTCGGTTTGCTGCTGAATGCTGTTGATCACCTCGGTTATCTCGGCGCTGGAGGCGGCGGTGCGGTTGGCCAGGGTGCGTACCTCGTCCGCCACCACGGCAAAGCCCCGGCCCATTTCGCCGGCCCGGGCTGCCTCGATGGCGGCGTTGAGGGCCAGCAGGTTGGTTTGCTCCGAGATACTGCTGATGGTGGAGATGATCTGGCCAATCTGGCTGGCCTGCTCCTTGAGGGCGTTGATGGCATTGGCACATTCCCCCACTTCCACCACCACTCGCTGCATGCCTGCGCTGGCAGAGGCCACATACTGACTGCTCTCCGTTGTCAGCTGACGGACCTGATTGGCATTTTGTGCGGCCAGACTGCAGTTATCCGAGATGGAGGTGGCGACCTGTACCATCTGCTCGCTGTCGTGATGCAGCGCCTGGGCGTGTTCGGCGGTCTGACGGCTGCTCTGGCTGATGGCCTCGACCCGGTTGACCGAGGTGTGCACGTGGTCGCTGATGTGCTGATTGTTGTCCATGGTGGAGCTGATCATTTTTTGCAGCTTTTCGATGAAGCGATCCACGCTGCCCGCCAGCGAGCCTAGTTCATCGTCCCGCTTGAGGTTGATGCGAGCATTGAGATCCCCGTCGCCCGCGGCTATATCCTGCATGCGCTGGTCAACTTGCAGCAGGGGTTTGACTATGGTGCGCACCAGCCAGAAGCCACACAGAGTGACAATCAGCAGGCTCAGCACCAGACCGCCCAGGATCAGGTTTTTGGTATAACCGATGATGGTATTGAGCTGGTTCACCTGATCCTCGACTGTCGCATCGCCCTGGGCCTCGACCTCGACCAGCGCCTGTTTGAGTTGTTCGGCACTGCTCTCGTAAAGAGCCAGCTGACGCTGGTAATCAGTCAGGGCCGCGATCCACTCACTTGTCAGCCGCGTGCTGTCGGCCAGCAGGGCGCGATACTGAGTGGAAAGCGACTGGCCGGCAAACTCCCCTTCACCGGGCACATCGAACAGGCCGGTCGCCAGCATGCCGTCCACCGCTTCCTGATAGAAGCGGTTTGCCTCAGTCAGTTCGGCCTGGATGGCGGGGGTGGGGCCTTCACTCTGCATCTTCTCCAGGGCATAGAGCTGACGCAGGAAACCTATGTTGGCCTCCATGCCGCCGTCGGCCGCCTGCCAGCGGGTGGAGAGGCCGCCGTTCCAGCTGATGGCCTGATCAGGTGACTGGGTGAGGCTCTCGACCGCGCCATCACCGATCACCTCCAGCTGGGTTGAGAGGCGTGACATGCGCTCCGAACTGGCGCGCAGTGCCTGATCGATACCGGTAAAGGTGCGGTAGAGCGTCAGCAGTTTTTCCTGCTGTTGCTGATACGTCTGCTCATGCTGGTTCATGGTACTGATAGCCGTCGTATCGATGAGCTTGCCTTCCTCAACCCGTTGCAGGGCCTCGGTGGCTGCCTGTTTGGCTCGCTGCAGCTCGGGCTCGTCAAGGGGCATGCCTCTGAGCATTTTCTGGATATACAGAGACTGGTTGCCCAGCTCGATGGATCCCTCCATGGCGCCATCGGCGGTTTGCCAGGCGGCGCCCAATACATAGGAGAGCAAGTCGGCTAGCCGCTGGCTGCCATACCAGCCGATCGCGCCCATGCCCAGTGTGCAACCGAGCAGGATAGTCAGCCCAAGATTCGATGTAGTGACAATTTTCATGATGCAGGACCTTCCCTGGTTCCGAACAAACCCAATTCAGTGTTCTATCAATGGCCAAGATTCGCCATTCCCGGTGGAAAATAAAGTTACTGCCCAGATCCGATCCAAGCATGGCTCCGAAAGCGCCAGAATGCCGAGAATCCTCTGTCATCCGTCACCGCCCTATGCTGGATACTTATCCAGTTATTCTTTATGCTATGACCCAATTTACAGATAGATGGTTTGGCGAGGAGAGAGCCGTGATTGGTCGCTTGAGAGGCGTAGTCATTGAGAAACAACCCCCCGAGGTGCTGCTGGAAGTCGGGGGCCTGGGTTATGAAGTACAGATGCCCATGAGCTGCTTCTATGATCTGCCCGAGATCGGCAAGGAAGTGACCATCCACACTCACTTCGTGGTGCGTGAAGATGCCCAGCTGCTGTATGGCTTCAATCACAAGCAGGAGCGGGCGCTGTTTCGCGAGCTGATCAAAACCAATGGCGTCGGCCCCAAGCTGGCGCTGGCCATTCTCTCCGGCATGACCGCCACCCAGTTTGTGCTGAGTGTCGAGCGTGAGGAGATAAGCTCCCTGATCAAGTTGCCAGGCGTGGGCAAGAAGACCGCCGAGCGGCTGGTGGTGGAGATGAAGGACAGGCTCAAGGGCTGGGTCAGCCACGATCTCTTCTCGCCGGCCGAGATCAGCCTGCCAGCCAGGGAGAGCGTCCTGCGTGCCCCGGATTCGAGCGAAGAGGCGGCCAGTGCACTGGTGGCGCTTGGCTACAAGCCGCAGCAGGCCAGCCAGATCGTCAGCAAGATAGCCAAAGAGGGAATGTCGGTTGAAGATATCATCCGTGAATCCCTGCGTAGTCTGGTGTGAGGTAGGCAATGATTGAAGCGGACCGTCTCATTTCCGCCACTGGCGTGCGTGAGGATGAGATCATCGATAGGGCCATACGGCCAAAGATGCTGGCCGATTACACAGGTCAGGATCCCGTCTGCGAGCAGATGGAGATCTTCATCGAGGCGGCCCGCCAGCGTGGTGAGGCACTCGATCACCTGTTGATCTTCGGCCCGCCGGGTCTGGGCAAGACAACGCTTGCGAACATAGTCGCCAACGAGATGGGGGTCAACATCAAGACCACCTCGGGCCCTGTGCTGGAGAAAGCCGGTGATCTGGCGGCTCTGCTCACCAACCTCGAACCGAACGACGTCTTGTTCATCGATGAGATCCACCGTCTCAGCCCTGTGGTGGAGGAGGTACTCTATCCGGCGATGGAGGATTACCAGCTCGACATCATGATAGGGGAGGGCCCTGCCGCTCGCTCCATCAAGCTCGACTTGCCACCCTTTACTCTGATCGGGGCCACCACCCGGGCCGGCTCCCTGACCAGCCCGCTGCGGGATCGTTTCGGCATCGTCCAGCGGCTGGAGTTTTACAACGTCAAGGATCTGACCGATATCGTCTCTCGCAGTGCCCGCTGTCTGGGACTGGAGATGACAGGTGACGGCGCCCTGGAGTTGGCCCGTCGCTCTCGCGGTACGCCGCGTATTGCTAACCGCTTGTTGCGCCGGGTGCGCGACTTTGCCCAGGTCAAGTCTGATGGCCGGATCGATGGACCCATAGCGGCCCGTGCCATGGACATGCTGGACGTGGACAATGAAGGTTTCGACTTCATGGACCGCAAGCTATTGTTGGCTGTCATAGACAAGTTTATGGGGGGCCCTGTGGGTCTCGATAACCTGGCGGCTGCCATAGGTGAAGAAAAAGATACTATCGAGGATGTACTGGAACCTTATTTGATCCAGCAGGGCTACCTGCAACGTACACCCAGAGGGCGGATGGCGACACCAAGAGCTTATGCACATTTTGGCCTGCAACGGCCAGATGAAAGGTGAAAACAGCTGTTTGAACAAAAAAACCGCCATCAAGGGCGGTTTTTTGTTATCCGGACATAAAAAAGCCCACGGCACAGGCGGTGGGCAAAGACAATTCAGGATGGATGTTCACAGACAGTGAGTGCGTCTGGACACAGACCGGAAAAAACAGAGGAGCCGTCGCGAGGCCTCAGAGTCGGTTCATTTGATAGAGCTGAACGAACGAAAGCTTGTAGTAACGGATGGTTTTAGCAACAAACTTTTTCATCTTAAATTCCAATAGACAGGTTCGAAATGTTCATCGAATACGTGCCGGGAACCCGGATTGACCGGCCTGTATCCAAGGGGATGCCCTCACTGCGAGGCGCATTGTAGGGGCTCTGTCTGACTCGGACAAACAAGAAAAATTGAGCATGTCAGATTAGATTAACTAATCATTTATCTGGTCTGTTCAATTAGCATGAAAATGCGTTTTTACTGGTTTTAAATTGAGTTGGTTGGCAGCGCTGGCAGGCGGGGGAAACATAATGAAATTCACGTTGGAAGTCATTTTTTAACAGAACTGCCACTTATTGATCGAGATAATAAAATTGATTTAAATCAATGATTTGTGATTTTCAGTTTTTTGTGACACAGCTCTCCAAATTAAATGGAATTGAGCGTGAAAATGCCTTTAAAAGGCATGTATTCATGGTGGTTTTACATTGATTTCAATCAAATAAAGGTGATATAAAACACCGGTCATTATGGGCAGGAATAAAGCAAGCTAGATTGTTTTGCAATTGTTAAACATTAGCTTTTTTTGTTCCTCGATATTGCCTTGTTGTTAATGCTGGTAGCAGTCGAAACCGGTCGTCAGTGCAAACTGGAACATGACCGATCATTCGGGGACTTCCAACGGAAGCTTTGTCCTTAAAACTTAAAATAGCCGTGCCAATAATCGGTGAGGAAACATCATGATTGCTGAGCATGTGGTAGACCTATCGCGGTTCCAATTTGCTGCGACGGCCCTTTATCACTTCCTGTTTGTGCCCCTGACGCTCGGAATGGCCTTCATTCTGGCGATCATGGAATCTGTCTATGTGATGACCAACAACACTGTCTACCGGGACATGACCAAGTTCTGGGGCAAGTTGTTTGGTATTAACTTCGCCCTCGGGGTTACCACAGGGCTGACCATGGAGTTTCAGTTCGGTACCAACTGGGCCTACTACTCCCACTATGTCGGTGATATCTTCGGGGCCCCGCTGGCCATCGAAGGGCTGATGGCGTTCTTCCTGGAATCCACCTTTGTCGGCATGTTCTTCTTTGGTTGGGACCGCCTGACCAAGCGTCAGCATCTGGCTGCAACCTGGTTGATGGCGCTGGGGACCAACCTTTCCGCCCTCTGGATCCTGGTGGCCAACGGCTGGATGCAGAACCCGGTCGGTGCCGAGTTCAACTTCGAGTCCATGCGGATGGAGATGGTGAGCTTCGCCGAGTTGGTCTTCAACCCGGTCGCTCAGGTCAAGTTTGTCCATACGGTCGCGGCTGGCTACACCACGGGCGCCATGTTCGTGCTGGGTATCTCTTCTTACTACCTGCTGAAGAATCGTGATGTGGCCTTCGCCCGTCGCTCCTTCGCCATCGCAGCTGCCTTCGGTATGGCCTCCATCCTCTCTGTGCTGATCCTGGGTGACGAGTCCGGCTACGAGACAGGTGAAGTGCAGAAGGTGAAGTTGGCGGCCATCGAAGCCGAGTGGGACACAGAACCTGCACCGGCTGCATTTACCCTGTTCGGCATTCCGAATCAGGAAGAGATGCGTACCGATTACGCCATCAAGATCCCCTATGCGCTCGGCATCATTGCTACCCGCTCTCTGGACGGCCAGGTGACCGGCCTCAAGGATCTGAAGAGCGAGCACGAGCTGCGTGTGCGTAACGGCATGAACGCTTACGATCTGCTGACCAAGCTGCAATCCGGCGACAAGTCCGAAGATACCCTGGCACGCTTCGATGAAGTGAAACAGGATCTCGGCTACGGTCTGCTGCTCAAGCGTTACACCAGCAATGTGACAGACGCGACCGACGAACAGATCAAGGCCGCCGTGGATGACTCCATCCCGCAGGTTCTGCCGCTGTTCTTCGCTTTCCGCATCATGGTTGCCTGCGGCATGCTGATGCTGGTACTGATCGGTCTGGCCTTCTATGACAGTGCTCGTCACCGTATCGGTGAGCGAAAGTGGCTGCTCAAAGCCCTGCTGTGGGGTATTCCGCTGCCTTGGATCGCCATCGAGGCGGGCTGGTTTGTCGCCGAGTATGGCCGTCAACCCTGGACCATAGCCGAAGTGCTGCCGACCTCGCTCTCTGCATCCAACGTGCCTGCGTCCGAGATCTGGTTCTCCCTGATCGGGATCTTCCTGTTCTATACCGTACTGCTGATCATCGAGATGTACCTGATGTTCAAGTATGCGCGTCTGGGCCCAAGCAGCCTGAAGACGGGCAAGTACCACTTCGAACAGAGCAAGGTATAAGGAGAGTAACCCATGTTTGATTACGAAATGTTGCGTCTGGTCTGGTGGGTACTGGTTGGCGTCTTGCTGATCGGCTTCGCCATCACCGACGGTTTCGATATGGGGGTGGGCGCACTGCTCCCCTTCGTCGGCAAGAAGGATGTGGAGCGTCGGGTGATGCTCAACACCATGGGCCCGCACTGGGAAGGCAACCAGGTATGGCTGGTCACGGCGGGCGGTGCCCTGTTCGCGGCCTGGCCCATGGTCTATGCGGCGGCCTTCTCGGGCTTCTACATCGCCATGATCCTGACCCTGATGGCGCTCTTCTTCCGTCCGGTCGGTTTCAAGTATCGCTCCCTGCGTGAAGACGCCAAGTGGCGCAGCAACTGGGACTGGGCACTGTTCGCTGGTAGTGCGGTTCCCCCCATAGTGTTCGGGGTGGCCTTTGGCAACCTGCTGCAGGGCGTGCCGTTCGAATTCAACCAGTTCATGATGCTGACCTATCACGGCAACTTCTTCGGCCTGCTCAATCCGTTCGGCATTCTGGCCGGTCTGGTGAGTCTGTTCATGCTGGTCACTCAGGGTGCGACCTGGCTGATGATGAAGACCGATGGTGAGGTGCTGGCGCGTTCCCGCACTGCTGCCATGATCTGCTCCCTGCTGACTCTGGTACTGTTCGGCCTGGCTGGCTGGTGGGTGAGTGGCATGGACGGCTACGTGGTCGTCAAGGCGGCTGCGACCGATGCGGTCTCCAATCCCATGAACAAGGAAGTGGTGCGCCAGGCCGGTGCCTGGATGAACAACTATGCCCTCTATCCCTGGATGATAGCCGCGCCGTTACTTGGCCTCTCCATGAGCCTGCTCACTGCGCTGTTTGCCAAGCTGAATAAAGGCTGGGTGGCGTTTACCTGTTCTTCATTGGCGGTTGCCGGCGTAATCCTGACCGCAGGCTTCTCCATGTTCCCGTTCGTGATGCCCTCGAGCCTCGAGCCGTCACTGAGCCTGACCATGTGGGATGCCACCGCATCGTTCAACACCCTGAAGGTGATGACGGTGGCGGCAGCTATCTTGGTACCGATTGTGCTGGCTTATACCATCTGGACCTACGTCAAGATGTTTGGTCGGGTGACCAGCAAGCACATCGAAGACAACCAACAATCGCTCTACTAAGAAGGTGCCCTGATATGTGGTATTTCACCTGGATCCTGGGTCTGTTGCTGGCGTGTTCATTTGGCATCATCAATGCGCTCTGGCTGGAACACAGCGAGAACATGGATCGTCAGATCGATGAAGACAAGTGATCGGCTCGCCCGGTTGGCCGCTCCTCTGGAGCGCCAACCCTGGCAGGGGTTGATGTTGGTAGCGGCGGCCCTGTTGGCCGTCGCTATTTTACAGGCCCCCAACCTGGTGGCCGCCAACACCAGTGAGCATGGGCTGTTGCTCGCTCCCTGGCTGATGTGGGCGGTCTGTTGCGGCGTCATGCACGGGCTGGGATTTCATCCCCGCAGCCTCATTGGCCGAGTGCTGTTTTGCCCCTGGCTCGCCTTGCCCAGTTTGTTGTATGGGCTCTGGTTGACCCAAGGCTATTTCCTTTCATAAAAAACGGGGGGAGGCAGGATTTCCCTGTCTCCCCCTGCTTCTTTCCTATTCAGCCCTGCGCTATGATAGCCCCCCATCTGACTGTCGAATGGATCACAGATTTTTATGGGGGAAGTCTCTGAGTTTCCGGTACGTGTCTACTACGAAGACACTGACGCCGGGGGCATCGTCTACAACGCCAATTATCTCAAGTTTATGGAACGTGCTCGCACCGAGTTTCTGCGCAGCGGCGGCATCGAACAGGATGTCTTGCTGCAAGCCGGATTCGCGTTTGTGGTGAGTCGAACAGAGATCGATTTCCGCTCGGCGGCCCGTTTTAATGAATTGTTGACCGTAATAACGCAAGTGACTGAAGTGAAACGTGCATCCATGCGCTTCTCACAGCAGATCCTGGCGGCTGATGGACGACTGATCACCCAGGCCATGGTACAGATAGCCTGTGTCAGTCATCCGCATATGAAACCTGTTGCAATACCAGAAAATGTGAAGGGAGTGCTGTTAAGTGCACGCTGAAATTTCGTTTATTGGCCTGTTTTGGCAAGCCAGCCTGTTGGTAAAACTGGTCATGATGACCCTGATGGGGATGTCGGTTGTCTCCTGGGCGCTGATCTTTCAACGCTCCAAGGTCATCAAGGCGGCCAATCTGGCATCCGAGCAGTTTGAAGACCGCTTCTGGTCCGGGGTCGATCTCAACCGCCTCTATCAGGAGTCTTCCTCCCGCCGCGATGATATCGAAGGCATGGAAGACATCTTCTATTCCGGCTTCAAGGAGTATGCTCGCCTGCTCAAGGCGGGCGCCCGTGGCCAGGATGCGGTGATGGACGGTACCTATCGTGCCATGCGGGTATCGCTTTCCCGCGCGGTGGACGAGCTGGAATCCAACCTGCCAGTGCTGGCAACCGTCGGCTCCATCAGCCCCTATATCGGCCTGTTTGGTACCGTATGGGGCATCATGAACGCCTTTATCGCCCTGGGCCAGGTACAGCAGGCTACTTTGCAGATGGTGGCTCCAGGTATCGCGGAAGCGCTGATCGCGACCGCCATGGGCCTGTTTGCCGCCATTCCTGCGGTTATTTTCTATAACCGGTTTACCAACAAGGTAGAGAAGCTGGAGAACGCCTACGCCAACTTCATGGACGAGTTCACCACCATACTGAACCGTCAAATTGCACAGCAGCAGGGTGATCAGTAATGCAAACCTATCAGCGGATCCGGCGCAAGAAGGTGTGCGAGATCAACGTGGTTCCCTATATCGACGTCATGCTGGTGCTGCTTATCATCTTCATGGCGGTGACGCCGGTGATCACGCAAGGGGTCAAGGTTGACCTGCCGCAAGCAGAATCCGAGCAGTTGCCGGAAGATGCCAAGCCCCCCTTCATTGTCAGCGTCAATACCGAAGGCGAGTACGTCATCAAGGCCGGTGAGGCCGACGATGAGCCGGTGCCGGCCGGGACGCCCGAGGCGATGCAGCAATACATCACCGAAAAGGCCATGGGCTATCTGGCCATCAACCAGAACGCCCCCGTCGTGGTGGCGGGTGACAAGTCCGTGCGCTACGAAGAGGTGATACTGCTGATGGTGGCCCTCAAGAATGCGGGCGTGCCTCAGGTTGGCCTGATGACAGATCCGGTGAACTGACGGAGATGGATGTGAAGCGTGGTATTTCCGGTTATCTCATCGCGTCGCTGCTGCTGCACCTGATCGTCGGCATCATTTTGCTGGTCGGGGTCGACTTCAGCAAACCGAAGCGGCCAGAGTCCAAGGGGCAGATCATCAATGCCGTCATGCTTGACGAGAACTTCCTCAACGAACAGGCCAAGCAGATCCAGCAGCAGAAGTCTCAGCCCAAGCCCCAGAAGGTAGAGAAAGAGCAGGATAAGGAAGACACGGACCTCGCCAAGCGTGAGCTGGCCCAGCAGCAGGAGCGGCTGCGTATCGCCGAGACCAAGCGCAAGGAAGCCGAAGAGGCGACCCGCAAGGCCGAGGCTGAGAAGCAGAAAAAAGTCGCCGAGCAGAAGCTGGCGGAAGAGAAGGCGCAGAAAGCCGAGGAAACCCGCAAGCTGGAAGAGCAGAAAACCAAGCAAGCCGAGGCTGAACGCAAGGCGGCAGAAGCCGAGAGCAAGGCGCTGGCGCTGAAGAAGAAAAAGGAACAAGAGAAGAAAGAGGCCGAGGAGAAGCAAGCCAAGGCTGAGGCTGCCAAGAAAGCAGAAGCGGACAAGAAGGCCAAGCAGGAAGCCGAGCAGAAAGCCAAGGCCGAAGCGGACAAGAAAGCCAAAGCAGAGGCCGAGAAAAAGGCCAAGGCGGAAGCGGACAAGAAAGCCAAGGAGGCCAAGGAAGAAGCTGCCAAGAAGGCAAAAGCTGACGCAGAGAAGAAAGCCAAGGCTGAAGCCGACAAGCAGGCCAAGATAGCGGCCGAGCGCAAGCGTAAAGCAGCCGAGCAAGCCAAGTTGCAAAAAGAGATGGAAGACATGATGCAGCAGCAGCTGGCGGCTGAGGCCAATGCTCGCAGTCAGGCGGCATCGGCAGCAGCGCAAGGTGAGGTCGACAAATATGCGTCTCTCATCAAGGCCACTGTTGAGCGTTATATGATTTTGGACCCCACCATGCGGGGCAAAACATGTACTATCGGCGTACGGCTTGCCAGCACTGGTTTTGTCATCTCGGTAGATAACGGCCAGGGTGACCCGGCAGTATGTCGTTCCGGCAAAGCGGCCGTATTGAAGGCAAACCAGTTGCCGGTGCCGAAAGATCCGGCAGCGTTCGAGTTGATGAAGGATCTGCGCCTTCAGCTAGCGCCAATGATTTAAGAAAGTGTTTCTGCTTTGATTGGCAAGGGTTGTTGATCAGAGAACTGAGTCTCAAATTGGAACTGAGAGTTTAAGCCATGATAAGAAAAGTGTTTTTTGCTTTGGTTGGCTGCTTGTTGCTGAGCCAGAGTGCTCAGGCGGCCTTGGACATCGTTATCACTGGCGGTATCGACAGTGCGCGACCCATTGCCATTGCCCCCTTCAAGTGGGAAGGCAATGGCCAGTTGCCGCAGGATATCGCGGAAGTGGTCTCCAACGACCTGATGCGCAGTGGCAAGTTCAAACCGCTGGCACGTGGCCAGATGCCGCAAACCCCTAGCTCAAGTGGCGAGATCAACTTCGCACCCTGGGCGTCCCAGGGGGTTGAGGCCGTCGTGGTCGGTTCCATTGCTGCGGTCGGCGACGGTACTTACAAGATCAACTTCGAGCTGGTCGACGTACTGAAGGGCCAGCTGGCCAAGACTCAGGGCGGGGAGAGCAACGGTTACATCCTGGATAGCCGGATGGCGACCATACCGGGTGCCCAGATGCGCCAGTTTGCTCACCGTATCTCCGACATCGTCTATGAGCGTCTGACGGGCGAGCGTGGTGCCTTCCTGACGCGGATTGCCTATGTCTCCATAGAGCATGGTACCCAATTCCCGTATCAGCTGCGCATTGCCGATTACGACGGTTACAACGAGAAAACACTGCTGCGCTCCCGTGAGCCGCTGATGTCGCCAGCCTGGTCGCCGGATGGCAGCAAGCTGGCTTACGTGAGTTTCGAGAACCAGAAGTCTGAAATCTATGTGCAGGACATCTACAACCAGCAGCGCAGCCTGATCTCCAGTTTCCGCGGCATCAACGGGGCGCCAAAGTGGTCTCCTGATGGTCGTCGATTGGCTATCGTGCTGTCCAAAGATGGTCAGCCCGATATCTATGTCATTGATGTTGCAAGCAAGCAGCTGACAAGGGTGACAAATACCCGGGTGATCGATACTGAACCGGCCTGGATGCCTGACGGGCAAACTTTGATTTTCACCTCTGAACGTGGTGGCAAACCCCAGATTTATAGCGTAAATTTGGCGACTGGCGTCACTCGCCGGATGACCTGGGAAGGAGAATCCAACCAGGGTGCCTCTGTCACGCCGGACGGCAAGTCCATGGTGATGGTGACCCGGGTTCAGGGACAATATCGCATCGCTCGTCAAGATATGGAAAGCGGAGCAATGTTGGTATTGACCCAGAGTGCTCTGGATGAGTCGCCAAGTGTGGCTCCCAATGGCAGCATGATCATTTATGCCACCATCTATCAAGGTCGCAAGAGCCTGGCGTTGGTATCGACCGATGGTCGTTTCAAGGCGGTCCTTCCGACCAGTAGCGGTGAAATTCGTGCACCAGCTTGGTCGCCCTTTTTGAATTGATAAAAATTCGATTGTTTTTTGTTTTGTTATAAAGGTTTAAGGAAATAGCATGCAACTCAATAAACTGCTCAAGGGTTTGGCCATCGCACTGCCACTGTTCACCCTGGCCGCTTGTAGCTCCTCTTCTGATTCTGACGCCGCTGGCGCCGAGTCAGGTATGACCGACGGCATGGGCGGTGTACAAACCGGTGGCGCCAACGGTATGTTGTCCCCGGAAGAGCAGATGCGTCAGAAGTTTGAAGCACTGCAACGTGACAATGTGATCTACTTCCCGTTTGATGGTTATGACATTCAGGGTCAGTACGCCGACCTGCTGGATGCACACGCCAGCTACCTGCGTGAGCGTCCGTCCGTCAAGGTGTTGATCGAAGGCCACGCCGATGAGCGCGGTACTCCGGAATACAACATCGCGTTGGGCGAGCGTCGTGCCAAGGCTGTTGCCAAGTATCTGCAAACCCTGGGTGTGCAGGCTGAGCAGCTCTCCATCGTCAGCTATGGCGAAGAGAAGCCGCTGGATCTGTCTCACACCGAGGATGCCTTTGCCAAAAACCGCCGTGCGGTTCTGGTTTACTAAGGTTTGATCCGAATTTAATTCGTATATAAGCAAGCGGCCATTTCGATGGCCGTTTTATTTGCACTAAACGCTAAGGTTTATTCCGAATGAAGCTCGTGTATAAGCAAGCGACTATTGTGATGGCCGTCTTATTTGCACTGAGTGCTCAGGCGGCTGCGCCTGTGAGCGACCTCAGTGGCAATGGCGGTGGTGGCGTGGCCCTCAGCGGCAACAATGGCGCCATCATGCCCACAGGCAGCCTGGAAGACAGGGTTGCCTTGCTGGAACGCACCCTCAATGCCCGTCTGCGTCTGCAGGCCGAATTGCAGCAACAGGTGGATTCCCTGCAAGGGGAGGTCTCTGAACTGCGTGGCCAGCTGGAGCAGCAAACCTACCAGATGGAACAGTCGCAAGAGCGTCAGCGTCAGCTCTATCAAGAGCTGGACAAGGTGGCCAACAGCAAGCCTGCTGCTGCCCCCGCCACGCCTGCGGCCGGTGCGAGTGCAGCCCCTGCGGCAAACTACTCTGCCAATCTGGATGAGAACCAGGCCTACGATGCGGCCGTGAACATGGTGCTCAAGGACAAAAACTACGACAAGGCCATTCCCGCCTTCGAAGGGTTCATCAAGCAGTACCCGAGTTCGAGCTATGTGCCGAATGCCCACTACTGGCTCGGTCAACTGCTGTTCAACAAGGGGGACAGGACCGGTGCCGCGGCGCAGTTCTCCACGGTAGCGAACAAGTTCAGCAAGTCTCCCAAGCGGGCCGATGCCCTGCTGAAACTGGGTATGCTGGCACAACTCGATGGCAAGAAAGCGGAAGCCAAAACCTTCTATGAGCAGGTGATCAAGGGCTACCCCAATACCTCGCCGGCCCAATTGGCCAAGCAGAGTCTGAGCAAGTTGTAACATTGCCGTAGGTCACTGTTTTCGTAACAATCTTGTAAATACGGCCCTGCTTTGTATGCGCAGTGAACAAACAGATTTAATTTAAGAATTTTCTATTGCGCCAGGATGATAAATCCGTAATATAGGCCGCCGTCAGAGCCGGAGCAGTATTGCAGCCGGTCCTGGTCGTGGTGAGGGTCGTTAGCTCAGTCGGTAGAGCAGTTGACTTTTAATCAATTGGTCGCTGGTTCGAATCCAGCACGACCCACCATTTCTCCACTAGGTGGAGACAGAATTCCCAGGTCGTTTAGCTCAGCTGGGAGAGCACCTCCCTTACAAGGAGGGGGTCACTGGTTCGATCCCAGTAACGACCACCAGTTTTGTGAGTAGAGTTGAAACTGTTTGCCGAAGGCGAACAGTGCCAGGCAAAGGTGGGGGTCGTTAGCTCAGTTGGTAGAGCAGTTGACTCTTAATCAATTGGTCGCTGGTTCGAACCCAGCACGACCCACCAGTTTGGCAACAAGCATTCCCAGGTCGTTTAGCTCAGCTGGGAGAGCACCTCCCTTACAAGGAGGGGGTCACTGGTTCGATCCCAGTAACGACCACCAGTTTGTAAAAAAATGATTTAGATGGGTCGTTAGCTCAGTCGGTAGAGCAGTTGACTTTTAATCAATTGGTCGCTGGTTCGAATCCAGCACGACCCACCATCATTTCCAGAATTCCCAGGTCGTTTAGCTCAGCTGGGAGAGCACCTCCCTTACAAGGAGGGGGTCACTGGTTCGATCCCAGTAACGACCACCAGTTTGTAAAAAAAATGATTTAGATGGGTCGTTAGCTCAGTCGGTAGAGCAGTTGACTTTTAATCAATTGGTCGCTGGTTCGAATCCAGCACGACCCACCATCATTTCCAGAATCCCAGGTCGTTTAGCTCAGCTGGGAGAGCACCTCCCTTACAAGGAGGGGGTCACTGGTTCGATCCCAGTAACGACCACCAGTTTGTAAAAAAAATGATTTAGATGGGTCGTTAGCTCAGTCGGTAG
>NZ_JAACFY010000018.1:0-97537 GCF_029237305.1 Aeromonas sp. 2MA4 | reverse complement strand
CAAGAGAACGGGGCGAGCCTCGATAGCGGTGTTATGGGAGGGCTGGTTTAGGTTACAGACCCTCCTTGAAGGCTATGAACTGGCACTGTCTCTTGAGCATCAACAGATGTGATCAAGAGACAGCCCTAGGGTGCCCTTGTTGCATCTTGCAAGGCGGCTTATCCGCCATAAGAAAGTGTGATTGGGCCCGACCCCCCATGGCTGGCAGGATCGGGCTCGCCACAGGAGACCCCCATGCCGCTCGATACCATTCACGACTTCAACTACCAGCTACTGGCCCAATTGCCTCACCAGCGCTATCAGCACGAACCCATCCTCGACTACGCCACCGATGAAAGAGTCAGGGCCCGCTTTGGCTGGCAGGCGGTGTTCAGCAAGACCTTGTTTCTCAAATTCAAGGATGGCCGCTTCGCCCTGCTGCTGACCCATCAAGGGGGGCGACTCGACAACAAGGCGGTCAAGGCCGCGCTCGGTGCCAAGCCGTCTATCTGCACCGCCGAGGAAATGCAGGCAGAGATTGGCTGCCTGCCGGGAGCCGTCTGCCCCTTCCTGCCGAGGGCTGATATTCCCTTGCTGGTGGACTCTGCCCTGTTGACCCATGATGCCTTCACCTGGACGCCGGGCCACCCGGAGCAGACCTTTATCCTGGCGACCGAGCATCTGCCCCGAGTGCTGGCCCAGTTACCCTGCCAGGTCAGCTATCTCACCACGATTCAAGCCTGATTGCTGACGACAGCGACCGGATCACGCCTTGTCGCTTGCCAGTTGGGCAAAGATGAGAGCCGCCAGCATGGACATGAGACCGATGCACAAATAGGTGAGGTGGAAACCGGCCAGCCACTGCCCACCCGAGGCTGACGAACCGGCGGAGAAGAGCCCCAGCAGGCTGGCGGCGATGGCGACCCCCAAGCTCATGGAGAGCTGCATCACCACAGACAGCAGTCCATTGCCGCTACTGGCATGTTCCGGGCTCAAATCCTGCAGGGTCAGGGTATTCATGGCGGAAAACTGCAATGAGTTGATGGCGCCAAACACCATCAGCCAGCCCAGCAGCACCCCATAGGGAAGCTGGTTATCGATGAGGGCAAAACTGGCGATCATGGCCCCCAGTGCCAGGGTGTTGCCGATCAGGATGCGGCGATAACCGATGAGCGGAATCAGCTTGTTCACCAGCGTCTTGGTCAGCATGGCGCCGAGTACAGTGGGGATCATGGTCATCCCCGCCTTGCTCGGCGAGAACCCCAGCCCCAGTTGCAGAAAGAGCGGCGTGAGGAAGGGCATGGCGCCGCTGCCGAGGCGGGCAAACAGGTTGCCCCAGACACCGATGGCGAAGGTGGATGTCTTGAACAGCGCCAGACTGAACAGCGGTTGCTCGGCATTGGCGGCATAGAGCCAGTAGCTCGCCATGGCGGCCAGGCCGGACAGCAACGCAAACAGCGCCCAACCAGTGGAGATGCTGTGCTCACCCAGCCCCTGCAAGCCCACCGACACCAGCACCATGCCGGCGCTGAACAGCACGAAGCCCTGCCAGTCGAACTTTGCCGTGCCTTGACGCAGGTCGGGCATGAAGTGCCAGCTGGCGATAAAGCCGAGTATCCCCACCGGCAGGTTGATGAGAAACACCCAGTGCCAGCTCGCCACCTCCACCAGCCAGCCGCCCAGTGCCGGGCCGATCAAGGGCCCCACCAGGCCGGGGATGGTGACGAACGACATCACCCGCAACAGCTCGTGCTTGCTGTAGACCCTCAGCACGGCGAGGCGCCCCACCGGCATCAGCAGGGCGCCGCCTATGCCCTGCAACACCCGTGCGGCCACCAGCATGGGCAGCGTATTGGCGGCGGCGCAGGCCAGAGACCCCAGGGTAAACAGCAGGATAGCCGCCAGATAAATACGGCGAGTGCCGAATCGGTCCGCCAACCAGCCAGATGCGGGAATGAGCAACGCCACCGTCAGCATGTAGGCGATGATCACCGACTGCATCTGCAGCGGGCTCTCCCCCAGGGTTTCGGCCATGCTGGGCAGGGCCGTATTGAGGATGGTGCCATCCAGGGTTTGCATGAAGAAGCCGACCGCCGCCAGCGGCGGCAGCCACTTGCGTTGGGCAGGCGTAACCATGTGTGTGCTATCGGGCATGAGCAGCCACCTCCTCTTCAGATAAAAAAAGACCCGCACGAAAGCGGGTCATATCAGCCTGTCAGGCATCCGGCTGGCCGAGCATGGCTCTGAGCTGCTCTTCCAGACTGGGCTCGGGGGCCTTGAGCGTATCCAGGAACAACCGCTCTATCCCCGCCTTGTCCTGACTTTTCACGATAAACACCAGCCGGGACTGGGCCTTGCCCTCCGGCCAATCTCCCAATGCCTGCAGCGGATAGAGCTGGCCGTGGACGCCGTGGATCACCACGGGCTGGCTCTCTCCCTCCAGCTGCAAGATCCCCTTGAGCCGCAGCAGGGCATCGCCATATTGGACCTGCACCGCATCGATGGCGGCCAGCAGGCGGGATGGCTTGAGCGGCTCACCGATGCGCAGGGAGAAGCTCTCTATGTTGCCGTGCTCGAAGTGGGTCGGCGCGGCCGTGCCCACCTTGGCGGCGAACGGCTTCATCTTCGGCTGCATCGGCGAGGCCAGCCCCTGCTTGGGGGATTCGGTGCGCAGCCAGGCCAGCAGCTGGCGCACGTCGCGCCCCGCCGCCTCGTTGTAGGCACCCAGCTTCTCCAGCACCGCAGGCGACAGCTCGCCGTTGGTGACCCGCTCGATGGGGGCCGCCGGGTTGAGGGCGGCCAGCTGGGCCTCGACGCGCTCCAGCTGATCGCCATCCACCAGATCCCCCTTGCTCACCACCAGCAGATCCGCCAGCGCCACCTGTTTCACCGCTTCATACTGAGCCGCCAGCTGCTGCTCGATATGGCCAGCATCCACCACTGTCACTGTGCCATCGAAGCGGTAGCGCTGGGCGATAAAGCCCTCTTCGCGCAGGGTAAAAAGCACGGGCGCCGGATCGGCCAGACCGGTTGTTTCTATGATGAGCCTTTTGAACGGCTTGATCTTGCGCTGGATGGCGCGCATGAACAGCCCCTGCAGCGCTTCCACCAGGGAACCCTGCACCGAGCAGCAGATGCAGCCGGAGTCGAGCAGCACCACCTGCTCGTCAACCTGCTGCACCAGATGGTGATCCAGCCCCACAGAGCCGAACTCATTGATGAGCACGGCGCACTCACCGAGTTCCGGCTGCTTGACCCAGTAGTTGAGCAATGTGGTCTTGCCGCTGCCGAGAAAACCGGTCAGCAGGGTTACGGGGATCCGGGTGTCTTGCATATCTGTCATATCGATGACTCCCCCTTGGTCGGCAGGGTGATGAGCGCGCGGGTATCTTGCATATGGGTCATGTTCAATCCTTACCGGTTGGCGAACAGATCGCTGAGCCAGCGGTTCTCGAAGCGGCCATGGGGATCGAGCTCGCCCTTGAGGGCCAGGAAGTCGTTCCAGCGCGGCAGCAGGGCCGGGAAGTCGTAGAGATCCATCGCCAGATGCTTACCGAAGTGGGGAATGCCGCCGAGGGGCACCAGCAGTTGCTGCAACTCCCGCATCTGCTCCATGGAGCCGTTGACGAAGGTGCCGTCCGCCGCCAGATAGACCAGAAAACCGACCCAGCAGACCGATTTATCGTAGGCGGCGCTGAGCCAGGCCTCGGAGGGACCGGTACAACGCAGGATAAAGGGGTAGTGCAATACGCCCGGGTTGGCCTGCTGCCACGCTTGCAGGGTCTCCAGCGCCTCATTCATGCGGTGCAGCGGCACCGCCACCTCGCAGTTGATCTGGGGAGCCGGAATCCCCTTGCAGAGGATCTGGTAGACGTTGCCCACCAGATCGGAGGCATCCTTGAAGCGGCGCACCGTCTCGAAGTGCTCCCCCGCCAGCGCCTCATCCTTGGTGTCTTTCGCCATTTTCTGCAGGGTGGCATCTATGGTGGCGTTCATGCGGGCATCGATGTCGCCCTCCAGCAGCAGCGGCTCGCTGCCGGCGGCACGGTAACGGGCCACCTCTTCCTCGGAAGCGGGATCCACCAGCCAGATGTGGCTCTCGCCGGTCCAGGCGAACCACCAGCTCTTCACGAAGCCGTGCTCGCGATTGAGCCGCTCGTTGTGCTCGAGCAGGAAGGGATAGTCGGTGGTGAACTTGGTGCAGCGCATGATGCGGTTAGGCACGGTGCGAAGGCGCACGTCGAGCAATATGCCGAGCATGCCCATCCCCATTACGAAGGCACCGAAGCGCGGATCGGTGCGATCGACCCGGATGATGTCGCCATTGGCCAGCATCACAGTCATCGCCTCCACGGCATCGCACAGGGCGGACTGGTGCAGCCCCTGGCCGTGGGTGCCTGTGCTGAGCGCACCGCCCAGCGTCTGGATGCCGATGACGCCCGGGGATGCCGGCAGCATCCGCTCCATGGCGATGAGATCGGCGTAGATGGTATCGAGCGGCGTGCCCGCCTGATAGGTGACGGTATCGGCGGTTTTCGCCAGCTGGCCGCGCAGCAGGTACAAATCCACCAGCAGCGCCTGACTGCCCTCGGCATAGACGCTGTGAATGGGCTCGAAGGAGAGGCCTGAGCCGATCAGCCGCAGCTTGCGCTCCGGGTATTCACGCAGCAGCGCCTGCAGCTCGTCGCGGTTCTTCGGGCGCCACACCTGATCCAGGGCGCCGAGGGGGTTGGTCTTGGACCAGTTGAACAGCACCTCCCGATTGTTGATCGCCTTGATGCTGTGAAATGCCTGGAACTTGACCGTCATACCGCGCCTCATCTGACTTCTAAATGAGCGGCAATTCTACCGAAAAGTGGACCACAAGGCATGAAAAACAAGCCCCTACAGTCGGGGGTGGATAAGGAGAGCTGCCGGCTCTGCGCTGACAGGTCACGACACCTGGCGGGCACAAGATGCCTCCCTGGCTCGCATGTGACTGCCGGACAGTGACGACACAGATTCAGCGGGCCCGGAAACCACTGCCACTCTTTTGCGCCGCCAGCAACAAAGCATCGACCACTACGCGCAGCTTGGGCTGCATGTGCTGGCTCCTGGCCCAGATGACATTGATCGGCATCTCGCCACCGGACTGGTCATGAAGCACACAGACCAGCGCTCCCGAATCCAGCTGTTCGTTGACCAGCCAGGTCGGCACCTGAACCAGGCCAAGACCAGCCAGCGCCGCTGCCAACACAGCCTCACCATCCCCCATTTCATAGCGTACCGGGATGTCGTAAGCCTCAGTCCGGCCTGCGCCATTTCGGAGCAGCCAGCTATGGCGATGCCCAGAGCGCCAGTCAATGATGCAGTCGTGCCGTGACAACTCATCCGGGGTCAGGGGAACCCCGCGTCGTGCCAGATAGGAAGGGGCCCCGCAGATGACCAGCTTCTGCTCTCCCAGCCGACGCGCAACGAGATCGGCCTGATCCTCCAGCGCACCTATGCGCACCACCAGATCGATGTTGGCCTCAATGAGATCGACCTTGCGCTCATTGAAGGTCACCGACAGATCCAGCTGCGGATGGCTGCCAGCCAGATCCAGCAGGATCGGCAGTACATGCCGGCGGCCGAACGCAGAAGGAAGATCGATACGAACGCGACCCGACGGACTCTGCTTTTCCGATGCAAAACTGCTCTCTGTCTCCTCCAAAACTCTGATCGCCTGGAGACAACTGGCCAGATACGCCTCCCCCTCCTGGGTCAAACTCACCCGACGGGTTGTTCTGTGCAACAGCTTGACCCCCAGTCGCGCCTCCAGCCGCACTATGCTCTTGCTCAACGCCGAGCCGGTCAGCCCCAGCGCCAATGCCGCCACGGTAAAGCTGCCCGACTGCGCCACGGCGACAAAGTGTCTGACACTCAGAAACGGGTCTTGTAGTGCCACGGATTCAGTCCCTGAAGGAAATAGAGATTGGAATAATAGCCACTTAATCAATTTCAAGGAATCAATCACACTGTTTACAGGCTCATTCAACGCCGCATCTTGCAGGTGATGGATTGGATGCCCTTGAGTTCCCAACTCGCTCAGACATGACTTCATGACCAGACAGGAGAGACCAGATGTTGACCGTTAAATCCCTCAGTGGACAAGTTGCCTTCGTACAGGGTGGTTCACGCGGCATTGGTGCCGCCATTGTAAAACGCCTCGCCCGCGACGGTGCCGCAGTTGCCTTCACTTATGTCTCCTCGGCCAGCAAGGCAGAAGAGATAGTCGCGACCATCACGGCTACAGGTGGCAAGGCGCTGGCCATCCGTGCCGACAGTGCAGATGCCATCGCCGTACAGCACGCCATCCGCCAGACAGTCACCACCTTTGGTCGGCTGGACATCCTGGTCAACAACGCCGGGGTGCTGGTATGGGGCAACATTGAAGAGCTGACCCTGGACGATCTCGATCGCACCCTGGCCGTCAACATCCGCAGCGTGTTCGTGGCCTGCCAGGAAGCAGCACACCACATGGGCAAGGGGGGGCGCATCATCAACATCGGCAGCACCAACGCAGACCGCATTCCCATGGCGGGGGGTTCCGTCTACGCCATGAGCAAGTCAGCCCTGGTCGGTTTGACCAAAGGCCTGGCACGGGATTTGGGCCCTAAGGGCATCACGGTGAACAACGTCCAGCCAGGCCCGGTCGATACCGACATGAACCCGGCTGACGGGGAATCGGCGGCGCAGCTCAAGGGGATGATGGCACTGGCCCGTTACGGCAAAGATGAGGAGATCGCCAGCTTCGTCGCCTACTTGGCGGGGCCCGAAGCGGGCTATATCACAGGCGCCAGCCTGACCATAGACGGTGGTTTCTCCGCCTGACCACGTGGATCAGCCTCCCAGTAGCCATAAGTAGTCTCTGCACTGGTCCGGGAGCCGATTGCTGAGCCAAAGACCCCCCTTTGATTCAAAGGAGGGTCTTTTTTTGAGCAATACCGCTGCGCGAGTCTGCTCGTGGGGAAAAAACCTGTTCCGCCCTTCTGGTATCGTCACTCAAAGCGCCCATTCCCTGCTTGGGCAACATGAATCCGATACTCTGTTGTTCTAAAGAATAGGGATTACAACAGCATGAGCCGCTCAGCCCAGATGAGGATCCGCCAGCTCGGGCAAGCTGCCGGCCAAGGCCTCTCCCTGTGGCAAATCGTCACAGAAGTGCTGGAGCGGCATGGGGCGACCAAACAGGTAGCCTTGCAGGTAGTCGACTCCCTTGGCTCTCAGATAGGCGGCCTGCAATTCGCTCTCGACCCCTTCCGCTATCAGTAACAAGCCCAGTCTGGCGCCCAGGTCGATGACATTCGCCACTATGTGCTCGGAGAGTGACTCTGTACCGATACGGCCGATAAAGGATTGGTCGATCTTCAGATAATCCACGTGGAACTGCTGCAGATAGAAGAGGCTGGAGTGACCCGTTCCGAAGTCATCGATGGCCAGCTTGACCCCCATCTGATCCAGTTGCCGGAACAGGGAGAGGGTATTCGGATCCACTACCAGCAGCTCACGTTCGGTCAGCTCCAGCACCAGCACTATCTTGCCGGGGGCAAACTGCGCCAGAAAAGTGCGACACTCCTGCAGCAAAGCCAGGTCGCGACAGTGGGCCGCGCTGATATTGAAACTGATGTGAAAGCCATCGGGCAGGCGTGCCTGCTCCCGGCTCAACACCTGGGCCACCTTCTTCATGATCAGGGTCGTCATGGGCACTATCAGCCCGGACTCCTCCGCCTGGGGAATAAAGAGGTCGGGACGGATAAGACCTGAATTGGGATGCTGCCAGCGCATCAGCACTTCCACCCCCATCAACCTGGTGTCACTCGTGGTAACCAGAGGTTGCAGATAGGGTTCAAACTCCTTGGCCCGCAGCGCTCTGCGCAACTCGCCGACCGGGGAACCCGGGCGGCCCAGCAGCCACCATACCAGCAGTGCAAAGGCTAACGAGAGACCGCACAGCAGAGAGAGGATCAGAGATTTGTGATCCCACAGCGAATGCCAGTAAGCCAGGGTCACGTAACCGGCATGAATGGAGAAGGGGTAATGTGGTGAAGTCAGCTCGGTTCTGGCCAGAGTATGCAGGTCGGGGGCCTTGTCCAGATAGTGGCCTGCTTCATCAAACCAGGTGCTGCCCACCCGCATGAAGAGATTGCCGGCGTGATGGCTCAGGGTCAGCATGACGCTCAGGTATTCCCCATCGATGGCGCTCAAGGCCGCATGCCCTCCCTGCTCACTGCGCACTATCAGCAAGGGATGATTGGCCCGCACCTGATTGCCACGCATCAGCAGCAACTTGCGCGCTATATAGGGGCTGGCATCATCGACCTCACGCACGGAGCCAAACAGGGAGGTGCAGTACAGCATCCCCTCCTTGATCAGATTGACCGAGCGAACAAAAGGCACCAGTGCGACCTGCTCACGCAGCTGAAAATCTATCTCGTCACAAGGCGCGCCCACCAGCGGCAGCACCTGACGATTGGCCCGCTCGGCGTGATCCAGCATGTTTTCCATGAGCGTCATCGCCTTGTGGGCGGCGGCGGCGGAACCGAATTCCAGCTCCTGCATGTAGTTTTTGTGTGTTGCCCATCCTCCCACCAGCAGCGGCAGGATGAACACCATGAAAGCGCAGCAGAGCCGAAGCCAGCGGCGGGAGAGATCGATATAAAAAAAATGCATAACCGATTCATCCAAAGAAACGGCCCGCCAGCCCGAATCAGGTGAGCATCAGGCAAACGGCAATGTGGTTATGACGACAAGCCCCACCAGTCTGCGCTGACCGGGCCTTCCCCCTGCTTTCCCGCAGTGACTGTCGCGGGGATCCCCCTCTCTTCTTTCTGGCAATGCAGGACAAAAGGAGGGGTGCAGCTTACCTCAGCTTGCCATCCGAACCACTTATCCTGAATAAATATTTGTGTCTGTATGCATCGTATGCAGCCCTGTTACCCAATAAAAAGAGCCCCGGCACTGCCGGGGCTCTGTTGCATCAGATGACGGCGAATGCCGGAATCTTATACCGCTTGCTGCAGGATCACCGCATCGGCCTTCTTGGTGTAGGAGGCGATCTCGTTGAAGTTGAGGTAGCGGTAAGTATCTGCCGCAGTGGCATCGAGCGCCTTGGCGTACTGCAGATACTCGGCAACGGTCGGGATCTTGCCAAGGATGGCGGCAACGGCAGCCAGCTCGGCAGAGGCCAGGTAGACGTTGGCACCCTTGCCCAGACGGTTCGGGAAGTTACGAGTGGAGGTAGAGACCACAGAAGCCCCTTCCGCCACGCGCGCCTGGTTGCCCATGCACAGGGAACAACCCGGGATCTCGATACGAGCACCGACGCGACCGAAAATGCCGTAGTAGCCCTCTTCGGTCAGCTGATCCTTGTCCATCTTGGTGGGCGGTGCGATCCACATGCGAGTCGGCAGTTCGCCCTGATACTTCTCGAGCAGTTTGCCGGCGGCACGGAAGTGGCCGATGTTGGTCATGCAGGAACCGATGAAGACTTCGTCGATCTTGCTGCCAGCCACGTCGCTCAGCAAACGGGCATCGTCCGGATCGTTCGGCGCACACAGGATGGGCTCCTTGATGGTAGCCAGATCGATCTCGATGATTTCGGCGTACTCGGCATCCTTGTCCGCTTCCATCAACACAGGGTTAGCCAGCCACTCCTCCATCCCCCGGATACGGCGGGTGATGGTGCGCGGGTCGCCGTAGCCTTCGGACAACATCCATTTCAGCATGACGATGTTGGACTTGAGGTACTCGGTGATCGGCGCCTGATCCAGCTTGATGGTGCAACCGGCGGCGGAACGCTCGGCGCTGGCGTCAGCCAGCTCGAACGCCTGCTCCACCTTCAGAGTCGGCAGACCTTCGATCTCGAGGATACGGCCGGAGAAGATGTTCTTCTTGCCCGCTTTCTCGACGGTCAGCAGCCCTTTCTGGATGGCGGCATAAGGGATGGCATGAACCAGGTCACGCAAGGTGATGCCCGGTTGCAACTCGCCCTTGAAACGCACCAGCACGGATTCCGGCATGTCCAGCGGCATCACGCCGGTCGCGGCGGCAAAGGCCACCAGACCGGAGCCCGCCGGGAAGGAGATACCGATGGGGAAACGGGTGTGGGAGTCACCACCGGTACCTACGGTATCCGGCAGCAACATGCGGTTCAGCCAGGAGTGGATGACGCCATCACCCGGACGCAAGCTCACACCACCGCGATTCATGATGAAGTCCGGCAGAGTGTGGTGAGTCTGCACGTCGATGGGCTTGGGATAGGCAGCTGTGTGGCAGAAGGACTGCATGGTCAGATCGGCGGAGAAGCCGAGGCAGGCCAGGTCTTTGAGCTCATCGCGGGTCATGGGGCCCGTGGTGTCCTGGGAGCCGACCGTGGTCATTCTGGGCTCGCAGTAGGTACCGGGGCGAATGCCCTGCACGCCACACGCCTTGCCCACCATCTTCTGGGCCAGGGTGTAACCCTTGCCGGTATCGGCCACAGGCACAGGACGACGGAATACGGTGGAGAACGGCAGACCCATTGCTTCGCGGGCCTTGTCGGTCAGGCCACGACCTATGATCAGCGGAATACGGCCACCGGCGCGCACTTCGTCGATCAGCACCTCGGTTTTCAGTTCAAACTGGGCAAGCACCTGATCGGTGCCGTGCTTGCAGATCTTGCCGGCAAAGGGGTAGATGTCGATGACATCGCCCATCTCCAGCTTGGAGACGTCCACTTCGATGGGCAGGGCGCCCGCATCTTCCATAGTGTTGAAGAAGATTGGGGCAATCTTGCCGCCGAGACAGACACCGCCGGCGCGCTTGTTCGGCACGAACGGAATGTCGTCACCCATGAACCAGAGCACAGAGTTGGTGGCAGATTTGCGGGAAGAGCCGGTACCGACCACGTCGCCGACATACGCCAGCGGGAACCCCTTCTCTTTCAGGGCATCTATGGTCTTGATGGGGCCGACTGTGCCGTCGTTGTCCGGAGTGATGCCGGGACGGGCGTTTTTCAGCATGGCCAGGGCATGGAGCGGAATATCGGGACGGGACCAGGCGTCCGGCGCAGGGGACAAGTCATCGGTGTTGGTTTCACCGGTCACCTTGAACACGGTCACAGTGATCTTCTCGGCCAGCTCGGGGCGAGAGAGGAACCACTCGGCATCGGCCCAGGATTGCATCACCTGCTTGGCGTGAGCATTGCCCGCCTTGGCCTTCTCTTCCACGTCGTGGAAGGAGTCAAACATCAGCAGGGTGTGAGACAGCCCCTTGGCAGCAAGAGGGGCCAGAGTGGCATGGTCCAGCAGGTCGATCATCGGCTGAATGTTGTAACCACCCTGCATGGTGCCCAGCAGCTCAACGGCTTGTGCGGCGGTCAGGATGGGAGAATGGGCTTCGCCCTTGGCGATGGCGGTGAGGAAACCGGCTTTGACATAAGCCGCTTCATCAACACCTGGTGGAATTCGGGAGGATAACAGCTCTTTCAGAAAGTCTTCTTCGCCAGCGGGCGGGTTCTTGATCAGTTCAACCAGGGCGGCGACCTGCTCTGCATCCAGAGGTTTGGCAACCACGCCCTCGGCGGCACGTTCTGCGACGTGTTTACGGTATGTTTCAAGCACGACTAATTCCTCTTTGGTCTTTTTTTGGGGTTCGCCCAGGCTCGCGGCGATCGTCCTTGCGGGACACCCGTAGGGTGCCCCTCACTATATAAGTTTTAACGAGTAATTAAAATCCAAACCCTGTACAGATATTCGACAATCCAGGCTAACCAATTAAACTTGCTCACATTTTGTCGCCACATAAAAGCCAGGCAAGAAATAAGTTAACAAAAAGGCATCATTTGGCCGTTATTCGAATGTGGTGCCCAATTGCAGATAGAACATGTTGTTGCCTCCCTCCGCTATGCCATAACCGAGGAAGATGGGGCCGAGGAAGCTCTCTATCCCCACGTAGACGGATCCTCCGGTGAAGGAACTCTCGATACTGATGTCTTCCCCCTTATCCCACACCCCTCCTTGCTCGAGGGAGCCCCCAAGATAGAGCGGCGCCCGGAGCGCACCAAAGTCGTTGTCAACCACCCGATAGATGTAGCGCAGCCCGCCAAACAGACTGTAGCGACCGCTCAGCTGGTAGCGCTGGAAACCTGACATACGGAACAGCCCGCCCAGATCCTGCACCAACAGTGGCACCTCTTCCTGGGAGGTGGAGCCACCCCCTTCCAGTATCAAGTTCAGGCTGTGTCTGTCCCAGGACCAGGGCTTGATCATAGAGAGGTGATAATTGACCCCTTCATTTCGCTCGTTATCGTTATCTTCATCATCATTGTGATAATCCAGCCGGACATGGGAATAGCCACCCTTGATGTCCCAGAAAACCCCCTCATAGGGGAAGTAGCGGCTGTCGAGGGTATCGTGCTCGAAACGGACATAAGGCCCCCAAGAGATGGCATCCGAATTCACGCCATTCAAGTTCCTGACATCGATACTGCCCATCTTGCCGTCCACCCCCAGCGAGAGGCGACTCCAGGGCTGCAGATTCCAGCCCAGAGCCAGATCGGTACTGAAGAAGGAGTACTCAGTATCGAGATAGTTAAAAGACTGATCTTCCGGATCCGGGTTGAAAAGGCTTCGCAGGGTCTTGTCATACGCAAAGCTGGCCTCGCCGTAGAAGGTCTGGGAAGGCTCCAGCGGCGAATAGAAGTTGGTCTTGAGGTGCTTGGCGGTGCCCAGGGAAGCCTCAGTCAGCCACTCGGCGCCCCACTCATTCAAGTTGGTGAGTGTGTAGGACATGCCGACGTTGTAGTTGGAGCTGCTCTCGAAGTCGTCGGAGAAGCCAAACTGGAAGTTGAGGTAGCCCGGCCCCCAGTTTTTCTCGCTGGCATCAACCACCAGCACGTTCTCTCCGTCGCGCTCTTCCACCTCATAGGTGATGCGGTCAAACGACTCCAGTGCGTAGAGGCGGCGAATGCCCGCCTCCAGGCTTTCGTTGGTCTGTATCTTGTCGGGTTTCACCTTCAACATGGCGCGCACCGTCTCGTCGGAAAGGCGTGACTTGTTGAGGATCTCCACCTTGTCGATGTAGTAGGCGGACTGACCGCTGCGCTCGGCACGGCGGCTCAGCTTCTGGTTGCGATAAGCGGCGTACTCCCTGGGAGAGAGAGAGAGCGCATCGAGCTGGGTAGCGGCACGGTAGGCCACCGCCTCCCCCTGCTTGATCCCTTCCGGCATCAGGGCAAAGTCGGCAATGCCCATGTTGCCAAATTCAGGGGTCAGCAATATGTCTTTCGGCCCCAGCAGTGCCTTCTGCTTGTCGGTGCCGACCTGGGTCATGTAGGTGGTGAGCTGGTCTATCATGGCGAGGCCGGACTTGAGGGATTCCCGGGTGCGCAACCTGGCGCCTATGTCCACCGCTATCACCACATCAGCCCCCATCTCCTTGGCGACATCGACCGGCATGTTATTGACTGTGCCGCCGTCCGCCAGGATATGCCCCTCCCACTCCACCGGTTTGAGGGCGCCAGGAATGGACATGGATGCCTGCATCGCCTTGGCAAGGCTGCCCCCTTCCAGTACGAAGGGCGTCACAGTCTCCATATCAGTGGCAACGGCGCGATAGGGAATAGGCAAGTCGTCAAAGCTCTTCTGCACCGGCAGGTTGGAGGTAGCATGGCGCAGCAGGCTGGCCATGGATTGCCCCTGGAAGAATCCATCCGGGAACTGAACCGAATCACCGTTGACACCGATATCGGTGCGCAGCTGATACTTCTCGCTCTGCTGCTTCTTGCGCAGGGATAGCTCGTCCCGACCGACCTTGTCCTGATATCCCTTGTTCCAGTCGATGGCCAGGGTGGTGCGCTCCACCTCCTCGGCGCTGAGCCCCATGGCGTACATGCCCGCCACGTAGGAGCCCATGCTGGTGCCCACTATGATATCCACCGGAATGCGTTTCTCCTCCAGCACCTTGAGGATGCCGATATGAGCCGACCCCTTGGCACCGCCACCGCTCAGCACCAGGGCAATCCTGGGCCGTTCGGACTGGGCCGCCGCCATGAGTGGCAAGCTGGCCAGCAAAATCAGAAACAGGTGGGTCCATCCCCGACGAAAGATGCGCATATGATTTTCCATTGAATCCAGTACGAGCCAAGTAAGCAGTGACGCTTACTATAAAGTGCGAAAAGCTAACCGCAACAGCCACGACAGCAATATAGGGCTGCGATGGAGGCGCTGTTCGTTGATAAACCGGAGCTGCACCAGCGCGCCTCTGTGAGCGCAAACGCAATCCATCAATAAAACCGGTTAGCCCCTCAAGGGCATCACCATACTGCCGTTAATATGTGCTCAATCCCGTCTCCACACTTCTGAGTCACTCCCATGCTTGCACGCCTGACACTCAAACAGAAAATTCTGGCCACCGTCACCCTGGCCGTAGTGCTCTCCTGCCTGCTGGTGGGTTACTTCAGCCAGCGCTCGGCGCAACAACTGATCGAAACCCGCATGTTCGAGCAGGAGTTGCCCAACCTGACCCAGCGTATCGGCAAGGAGATCGAGAAGGATCTGACTTCGGTCGCCAATGCCGCCAGACAGCTGGCCAACGACCGCTTCGTACTGGACTGGGTCGCCCGCGGCATGCCCAGGGAGCAGGAGTCCATCCTCATCGATCAGCTCAAGGACATGACGGCCCAGTATGGTTTGGTGACCGCCTCCTTCGCCGATCGGCAGAGCGCGGCCTACTACAACCAGGATGGCTTCCTGCGCAACCTGACCCCGGAGCAGGACGCCTGGTTCTACGGATATACCAAGAGCCCGCAAGACCTGATGCTCAGCATCTTTCGCGAGACCAATGGCGAGGTGAAGCTGTTCGTCAACTTCCAGCAGCTCAACGGCCGCGGTCTGGCGGGGCTCGCCAAGTCCCTCGACAGCATGGTCAGCATGCTCGCCAACTTCCGGATCGGTGACAGCGGCTTCGTGTTCATGACAGATGGCAGCGGCAAGGTGAAGCTGCACCCGGATGCCGCCCGCATCGATCGGGACAACCTGACCCAACTGGCCAGCGGCACCACAACCAACCTTCTGACCAAGCAAGCGTTCGCAGCCACCCAGGCCGAGGTCGATGGCCAGGCCGTGATACTGGCCACCAGCTACATCCCCATGCTCGACTGGTATCTGGTGGCCCAGGTGCCGGAAGCCGAGATCTATGCCGAGCTGGACAAGGCACGACTGCACATTGTGCTGGTGAGCCTGGCCATCGCCGCCGGCATGGGCTTGCTCGGCATGCTGCTGGCCGGTTCCGTCAGCCGCCCGCTCAACGAGCTGGCCCGCCTGTTCCGTGAACTGGGCAGTGGCGATGGCGATCTCACCCAGCGCCTCAAAGTAGAAGGCCACGACGAGCTGACCCAGGTTGCCACCGGCTTCAACAACTTCGTCGCCAAGATCCACGGCTCCATCGAGCAGGTCGCCAGCAACTCCCGCCAACTGGCCGCTACAGCCAACGAGGTGGCCAGCAAGGCGCAGCTGACCCAGCACAACTGTACCGCCCAGCGTGACCGTACCGTCCAGGTGGCGACCGCCATTCACGAGATGGGGGCGACGGTAGGCGAGATCGCCGGCAACGCCTCCCTGGCGGCGGACGTAGCCAGACAGGCCAACGAGCAGGCGGATGCGGGTGCTGTCGTCGTCGCCCAGGCCCGCCACGGCATCGTCGGCCTCTCCAGCGAGATTGAGCAGGTCGCCGGTGTCATTGAATCCCTGGCCAACCAGACCGACTCCATTGGCAGCATACTCGACACCATCCGCAGCATCTCGGAGCAGACCAACCTGCTGGCCCTCAACGCAGCCATCGAGGCGGCACGGGCCGGTGAACAGGGCCGGGGCTTTGCCGTGGTAGCCGACGAGGTACGCAATCTGGCGAGCCGATCCGCCGCCTCCACCGCCGAGATCCAGGGTATGATCAACCGGCTGCAGGAACAAAGCGCCCGCGCGGTCAGTGCCATGGCCCAGGGTCGCAGCCAGAGTCTGGAAGTGGTGGCTCAGGCTGATGAAGCCAATGCCGCCCTTGGCCATATCACGGCCCACATCACCCAGATCAGTGACATGAACATCCAGGTCGCCACCGCTACCGAGGAGCAATCCAGCGTGGTGGGCGAGATCAATCGCAACGTGGAAGACATCAACCAGCTCACCATGGAGACGGCCGACATAGCCCACCAACTGACCGAGTCGAGCCGCAGCCTGCAACAACTCTCAGGCGAGCTGGACAAGCTGGTCGGCAACTTCCGCCTGTAAGCGGCGTCGGGAGTCACACCTAAAAAGGAGCGCCATGGCGCTCCTTTTTATGCGGCTTGCGGCCCATTCCCCGTGCCTTTGCCCGAGAGGCGGCCAATTCATATCTATACTGGCAGCAACCCTCATCGACCACATCATGGCCAGCCATGAAGGAGCACTCCCTTGCTAGAAGGTAAACTGACGCTCAAATTGCAGCTGATCCTGGCTGTCACAGTGCCCTGTCTCGCCCTCTTGCTCGTGGGTGGCGCCAGCCTGCGAAGCATGGGCTCCATCCAGCAGCAATCCACCGAGCTCTACCAGAACACGGCCACCCCCATGCGCGCCATGGCGGAAGTGGTATCACGTATCCCCCGCATGCGGGTAGGGATCGACATGATGCTGCTGCAAGATACGTCCCTCAAGGATGAACGAGGCGTACTCAGTCGGGTCAAAGATGCCCGTGACGAGGACATTCCCGAGATGCGTCAGGCCATGCAGCAAGCGGTAACCGCCCAGACGGATCCGGCGGCCAGAGCGGATGCGCAAAAACTGCTGAGCCAGTTTGAAGGAATGGAGAGCAACGAGCTGAACCCCATGCTGCAGGCGCTGGAAAAAGGGGACATGGAAGCGGCGAGAGGCATCTATCGGGATCGCTATACGGTCACCTATGGCACCATGCGCAAGGATGCCAACGCCCTGCTCGACGGCCTGATCCAGCAGGCACAGCAGCGCCATCAGCGCGGTGAGCAGAGCTATGCCAGCGGACGAATGCAGATGATCACCATCATCAGCGGCGCCATCCTCATCTCGCTGCTGGTCTCGGTGCTCATCCTGATCAACCTCAAGCGTCGGGTCGGCTTCCTGCAACAGTACATCGGCTATGCCGCCGAGCATCTGGCGCTGGACTCCCGCGCCAAGCTCACTGGCAACGACGAGCTGGCGGAGATCACTGAGAGCTTCAACCACTTCGTCAGCAAGATCCACAGCGCCATCGAGCAGGTCGCCAGAAACTCCCACCAGCTCGCCGCCACCGCCGACGAAGTGGCCAGCAAGGCGCAGCTGACCCAGCAAAACTGCACCGCCCAGCGTGACCGCACTGTGCAGGTGGCCACCGCCATCCACGAGATGGGGGCAACCGTGAGCGAGATAGCGGGCAACGCCTCCCAAGCCGCCGAGGTGGCCAGACAGGCCAACGACCAGGCTGAAGCAGGCGCTGGCGTGGTGGCCCAGGCCCGCCACGGCATAGTCGGTCTCTCCGACGAGATTGCACAGGTGGCGGGCGTGATAGAGTCGCTGGCGACGCAGACCGACTCCATCGGAAGCATCCTGGAGACCATTCGCAGCATCTCGGAGCAAACCAACCTGCTGGCCCTCAACGCCGCCATCGAGGCAGCCCGCGCCGGTGAACAGGGCCGCGGCTTCGCCGTGGTGGCCGACGAGGTGCGCAACCTCGCCAACCGCTCCGCCGCCTCCACCGCCGAAATTCAGGGCATGATCAACCGGCTGCAGGATCAGAGTGCCCGTGCTGTCAGCGCCATGACTCAGGGCCGCAGCCAGAGCCTGGCGGTAGTGACCCAGGCCGACGAGGCCAATGGCGCACTCGGTCAGATCACCGCTTACATCACCCAGATCAACGACATGAACATCCAGGTCGCCACCGCCACCGAAGAGCAGTCGAGCGTGGTCGGCGAGCTCAATCGCAACGTGGAGGACATCAACCAGCTCACCATGGAAACTGCCGACATAGCCCACCAGCTGACCGACGCCAGCCGCAGCCTGCAACAACTCTCCGGCGAGCTCGACAAGCTGGTGGGCAATTTCCGGCTGTAACCCCTTCTTCCCCTCACACGAGGAGCGCCGCGGCGCTCCTCGTCATATCAGCGGCAAGCCATGACGCACACCCGCAAACTCGCCTCCGCCCCTGCCTGGAAATGCCCCATAATCAGGGAAATAACAGGAGGTATCATGAGCAAGCTGGTGGTGACTATGTTGCTGGGGAGTCTGCTCTGCGCCTGCAGCAGCGGGCCAGTGCGGGTGCACGGGGCCGATGTCAGCGTGGACGATACCCGGATCCGGGTCAGTGATGGCAGCAATGGGGGCAATGGAACCTTCTGCCCTCCAGGTCAGGCCAAAAAAGGGCGCTGCTAGCGCCCTTTTTTACAATCGTACATCTGCTTGTCCGCCTGTTGCAGCAGCAGGTCCAGCGCCGGTGGCGAGAGCGCATCATAGTGCCCCACCCCGACCGAGCAGCTCAGCCGATAGGGTTTGCCGCTCTCCCGATTGAACCCGGCCAGGGCCTCATCGAGCCGTGCCAGCACCCGTGGCACCTCTGCCGGCCCAGTACCCGGCAGCAATACCGCAAACTCGTCCCCGCCCAGCCGGGCAAAGATGTCTGCATCACGAAATACGCCACACATGAGGCTCGCCATCTGTCGCAGGGCATCGTCACCGACGTCGTGCCCCAGCCGATCGTTGATCTCCTTGAACCAGTTGAGGTCGAGAAACAGCAGGGTCGCCGCTCTCCCCTGACGATGGGCGAGTTGCAGGCATTTGTGTGCCAGCAGCATGAAACCGCACCGGTTGGTGATGCCGGTCAACTCATCCATGGTGGCCAGCTGGATCGCCGCGAGTTCGCGCTCCACCATGCCGGCCAGGTCCGTCAGCAAGTCCCGCTGACGCTCATCCAGCAGGCGCGGCTTGCGATCTATGATGCACAGGGTCCCCAACTTGTACCCCTCCCCAATCTGCAACGGGCTGCCCGCATAGAAACGTATGTGGGGATCCCCGGATACCAGCGGATTGTCGGCGAAGCGCAGATCCCGGGTCGCATCCTCCACCACGAAGAGCTCATCGCCGAGAATGGCATGACCACAGAAGGAGATGTCCCGCGGCGTCTCCGGCACAGGCAAACCACAGCAGGATTTGAACCACTGCCGATCCTCATCCACCAGTGACACCAGCGAGATGGGCACATCGAACATGTTGCGGGCCATACGTGTTATCCGGTCGAATCTTTCTTCGGCAGAGGTATCCAGAATGGCCATACGGCGCAGCACATCGAGGCGCAGGCGTTCGTTGTCAGGAGTGGCCGGTGTTTGCATCGCAGGATCCATCGCGTGAAGTAACAGCCCTCAGCATAGCAATCGGCCCCGAACAAATCTCTTTATTCATCAAAAACAAAAAAGCCGCTCCTGAGAGCGGCTTTTTTCATGTTGGCTGCGAGAAGAAAATTACTTCTTCTTTTTGGCCTTGGCATTCGGCAGGTCGGTGATGGAACCTTCGAACACTTCGGCAGCCAGACCCACGGACTCGTGCAGAGTCGGGTGAGCGTGGATGGTCAGGGCGATGTCTTCGGCGTCAGCACCCATTTCGATGGCCAGACCGATTTCACCCAGCAGTTCACCACCGTTGGTACCCACGATGGCACCACCGATGACGCGGCCGCTCTCCTTGTCGAAGATCAGCTTGGTCATGCCGTCGGAGCAATCAGACGCAATGGCACGGCCGGACGCAGCCCACGGGAAAGTGGCGACTTCGAAGTTCAGCCCCTGTTGCTTGGCTTCCTTCTCGGTCAGGCCAACCCAGGCCATCTCTGGCTCGGTATAGGCGATGGACGGGATCACTTTCGGGTCGAAGTAGTGCTTCTTGCCGGCGATCACTTCGGCCGCGACGTGACCTTCATGAACACCCTTGTGAGCCAGCATAGGTTGACCGACGATGTCACCGATGGCGTGGATGTGAGCGACGTTGGTACGCAGCTGCTTGTCCACTTCGATGAAACCGCGCTCGGTCACGGCAACGCCGGCCTTCTCGGCATCCATCAGCTTGCCATTCGGCACACGGCCTACGGCGACCAGCACGTTGTCGTAACGTACCGGCTCGGCGGGAGCATGCTTGCCTTCGTAAGAGACGTACAGGCCGTCTGCACGGGCTTCAACTGCGGTGACCTTGGTCTCCAGCATGATGTTGAATTTCTTGGCAACGCGCTTGGTGTAGATCTTGACGATGTCTTTATCGGCAGCCGGTACCAGCTGGTCGGCAAATTCCACCACGTCGATCTCGGAACCCAGGGAGGAGTAAACGGTACCCATCTCCAGACCTATGATGCCACCACCGATCACCAGCAGCTTGCCCGGTACGGAAGTCAGTTCCAGCGCATCGGTTGAATCCCATACGCGCGGGTCATCATGGGGGATGAACGGCAGTTTCACCGGACGGGAGCCGGCCGCTATGATGGCGTTGTCGAAGGTCACGGTCGTCTTGCCGTCAGCACCTTCCACTTCGAGGGTGTTCGGGCCGGTAAACTTGCCGAAACCGTTGACCACCTGAACTTTACGCATCTTGGCCATACCAGCCAGACCGCCGGTCAGCTGGTTGATGACCTTCTCTTTCCACAGGCGAACCTTGTCGATGTCGGTCTGCGGGGCACCGAAGATGATGCCGTGTTCGGACAGTGCCTTGGCTTCTTCAATGACTTTGGCGACGTGCAGCAGTGCCTTGGACGGGATACAACCCACGTTCAGGCAGACGCCACCCAGGGTGGAGTAACGCTCGACGATAATGGTATCCAGACCCAGATCGGCGGCACGGAAAGCAGCGGAATAACCGGCAGGGCCAGCACCCAGTACTACGACCTGAGTTTTGATTTCTTTACTCATCATGACCTCTTTGTCGTTCTTATATATCCCCGGACGGCGCAGTCTTATGCCAACTCAATGCCAAACAAGGCGGCTGCAACCGTGAAAAAACGGGGCAAGTTTACAATCCTGTTAATGAAATGAGAAGTAAAAAGGGCAGGCTCTGGGCCCGCCCTCTCACTTACAGGACCAATCGACGAATGTCGGACAACACACCACTCAAAGTGGTGACGAAGCGGGCTCCGTCAGCACCGTCTATGACCCTGTGGTCATAGCTCAGGGCCAGCGGCAGCATCAGGCGAGGCACGAACTCCTTGCCATTCCACTTCGGCTTCATCTCGGACTTGGAAACACCGAGGATGGCCACTTCCGGCGCGTTGACAATCGGGGTAAAGCTGGTACCGCCGATGCCACCCAGGCTGGAGATGGTGAAGCAACCGCCCTGCATGTCGGCAGCAGTCAACTTGCCGGCACGAGCCTTCTTGGAGATCTCGGCCAGATCGCGAGACAGCTCGTAGATACCCTTCTTGTTGACGTCACGCACCACAGGAACCACCAGGCCCCCCGGAGTGTCTACCGCCACACCGATGTGGATGTACTTCTTCATGATCAGCTTGCTGCCGTCTTCGGACAGGGCGCTGCAGAAGCGTGGGTGTGCTTCCAGGGCCTTGGCGGCGGCTTTCAGGATGAACACCAGCGGGGTGATCTTCACATCCAGCTTCTGCTTCTCGGCCAGCAGGTTCTGCTCTTTGCGGAACGCTTCCAGATCCGTGGTATCGGCTTCGTCGAACTGGGTGACGTGCGGGATCATGGCCCAGTTGCGATGCAGGGCAGGACCGGAGATCTTCTGGATCCGGGTCAGTTCCAGCTCTTCGACCGGACCGAACTTGCTGAAGTCAACCTTGGGCCATGGCAGGACACTCATGCCAGTGCCGGTACCGGCTGCCGGGGCAGACTCGGCACGCTTGACCGCATCCTTCACATAGGCCTGCACGTCTTCTTTGACGATGCGACCCTTGCGACCGGAGGCTTTCACCTTGGCCAGGTTGATACCGAACTCACGGGCCAGGCGACGTACGGCCGGTGCGGCATGTACGTAAGCGTCATTGGCAACGAAGTCGGAAGCGGCAGCAGCTTGGGCAACCGGAGCCGGAGCAGCGGCAACAGGGGCAGCCGCGACCGGGGCGGCGGCCTGAGCAACCGGAGCGGCAGCGGCCGGAGCAGCACCTGCCACTTCGAATACCATGATCAGGGAACCGGTGGAGACCTTGTCACCCGCCTTCACCTTGATCTCTTTGACGATGCCGGCGAACGGTGCAGGCACTTCCATGGAGGCCTTGTCACCTTCCACGGCGATCAGGGACTGGTCGGCGTCGACCTTGTCACCCACGGCGACCATGATCTCGGTCACTTCGACTTCGTCACCGCCGATGTCAGGTACATTGACCTCTTTGGCAGCGGCGGCCACAGGGGCAGCAGCCACGGGAGCAGCAGTCTCAACCGGCGCAGCAACGGCGGCAGGCGCGGCACCCGCCACTTCAAATACCATCACCAGAGAACCGGTAGACACCTTGGCGCCAGCAGCAACCTTGATCTCGACCACGCGGCCCGCGAACGGCGCAGGCACTTCCATGGAGGCCTTGTCACCTTCCACGGCAATGATGGACTGGTCGGCTTCAACCATGTCGCCCACGGCAACCATGATTTCGGTCACGTCCACTTCGTCGTCACCTATGTCCGGTACGTGCACATCTTTGCGCGCGGCGGCCACAGGGGTAGCGGGAGCGGCAGCAGCAACAGGGGCGGCAGCCTGGGCAGGCGCCGGCGCAGCAGCGCCTTCCGCTTCGAAGATCATGATCTGGGAACCGGTGGCAACCTTGTCACCCACCTTGATCAGGATCTCTTTGACGATACCGGCAGCCGGTGCCGGTACTTCCATGGAGGCTTTGTCACCTTCCACGGCAATCAGGGACTGGTCAAGCTCGACCTTGTCACCCACGGCCACCATGATCTCGGTGACTTCAACTTCATCGGCGCCGATATCCGGAACCATAATCTGTTTGGACATAGTGCTTTATCCTCTTACGCGTCTGTCGCGTTAACCTTTGCAAGGCAGTGCCGGGCAATGTGTCCCGGCACTGCACTCGATCCTCTTACGCGTACAGCGGGTTGACCTTGTCGGCATCGATGCCGTACTTGGCGATGGCGTCAGCCACAACCTGCTTGTCTATCTCGCCGCGCTTGGCCAGTTCGGTCAGGGCAGCAACAACCACGTAGAATTCGTTCACTTCGAAGTGACGACGCAGGTTGGCACGGCTGTCGGAACGGCCGTAACCGTCGGTACCCAGCACACGGTAGTGCTCGGTCGGTACGAAGGCACGCACCTGATCAGCGAAGGACTTCATGTAGTCGGTCGCGGCTATGGTGGCTTCAGAACCCAGTACGGTCGCGATGTAGGGTACGCGAGCCTCGGCGGTCGGGTGCAGCATGTTCCAGCGATCCACGTCCTGACCGTCACGGGCCAGTTCGTTGAAGGAGGTGACGCTGAACACGTCGGAACCCACGCCGTATTCGCTGGCCAGGATCTGGGCGGCGGTGCGCACATGACCCAGGATGGAACCACAACCCAGCAGCTGTACCTTGCCCTTGGTGCCGGCAACGGTTTCCAGCTTGTAGATACCCTTGCGAATACCCTCTTCTGCACCTTCCGGCATGGCCGGCATGGCATAGTTTTCGTTCAGGGTAGTGATGTAGTAGAAGACGTTCTCCGGCTTCTCACCGTACATGCGACGCAGGCCGTCCTGGACGATAACCGCTACTTCATAGGCGTAGGACGGGTCATAGGAGATGCAGTTCGGGATGGTGTTCGCCAGGATATGGCTGTGACCATCTTCGTGCTGCAGACCTTCACCGTTAAGGGTGGTACGACCCGAGGTCGCGCCCAGCAGGAAGCCACGGGCTTGCTGGTCACCGGCTGCCCACGCCATGTCGCCGACGCGCTGGAAGCCGAACATGGAGTAGTAGATGTAGAACGGGATCATCGGGCAATCGTTGGTGCTGTAAGAGGTCGCAGCAGCCAGCCAGGAGGACATGGCGCCCAGCTCGTTGATACCGTCTTGCAGAACCTGACCCTGCTTGTCTTCCTTGTAGTAGGAGACGATGTCGCGGTCTTGCGGGGTGTACTGCTGACCGTGCGGGCTGTAGATACCGATCTGGCGGAACAGACCTTCCATACCGAAGGTACGGGCTTCGTCAGCCAGGATCGGCACTATGCGCTTGCCGATGGACTTGTCTTTCAGCAGCACGTTCAGGGAACGCACGAACGCCATTGTGGTGGAGATCTCGCGAGCCTGCTCGCCTAGCAGGGGACCAAAGGTCTCCAGCGCCGGGATGTCCAGCTTGGTGGTGGTCTCACGCAGACGGGTCGGTACATAGCCTTTGAGCGCGGCACGGCGGGCGTGCAGGTATTTGTGCTCTTCGGTACCCTCTTCGATCTTCAGGTACGGCAGGTTTTCCAGCTGCTCGTCGGTGACCGGCAGGCTGAAACGATCGCGCAGGTGACGCACAGAGCCCAGATCCATCTTCTTGACCTGGTGAGCTATGTTCTTGCCTTCGGCCGCGTCGCCCATGCCGTAACCCTTGATGGTCTTGGCCAGGATGACGGTCGGCTTGCCCTTGGTCGCTGCGGCTTTGGAGAAAGCGGCGAACAGTTTGCGGGGGTCGTGACCACCGCGGTTCAGGGCGAAGATCTCCTCGTCGGTCATGTCTTTGACCAGCGCGGCGGTTTCCGGGTAACGGTTGAAGAAGTGCTCACGCACGTAGCCGCCATCGCGGGACTTCATGGTCTGATAGTCGCCGTCCACGGTTTCGTTCATCAGCTGGATCAGCTTGCCGGAAGTGTCTTTCTTCAGCAGCTCATCCCACTTGCGACCCCAGATAACCTTGGTGACATCCCAGCCGGCACCTGCGAACAGGCCTTCCAGCTCGTTGATGACCTTGCCGTTACCTACGACCGGACCATCCAGACGCTGCAGGTTGCAGTTGACCACGAAGACCAGGTTGTCGAGCTTTTCACGCACGGCAACGGTCAGGGCACCCTTGGCTTCCGGCTCGTCCATCTCGCCGTCACCCAGGAAGGCGTAAACGGTCTGCTCGGAGCAATCCTTGATGCCACGGTCGGTCAGGTACTTCAGGAAGCGGGCCTGATAGATGGCGGCGATAGGGCCCAGACCCATGGAAACGGTCGGGAACTGCCAGAAGTCCGGCATCAGTTTCGGGTGCGGATAGGAAGGGATACCCTTGCCGTCCACTTCCTGACGGAAGTTGTCCAGCTGATCTTCGGTCAGACGACCTTCAGCGAACGCACGGGCGTAGATGCCCGGGGAGATGTGACCCTGGAAGTAAACCAGATCACCACCGTCCTTCTCGCTGCGAGCGCGGAAGAAGTGGTTGTAGCAAACTTCGTAGATGGTCGCAGAGGAAGCGAAGGAAGACATGTGACCGCCGAGGTCCAGGTCTTTCTTGGAGGCGCGCAGCACTATCATCATGGCGTTCCAGCGGATGATGGCGCGGATGCGACGTTCCATCTCCAGATCGCCCGGGTAAGCCGGTTCGTCACTGGACGGGATGGTGTTGATGTAGTCGCGATTCGCCTTGGCAGCCACGTCCACACCGCTCACGCGGGCTTTCTCGGCCAGTTGTTCAAGAATGAACTGAGCGCGTTGCGGACCCTCTTCACGCAGCAGGGATTCCAGAGAGGCAAGCCACTCCAGCGTTTCTATCGGGTCCACATCGTTCTTCAGGATATCAGACATGGCTGGTTCCTATTTTGTTGTGATTGCACGGCATTGCACGGCGAAGGGCGCAAGCATTCGACAATAAAGCCTTGTGGGATTAGTTTTCCTGCTGACGGATCCGACGCATGGATCGCTGGATCCGGCTGTCTTCCCTCTGCATATCCAACAAGGTGTCCTCGATAAAGGCCAGGTGCTCATGACAAGCAGCCCTGGCCCGCTCCGGAGCCCCCGACAGGATAGCCTCGATCAGATGCGCACGATGGCGACGGATCTTGGCTACCACTCCCGGACGGCGATTCAAAATTTCGTTATTGCGTAAAATGTTCTGCTCAAGCATGGGGCCCATGGCCCGCAACAGGTGCAGCAGCACCACGTTGTGGGACGCCTCGGCCACCGCCAGATAAAACTGGGTAACAGCGGCGGATTCGGTGACCAGCGAACCTTGCTGGCCAGCCTCCTCGATGGCGGACTGCGCATTGCGTATCCGCTCGAAGTCGGCATCGGTTCCCCGCAACGCAGCATAGTAGGCACAGATGCCTTCCAGCGCGTGACGAAACTCCAGCAGGTCATACTGGGCTTCCGGGTGGGTGCTGAGCAGCTCGAACAGGGGATCGGCGATCCCCTTGCTCAAGGCATTTTGTACGTAAGTGCCACCGCCCTGACGGCGATACAAGAGTCCTCTGGCTTCCAGGCGCTGGATGGCTTCGCGCAGGGAGGGGCGCGATACCTGAAACTGGATGGCGAGTTCCCGCTCGGGCGGCAACTTCTGGCCCGGTTGCAAACTGCCTTCCAGAATCATCTGTTCCAACTCGGCGACAATGGCGTCGGCCAGCTTGGGTTGAGTAATCTTGAGATAGGGCATGAGGCTGCTTTGTTAAATTGGTATTACCAATTTCATGAATGGGGCGAAAATTAGCAGAGGGCTTGGAAAAAGTCCACCCAAAAGATGATCTGAATCAAGGTTCAACCTTGCCACTTAAGGGGTAAAAAGAGGGATTTATGATTTAGCTCATAGAAATTGGTCTGACCAATATTTTTGAGCTGGCTCACAGGCAACATTTGATCAACAGCAGGAAAAAACGGCCTGCCACAAAGGCAAGCCATTGATTTTAAAAACACTAACTTATCTTTAGAATATTTACTTAAAGTTGAGCATTTGCCGATAGCGCTGCCATTCGAAACTGTCACCCGGATCCGTCTTGCGCCCGGGGGCAATATCACAATGACCGACAATCCGTTGCGCAGTAATGGCAGGATAATGGCGAGATATGGTTCGACTGAGCCCTGACAGTACCTCATATTGCGCATCGCTGTAGGGCTGCTCGTCGGTCCCCTCCAGCTCGATGCCGATGGAAAAATCGTTGCAGGCCTCTCTCCCCTCCCAGCTCGATACACCGGCATGCCAGGCGCGTGCGCCAAACGGCACGTATTGCACCAGCTCACCGTCCCGCCGGATCAGGCAGTGGGCCGAGACCCGCAGCTGATGAATGCCGGCGAAATAGGGATGCGCGGTCGGATCGAGCCGGCCCAGAAAGAGATCGTCAATCCAGGGACCGCCGAACTCCCCTGGCGGCAGGCTGATACCGTGTACCACCAGCAGGGAGATATCGTCCACACTGGCCCGCTCGTTGTGGTGCGGTGACGGCACCTTGCGTGCCTGCTCACACCAACCGTCTGAATCAATGGAAAAAACTGCTTTAGGCTGGGTCATCATCTACTCGTTCTGCAATGGAATTGCGCATTTGACAAGGGAGACTGGGCAGCAAGATGATCCGCCTCTCACGGTCGCCGCAATCGCCTGAATCCAGTCAGGCAACTGTGATAGGCTGAGCCCTCTGTTGCCCAACGCAGGAAAGGATATGCACCCTATGGCACGCCGCTTCTGGTTGCTGGCCTGGCTCTCTCTGATGGGGCTGCTGACCCTCTATTTCCACCACAGCTCGCAACCGACCGTGACCGCCAGCGGCGACCTGCTGCTCAAAGCCGATGCCAGCGGCCATTATCGTCTGGAGGGTGCCATCAACGGCCAACCGGTGCAACTGCTGCTGGACACGGGCGCAACCCGGGTCACAGTGCCGCTGCATGTGGCCGAGCGCATCGGACTGACCCCGAGCGGCCATAGCCGTGTCAACACGGCAGCCGGCACCATCCAGGTTCAGACCGGTCAGATCGAAACCCTGGCGATGGGTCCGCTGACCTTGTACGATTTGCCCATCTTTATCAATCCAGCGGCCGGCGGGGACGAAATCCTGGTGGGCATGAATGCCCTCGGCCGGCTGGAATTGCGCCAAAAAGACAGGCAGTTGCTTCTCAGACCCTTGCAGGAATAAAAGCATGTTTCAACAGGATATCAGCCGCGCCGTGCGCGCCGCGCTACTCGAAGACCTAGGTCAGGCCCTCACCACGCTCGATCAACCGGATGCCAGCGCCGATATCACGGCCCAGCTGATCCCGGCGGATCGCATTGCCAGCGCCCGGGTCATCACCCGGGAGGCGGGCGTCTTCTGTGGCCAACCCTGGGTGGATGAAGTGTTCGCCCAGCTCGGCGGTGAGGTCAAGGTGGAGTGGAAAGTGCAAGATGGCGAACAGCTCTCTCCCAATCAGGAGCTGTTTCACCTGCACGGCCCGGCCCGCGTCTTGCTGACCGGCGAGCGCAACGCACTGAACTTCGTGCAGACCCTTTCGGGTGTAGCCACACTCACCGCCCGCTACGTGGCCGAACTGGCGGGCACCGACTGCCGTCTGCTCGATACCCGCAAAACCCTGCCGGGGCTGCGCACCGCTCAAAAATACGCAGTCACTTGTGGCGGTGGCAAGAACCACAGAATCGGCCTGTTCGACGCCTATCTCATCAAGGAGAACCATATCCTTGCCTGCGGCGGCATAAGCGAAGCCATCACAGAAGCCCGCCGCCTCAATCCGGGCAAACCGGTGGAGGTGGAGGTCGAATCCCTGGCCGAGCTGGCACAGGCACTGGCCGCCAACGCCGATATAGTGATGCTGGACAACTTCGATGTACCCATGATGCGCGAAGCCGTGACCCTCAATCAGGGCCGTGCCAAGCTGGAGGTCTCCGGCAATGTGACGCTGGACACGCTGGCAGAATATGCCGCCACCGGCGTCGACTTTATCTCGGTAGGGGCACTGACCAAGCATGTGAGGGCACTGGATCTCTCCATGCGCTTTGTTTAGCTGAAAAGGCTAGCTGAGAAAGACTCGCGATCTCATCATGGCTCGCCTGACATATAAGAAGATGAAGGACTTGCAAAAGGCGCCACGGGCGCCTTTTCTTTATGCAGGATCCCTCAGCAAAGGAGTGTGATGATGGACCCCATCCCGCCAGTCCAAAAGAGCCAGTAGAGGCTCTTCATCCATGATTTATATCAAGTTCTTCGCAAATGACAGGAAAGTAGTTAACAAAGGCGATGCGCTCTGTTGCCAAGTCGAACAGCTCGGATAAGATACTGACGTGTGGATAGTTTTCCACCAGCACGTCTCAGGAACCAAGGACAAAAGGATATTTGACATGAAGAAGCAATCAGGCTTTACCCTTATCGAACTGATGATCGTGGTCGCGATCGTCGCCATCCTGGCTGCCATCGCGCTGCCGGCGTATCAGGACTACACACGCAGAGCTCGGGCTACCGAAGTTGTCGTCGCTACTGGGGGATATAAAACTGGTGTAGAAGTTTGCGCACAATCAACTCAAACCCTCACGGGATGTAATGCAGGTACAAACGGGATACCTGCTGCAATATCAGGAGCCAGTGGAACCAGTAAAGTAGCGACGATGGGCGTCACAAATGGTGTTATTTCTGGAACAGGAACTGCGGATACAGGAACTGGTGGAACAGGTTGTTCTATTAGCTTAACGCCAGTTCTTGATAATGGCCGTGTATTATGGGGACCCACCTCTGGGGCCACAAATAATTGCTCATAACAATTTATTATGACCTCTAGCCCCAATAGCGGCCTGGCGTTAAGCCTGGCCGCCTCATCCCTGCTCAGTGAGTCCGACTCACAGCGTTACCTGAGCCAAGCCAAGGCCCAGCGCAAACCCTTCGTGACATTTCTGATTGAAAACGAGATCCTCGACAGCAAGGCGCTGGCGGATTTTTGCGAGCTGGAATATGGGGTACCTCTGCTGGATCTTGCCGCCTTCGACCTGGCCGAGATCCCGCAGAAGTACCTCAATCAGAAGCTGATTGAGAAACACCATGTGCTGCCCATCTACACCCAGGGCCACACCCTCTATATCGCCATGTCGGACCCGACCAATGTGTCGGCACTGGAGGATTTTGGCTTCAGCTTCGGACTCCATACCGAAGCCCTGCTGGTGGAAGAGAACAAGCTCACCGCCGCCATCGGCAAGCTGCTGGAAAGCGAGCAGGATGCCCTCGGCATGGAGGAGATCGACGAGTCGGAGATCTCCGAGCTGGAAGTCTCGGACGAAAACTCCCGCCTCGATGAGAGCGTCAATACCGCCGATGACGATGCCCCCATCGTCAAATACATCAATAAAATCATGATGGATGCCATCAAGCGCGGCGCCTCGGATCTGCACTTCGAACCCTATGAGACCAAGTACCGTATCCGCTTTCGTATAGACGGCATACTGCACGAAATAGCGACGCCGCCGGTCAATCTGGCCAACCGCTTTTCGGCCCGCCTCAAGGTGATGGCGCGACTCGATATCGCAGAGCGACGGCTGCCCCAGGATGGTCGCATCAAGTTAAAGCTGTCGCGCAACAAATCCATGGATATGCGGGTCAACACCCTGCCCACCATGTGGGGCGAGAAGATCGTTATCCGTCTGCTGGACTCTTCCGCAGCGCGGCTCAATATCGAACAGCTCGGCTTCGACGACCGGCAGAAGGCACAGTATCTGCGTGCCCTCTCCAAGCCCCAGGGCATGATATTGGTGACAGGCCCGACAGGCTCTGGCAAGACAGTCTCTCTCTATACCGGCCTCAATATTCTCAACACCACAGAGGTCAACATCTCTACCGCCGAAGACCCGGTGGAGATCAACCTGCCCGGCGTCAACCAAGTACAAGTCAATCCCAAGGCGGGGCTGACCTTCGCCAGCGCCCTGCGCTCCTTTCTTCGCCAGGATCCCGATGTGGTGATGGTGGGGGAAATCCGGGATCTGGAAACCGCCGAGATTGCCATCAAAGCCGCCCAGACCGGCCACCTGGTGCTCTCCACCCTGCACACCAACTCGGCTGCCGAAACCCTGACCCGGATGATGAACATGGGGGTTCCGGCCTTCAATATCGCCTCTTCGGTAACCCTCATCATGGCCCAGCGCCTCGCTCGCAAGCTCTGCGATCACTGCAAGGCGCCGGAAGTGGTGCCCGAGGCTGAACTGCTGGAGCTGGGCTTCACCCAGCAGCAGTTGGCCGCCGGCTTGCGCCTGTTCAAGCCAGTAGGCTGCAAAGAGTGCTCGGGAGGCTACAAGGGTCGGGTCGGTATCTACGAAATCATGCTAATGTCTGAAAACATTGCAAAATTGATCATGCAAGGGGCCAACTCCCTGCAAATTGCAGCGATTGCTCAAAAAGAGGGGATGCGAACCCTGCGTGTCTCGGGCCTGGAGAAGGCCCGCCTGGGGGTGACCAGCCTGGCAGAGATCAACCGGGTGACCACCAACTGACAGACCATTTCCAATCAAACTGACTGATCCAGGTGATGCCGAACCGGCATCCTTGACGATTCCCATCAGGCCAGGGCATCCAGGCAACAAGAGAGTGGCTCGGATGCCAGCGCCCAATTGCAGGATGCAGTGATGGCAACGCTAACGCAAAAACAGAATGCCCCCAAGAAAGTCTTTGCCTTCCGCTGGAGCGGGGTAAATCGCAAGGGTCAGAAGGTATCCGGCGAGCTGCAGGCCGACAGCATCAATACGGTCAAGGCCGAACTGCGCAAGCAGGGGGTCAATGTCACCAGGGTGAGCAAAAAGAACCAGGGGCTTTTTTCCAAGGGTGGCGCCAGGATCAAACCGATGGATATCGCCATCGTTTCCCGTCAGATCACCACAATGCTTTCAGCCGGCGTCCCCCTGGTGCAAAGCCTGCAAATCATAGCCCGCAGCCATGAAAAAGCCGCGATGCGCGAGCTGATGGGCCAGATCGCTGCCGATGTGGAGACAGGCACCCCGATGTCAGATGCCCTGCGCCGCCACCCTCGCCACTTTGATGCACTCTATTGCGATCTGGTGGAAGCAGGCGAGCAATCCGGCGCCCTGGAAACCATCTATGATCGCATCGCCACCTACAGAGAAAAGTCGGAAGCGCTCAAGTCCAAGATCAAGAAGGCGATGTTCTATCCTGCCATGGTCATCCTGGTCGCCATCGTCGTCACCTCCATACTGCTGCTGTTCGTCATCCCGCAGTTCGAGGACATCTTCAAGAGCTTTGGCGCCGAGCTGCCCATCTTCACCCAGTTTGTCATCGGCATCTCCCGCTTCATGCAGGATTGGTGGTATGTGATCTTTGGCGGGATAGGGCTTGGCATTTTCCTTTATGTAAGAGCCTGGCGCGCATCCCAGAAGGTCAAAGACAACACCGACAAGTTCATCCTCACCATTCCCGTGGTGGGCATGATACTGCACAAGGCGGCCATGGCCCGCTTCGCCCGCACCCTCTCCACCACCTTCTCGGCGGGCATACCCCTGGTGGATGCACTGATCTCGGCCGCCGGTGCCTCAGGCAACTATGTCTATCGCACCGCCGTCATGGCCATTCGCAACGAGGTGGTAGCCGGCATGCAGATCAACGTGGCCATGCGCACCGTGGATCTCTTCCCCGACATGGTGATCCAGATGGTGATGATCGGTGAGGAGTCAGGCGCCATCGATGATATGCTCTCCAAGGTCGCGACCATCTTCGAGCAAGAGGTCGATGACTTGGTCGACGGCCTCACCAGCCTGCTGGAACCTCTCATCATGGTGGTGCTGGGGGTACTGGTCGGCGGCATGGTCGTTGCCATGTACCTGCCCATCTTCAAGCTGGGTGACGTGGTAGGTTAAGGAGGCAAAAGACGCCTCTCTGATGGCGCCTATGTCCGATTACGCTGCGCTAATCGAACCTACGAGGCTGCGCCGCAAGTATCCTGCGGCCGCTACATATATGGTTTTTCAACACTGACGGTTGGTTATGACACTTCTTCTCGAGCTGGCACACGGCTTGCCATGGCTCTACTTCTCGCTGGTATTTCTCTTCTCCCTGATGATCGGCAGCTTTCTCAACGTGGTGATCCATCGCCTGCCCATCATGCTGGAACGGGAGTGGCAGGCCGAATATCGCAGCTATTTCAGTTCAGACACGCCGCAGCCAGAAGATGACGAACGCTACAATCTGATGGTACCGCGCTCCTGCTGCCCTCACTGCAATCACCCCATAACGGCCCTGGAAAACATTCCCTTGCTGAGCTGGCTCTGGCTCAAAGGTCGCTGCCGGGGCTGCCAGGCCGCCATTTCGGCTCGCTATCCGCTGGTGGAGCTGCTGACCGCTCTGCTCTCTGTGGTGGTTGCCATGACGCTCACCCCTGGCTGGGGCACGCTGGCTGCCCTCCTGCTGACCTGGGTGCTGGTGGCGCTCACCTTTATCGATCTGGACAAGATGCTGCTGCCGGACCAGCTCACCTTGCCGCTGCTGTGGGGCGGGCTGCTGTTCAACCTGCTTGGCGGATACGTGCCTCTCGGCGATGCGGTCATCGGCGCCATGGCAGGCTATCTGGTGCTGTGGAGCCTCTACTGGGCCTTCAAGCTGCTTACCGGCAAGGAGGGCATGGGCTATGGGGACTTCAAACTGCTGGCGGCGCTGGGAGCCTGGCTTGGCTGGCAGGCGCTGCCCATAGTACTGCTGCTCTCTTCTCTGGTCGGCGCCGTCTTCGGCATTGGCCTCATGTTGCTGCGCAACCATCACCAGAGTAAACCCATCCCCTTTGGCCCCTATCTCGCCATCGCAGGCTGGATCGCACTGCTCTGGGGCGATAGCATCACCCGCTGGTATCTCTCCACTGTCCTCTGAAAAAGGGTGCACTGACCCATGTATATCGTTGCAATCACAGGTGGTATTGGCAGCGGCAAAACCACCATTGCCAACCAGTTTGCCGAGCTTGGCATAGACATAGTGGATGCGGACGTCATCGCTCGCGAAGTCGTGGAGCCCGGCACACCGGCCCTAGCCGCCATCGCCGCCCAGTTTGGCCCCGAGATGCTGGATCCGCAGGGGCAGCTCGATCGGCGCCGCCTGCGGGAGCGGGTATTCAGCGATCCTGACGCCAAGGCCTGGCTCAATGGCCTGCTCCATCCGCTGATCCGCCAGGAGATGCTGCGCCAGTGCGCCAACGCACGCTCGCCCTATTGCCTGCTGGTGGTGCCGCTGCTGATCGAGAACAGACTGACCCAGCTGGCCAACCGGGTGCTGGTGATCGATGTGGATGAGGCAACCCAGATTGAGCGGACCTGCCGCCGGGATGGCGTTAGCCGGGCGCAAGCAGAGGCCATTCTCGCTGCACAGGCAAGCCGTGCCGAGCGGCTCGCGGCAGCCGATGACGTGCTGGACAACCAAAATGACGCAGCCGAGACCATAAAGCGCCGGATTTTAGCGCTGCACGAGACATATATGGCATTTGCCTCTCAACAAGCCAGTCAAGTGTGAGTACACTAGGCCGGTTTATGGCTGGCCAGGATTAGGCATGATTTACGATTTTCCCCTCAATGAAAAAAGCCGGACCTATCTTCGTCTGGAGTCTCTCTTTTCCCAGATCCGCGACAATCTGGACAGTGACCAGTCCTGGGCACACATCGCCTTTTTCAAGGGGCTGTTCGATCTGCAAGAATTGCTGGAGCGCGGAGACCTGCGAGCCGATCTCATCAAGGATCTGGAGCGTCTCGGCCAGCGTCTGAGCCACTGGGCCAGTCTGCCGGATGTCGATCTGGAACAGATCAAACAGATGCAGCAGGAGAGCACCCAGCTCTCTCGCAACCTGCTCAGTGCCTCACGCCCCGGCGCTCGGCTGAAAGAGGATAGACTGCTCGGCTCCATCCGTCAGCGCTTCTCCATTCCGGGGGGTCTGTGCGCCTTCGATGTACCGCAACTGCACCACTGGCTAGGTACGCCGACGATTGTTCGCAACCAGCAGATGCAACTTTGGCTCAGCGACATCAATCTGCTGATGAATGCCATTACCCTATTGCTGCGGCTATGGCGTGAATCCGGCAACTTCAGTAACGAGCTCGCTACCAATGGTTTCTTCCAGGATACTGCCGAGAATGCGGAACTGATCCGCATCCGCCTGCCCGATGCCCAGCAGTGCTATCCGACGCTGAGCGGCCACAAGAACCGTTTCGCGCTGCGCTTCCTGCCCACTACAGAGCAACAGATTGGCGACGTTCCCTTCCAGCTCGCCTGCTGCTAAGGAGTAACCATGGTCACCAAAGTAAAGTGCCCGACGTGTAAAACCGAATTGGAATGGGGGCCGCAGAGCCCGTTTCGCCCCTTCTGCAGCAAACGCTGCCAGCTGATCGATCTTGGCGAATGGGCTGATGAAGAGAAGCGAATCCCGGGCCCCATCAACCCGGACCTGCTGCCTTACCCGGATGAAGGTGAGCAGTGGCAGTGAGCCGCACACAAAAAAGGGCCGACAAGGCCCTTTTTTAATTGCTGTCAAATCCGTAGCAATGACTTAGCCGGGGTCAATCAGATCGCCAGAGAGGCTTGCAGCCGCCCCACGATAGGACCGTTGGCATCCGGGAACTGGTATTCATGCAGTGATGCCAGCGGCACCCACAGGCACTCCTGCCCCTCCTTGCCAAACGGCTCACCGCTAAAGCGGGTTACCTTCCAGATATCCAGCAACACCTGCTTCTCGGGGTAGTCATGATGCAGCTCCATGAAGGGAGCGCAATCCAGCACCCGGATACCGATCTCTTCCCACAACTCCCTGTCCAGCGCGGTGAGCAGGTCTTCCCCCGCCTCTACCTTGCCACCCGGGAACTCCCAGCGATCGCCCTGATGGCGGTCTGAAGAGCGCTTGGCGATGAAGATATCGCCCTGCTCATTCTCGATGACGCCAACCGCCACCCAGATCCGTTTTTTCTGTTCCATCTTGTTACCCCTGCGCCCTCGGCTTGATCGGACCACTCGATGATGCCCGGTATCCAATGACACTTCGCCCATCGAACCTGCAAACCGAGGCTAGCGCCTCATCGTCTTCACCTGTTTCATAAAAACAAGGCGGGCACCGGGCCCGCCTTGTCATCGCCCGATCCAATCAGGTCAACTGACCGTGGCAATGCTTGTATTTTTTGCCGGAGCCGCAGGGGCAGGGATCGTTGCGACCGATCTTCTGCTCATCCCGCACGAAGGTGGTGTGACCCTCTTCGGCAGCAGCCTCTTCATCGGCCAACTGGCTCTCTGCGGTGGCATGGGTGTAAGTGCGGGGAGCTGCTTCGGACTGCTGGCGCTGCTGCTCTTCCAGGGCTTCCACGTCACGCTCCTGCACCTGAACACGGCTCAGTATGCTGACCACGTCGCGCTTGAGGGTTTCCAGCATCTGGGTGAACAGATCGAAAGACTCGCGCTTGTACTCCTGCTTGGGGTTCTTCTGGGCGTAGCCGCGCAGATGGATGCCCTGACGCAGGTGATCCATGGCCGCCAGATGCTCCTTCCACAAGCCATCCAGGGTTTGCAGCATCACCGCCTTCTCGAAGTTGCGCAGCACCTCGACACCGACCAGTTCCTGCTTGTGGGCATAGAGTTTGGTGGCTTCGTCCAGAATGCGCTCGCGCAGCTTCTCTTCATACAGCTTGTCATCTTCCGCCAGCCACTGCTGCAATGGCAGATCCAGCCCGAAATCGGCTTTCAGACGCGCTTCCAGACCCGGTACATCCCACATCTCTTCCAGAGACTGGGGCGGAATGTATTCGTCGATCACGGCGCCATAGACGTCGTCACGGATGACGTGAATGGTCTCGGAGATGTCGTTGGTATCCAGCAGCTCGTTGCGCTGCTCATAGACCACCTTGCGCTGGTCGTTGGCCACGTCATCAAACTCAAGCAAGCTCTTGCGGATGTCGAAGTTGCGGCCTTCCACCTTGCGCTGGGCATTTTCGATGGCCTTGGTTACCCAGGGGTGCTCGATGGCCTCGCCCTCTTCCATGCCCAGCTTCTTCATCATGCCGGTCACGCGATCGGAGGCGAAGATCCGCATCAGGGTATCTTCCATGGAGAGATAGAAACGGGAGGAGCCCGGGTCACCCTGACGACCGGAACGGCCGCGCAGCTGGTTGTCGATACGACGGGATTCGTGACGCTCGGTACCAATAATGTGCAGACCACCGGCGGCCAGTACTTCATCGTGACGCACCTGCCAGGCCGCTTTCAGCTCGGCGATCTGCTCGTCGGTCGGGTTATCCAGCTGGGCAATCTCGGCCTGCCAGTTGCCACCCAGCACTATGTCGGTACCACGACCGGCCATGTTGGTGGCGATAGTAACGGCGCCAAGCTGACCTGCCTGAGCCACGATTTCCGCTTCCATGGCGTGGAACTTGGCGTTCAGTACCTTGTGCGGAATATTCTCCTTGGTCAGGATGCCGGAGAGCAGCTCGGAGTTTTCGATGGAGACTGTACCCACCAGTACCGGCTGACCACGGGAGACACAACCGCGAATGTCTTCGACGATGGCGGCGTATTTCTCCTGGGCAGTCAGATAGACCAGATCGCCCATGTCTTTGCGCACCATCGGCTTGTTAGTCGGGATAACCACGGTATCCAGGCCGTAAATCTGCTGGAATTCAAAGGCTTCGGTATCCGCCGTGCCCGTCATGCCCGCCAGCTTGTCATAGAGACGGAAGTAGTTCTGGAAGGTGATAGAGGCCAGAGTCTGGTTCTCGTTCTGGATCTTGACCCCTTCCTTCGCCTCGACGGCCTGGTGCAGGCCATCAGACCAGCGACGACCCGGCATGGTACGGCCGGTGTGTTCGTCAACGATGACGATCTCGTCTTTTTGCACTATATAGTCGACGTTGCGCTCAAACAGAGTGTGGGCACGCAGACCGGCGTTGACGTGGTGCAGCAGGCTGATGTTGGTCGCGGAGAACAGAGAGTCCTCTTCGGCCAGCAGCCCTTCTCGCTTGAGCAGCTCTTCCACAAAGATCTGACCATTTTCGGTCAACAGGGCCTGACGGTTCTTCTCGTCAACCGTGTAGTGACCCTCGCCTGTGTACTCCTCGGTATCTTCCTTGTCCTGCTTGATCAGTTGCGGGATCAGCTTGTTGACCTGGATGTAGAGGGCGGAGCTGTCTTCGGCCGGGCCTGAGATAATCAGCGGGGTACGAGCTTCATCGATGAGCACGGAGTCGACTTCATCCACCAGCGCGTAGTTGAGCGGACGCTGGACACGCTGCTCGGGCGAGAACGCCATGTTGTCACGCAGGTAATCAAAACCGAATTCGTTGTTGGTACCGTAGGTAATATCTGCAGCATAAGCGTCACGCTTCTGGGACGCATCCATACCGGGCACGTTGCAATCGACCGTCATGCCGAGGAAGGTGAACAGGGGGCGGTTAGCCTCGGCATCACGCTTGGCCAGATAGTCGTTCACCGTCACCACGTGCACACCACGACCGCTCAGGGCATTCAGATAGGCCGGCAAGGTAGCAGTCAGCGTCTTGCCCTCACCGGTTTTCATTTCAGCGATGCGGTTGGAGTCAAGCACCATGCCGCCAATCAGCTGGACGTCGAAGTGACGCATGCCAAACACCCGCTTGGAGGCCTCACGCACGGTCGCGAATGCTTCCGGCAGCAACTGATCCAGCGTCTCACCCTGCTCCAGACGCTGACGATATTCAGCTGTCTTGGCCTGCAACTCGCTATCGGACAAAGCCTCGAACTGAGGCTCCATCGCATTGATCTGTTTTACAATTTTGCGCAAAGCCTTGAGCGTTCTGTCGTTCCGGCTGCCGATAATCTTGGTAAGCAGTGTGCTAATCATGGGTACCAACTATTTCTGGTTATATAAGTGTTCCGTCACTGGAACCTGGAGAAAAAAACCTAACCCCGTCTGGCGTTGAGAAAGCGTGCGGGGTTGACCTGACGACCGTCTTTCAATACTTCGTAATGCAAATGGACCCCGGTCGCGCGACCGGTGCGTCCCATCAAGGCAATCTTCTGACCCTGATCGACTAGCGTGCCCACTTCAACCAGCAACTTGGAGTTGTGGGCATAGCGGGTCACCAAACCATTGCCATGGTTCACTTCCACCATGTTGCCAAATTCCGGATGGCGGCCTGCCCAGCTGATGATGCCCGGGCCCGTCGCCAAAATAGGGGTACCGGGCTTGCCACGGAAATCGACCCCTTTATGCATCTTGGCGCGACCGTTGAACGGGTCGACCCGACCACCAAAGCCTGACGAGATCCAGACCCGCTCCTGTTTGACAGGCGAGCCTGAAATAAAGCCGGCATCGGCTATATGGTGATTCATGATGAAAGATTCAAGTACCGACAGCTGCTCTTCACGACTGCTGAGCTGCTGGCTGAGATGCTTCATGGAATCCTGCAATTCATTCAGGTTGACTTCCAGATCCACATCATAGGAAGGACCGCCCATAGGGGGCAGTTCCTTGAAATTGAACTCCTCGGGATCGAGGTCTGCCTGCTCGGTCAAGCGTTCACCGAGCGCATTGATACGACCCAACTGCCCCTGCATGGTGCCCACCTGGGCGGCCAGCATGGCAAGCTGTTCGCGGGCTTCATCTGCCCCTTGAGTGGATGTCTGTTGTTCGGCCATGGCCAGCGCCACTTCGAGCGCATCCATTTTCTGGTGCCAGCTCTGCCAGAGCCAGCCGCCACCCAGGGCCAATACAGAGAAGAGGATTCCGCCGACCCAGGCCAGACGTTGTTTGGGCAAATGCAACTTGCGTCGCTGCTTGCCGTTGAGGATCAGGGTAATGCTCATAGAAATCTGTCTGCTCGGTCAGGTGAGGCCAGGAGCCTGCACGGGAAATAAAACCGGGAGATAATCGGTATCGGTATCAGGATGGAAAAATGAATGACAGGACGTCGGTGCGGAGAGATGACCGACGTCCTGTTGCACAGCTATCAGGCCAGAACCAGACCGTTATCGTAGTAAGCGATAGGCGCTTTCGCACCCTCACCCTCGAAGGTCACCAGTTCCCAGGCCTCCTGCTTGGCCAGCAAGGCACGCAGCAGCTTGTTGTTCAGAGCATGGCCGGTCTTGTAGGCACGGAATTCGCCGATGATGCTGCGGTTGCACATATAAAGGTCACCGATCGCATCCAACATTTTGTGTTTGACGAATTCATCTTCATAACGCAAGCCATCTTCGTTCAGTACCCGGTAGTCATCCAGCACAACGGCATTTTCCAGGCTTCCGCCCAATGCCAGGTTCTGGGAACGCAGGTACTCGATGTCACGCATGAAGCCAAAAGTACGGGCACGACTGATCTCTTTCACGAAAGAAGCACCGGAGAAGTCCAGCACGCAACGCTGATTGCGTCCTTCAAATACCGGATGCTGGAAGTCGATCTCGAGATCCATTTTGAAGCCGTTGCGATAGGGGTGGAATTCCGCCCACTTGTCGCCGTCTTCAACCCGGATGCTCTGCTTGATCCTCACAAACTGCTTGGCAGCATTTTGCTCACGGATACCGACTTCTTGCAGCAGGTAGATAAAGGGGTGCGCACTGCCGTCCATCACCGGGATCTCGGGTGCGTCAACCTCCACATAGAGGTTGTCGATCCCCATCCCGGCCAGCGCGGCAGAGAGGTGCTCAATGGTAGAGACACGGACACCGGCTTCGTTGACCAAAGCGGTACAAAGCACGGTATCGCGCACCTGATCGGCATTCGCTGGCAGCGCTACCACAGGATCAAGATCGGTACGCAAGTAAACGATCCCTGTGTTAACAGGCGCCGGACGGAACGTCATTGTGACTTTCCGGCCCGAATGCAGGCCAACACCAGTGGCCTGGACACTCGTTTTCAAGGTTCTTTGTCTAATCATGGGCGTATCCGCTTAACAGCTCATATTCCGGACCAGATGGTCGTTGGCAGGCCATCTTAGCACATTCCTTAAGCAACAAACAAACTAGTGCCATTAGAGGCTTAGTCAGCTTGCTTGCGCAGGAACGCAGGAATATCGAGATAATCCGGTTCACGACGAGCTTGCGGCTCGGCGTTGACCACCTTGGCCGGGGCCTCTTCCATCACGCGAGACTGCAGGGCTTCGCTGATCAGGGGCTGACGGGCCGGACGCTCTTGTACCATGTTGTTTTTGACCAGCGTGATGTCGGGCTTGCGCTCGGCACCGATACCGGTAGCCACCACGGTCACACGCAGTTCGTCGTGCATTTCCGGGTCGATTACGGTACCCACCACCACAGTGGCGTTCTCGGAAGCGAAGGCCTTGACCGCGTTACCCACGGTTTCGAACTCTTCGATGGTCATGTCCATGCCGGCGGTGATGTTGACCAGGATGCCACGGGCACCGGCCAGATCCACGTCTTCCAGCAGCGGGCTGGAGATGGCTTTCTCGGCCGCTTCTTCGGCACGGTCATCACCGGAGGCGGAACCAGTACCCATCATGGCGGTACCCATTTCACGCATCACGGTACGCACGTCCGCGAAGTCGACGTTGATCAGGCCCGGACGGGTGATCAGCTCGGCGATCCCCTGTACCGCACCCAGCAGCACATCGTTGGCTGCCTTGAAGGCGTCCAGCAGGGAGATGCCACGACCCAGCACCTTCAGCAACTTGTCGTTGGGGATGGTGATCAGGGAGTCGACGTTCTTGGACAGCTCTTCGATGCCGTGGGCGGCGAAGCCCATCCGTTTTTTCCCTTCGAAGGAGAACGGCTTGGTTACGACAGCAACTGTCAGTATACCCATCTCGCGTGCCACTTCGGCCACGATCGGTGCAGCACCGGTACCGGTACCACCACCCATGCCGGCGGCGATGAACACCATGTCGGAACCGGTCAGCAGCTCACGCAGCGCTTCCCTGTCTTCCATGGCCGCATCACGACCCACTTCCGGATTGGCTCCGGCACCCAGACCCTTGGTGATGCCACCACCGATCTGCAGAGTTGTGTTGGCGCTGGAGTTACGCAGAGCCTGGGCGTCGGTGTTGACGGTAATGAATTCGACACCTTCGATGTTTTGACGAACCATGTGCTCGACTGCGTTACCGCCGCCGCCACCCACACCAATCACTTTAATGACGGCTTCGTCAGTGTGGCTATCCATAAATTCAAACATGTTGTCTCTCCGCTTTATTTGCCTGACTCAGCAAAATCTTTTAGAACTCGCCACGCAACCAGTTGCTGACCCGTTTGACCAGCCCACCTACGCTTGCCTTGGCGGCATATTCCTTGCTACTGCCTGAAGATTGATGGGTGCGGCCGTACTGCAGCAACCCGACCGCGGTCGAGTACACAGGCGCCTGCACATAATCACTCAATCCCCGTATATTCATGGGCTCTCCCACCCGGACCTGGCTTTGGAAGATCTGCTCTGCACACTCCACAATGCCTTCGATCTGGGCAGCGCCGCCGGTCAAGACCACACCAGCTGCCAGCTGATGCTTGACCCCCTGCGCTTTCAACTCGCTTTGTACCCGCACCAGCTCATCATTCACCATGGAGAGCAACTCGGTGTAACGGGGTTCAATCACTTCAGCCAGTGTCTGCCGTTGCAGGCTACGCGCCGGACGACCGCCGACACTGGGTACTTCAATATTGTCTTCCTTGCTGACCAGACGGCCGAGGGCACAGCCATAGCGCACCTTGATCGCTTCTGCGTCAAGCGGCGGTGTGCCGAAGGCGTAGGCGATATCGCTGGTCACTGTGCTGCCGGCGTACGGGATCACCTTGGTGTGGCGCAGGGCACCGCCGGTAAACAGCGACATGTCCATGGTACCGCCACCTATGTCCACCACGCAGACACCCAGCTCTTTCTCGTCTTCGGTCAGCACGGCATAGCTGGAAGCCAGCGCGGAGAAGATCAGCTGATCCACTCGCAAGCCGACCTTCTCCACACATTTTTCAATGTTGCGGGCCATGTCGTTGTGGCAGGTGATCAGGTGCACCTTGGCCGCCATCCGCACACCGGACAAACCAACCGGGTTCTTGATCCCTTCCTGGTAGTCGATGGCAAACTCCTGGGGCAGCACATGCAGCACCCGCAGCTCATCGGACAACCGTACCGACTTGGCGGTGTGGATGACGTTGTCCACGTCCTCCTGGGTCACCTCCTCATCGGAGATGGGCACCATGCCGGTTTCGTTGCGGCAATCGATATGCTTGCCGGACAGCCCCAGATACACAGAGCTGATCTGGCAGTCGGCCATCATCTCTGCCTCTTCCACCGCACGACGCAGGGACTTGACCACGGAATCGAGATCGTTGACCCCGCCCTTATCCATGCCACGCGAGGCGTGACTGCCCATGCCGATGACATTGAGCTCACCGTCTGGCAGCACTTCGCCGACCAGAACCGCCACCTTGGTTGTGCCGATATCCAGTCCGACAATCAGATTTCTATCTGCGGTTTTGGTCATTCACTTTCTCTTCGTTCTTCTTCCAGCCAACTGCCATTCCGGTGTCATATCGAAGATCCACATAAGCAACCCGCTCACGGGGTTCGATGACCGGAAAAGCATCGATAAACCGCTGCAGTCGGAGCGCAATATCCGCGCGCCCCAAAAACAGCTGAATGTTGCCATCCAGGGTCAATTCCCAGGCATGGCGGGGAGTCAGATTCACCCCCAGCAACTTGTATCCTCTGGCCGCCAGCTGCGCCTCGTACTGACGGCTGGCTTCCAGCACCTTGGCGGCCTGGTCTTCAGGCCCGGATAGCTGCATCAAGGGGGTCTTCACCCTGTCCGGCGCACTGAACACCTCACCCTTGGTGTTGACGAAGCGGTTGCCATTCCAGCGTGCCGCTACCGCCTGTTCGGTGAGATAGACCTTGATCTTGTTTGGCCACTTCTTGCGTACAGAGACCTGGGCCACCCAAGGCAAGGCGTTCAACCGCGCCTGTAATTCGTTAACGTCCAACTCGAAGAAGTTACGCAGCTCGGCACCATCCAGCACGGCGCTACGCAACTCGTCGGTTTGCAAATACTGGTGTTGCCCCTGCAGCAAGAGCTCGCTCATGGGCAACCGGTTGGCATCCGTCAGCCAACCTTTAACATCCAGCGCAGTCTGGTAGAGACCCCACATGACCAGGATGAAAAATGCCACCCCTGCAATGAAGCCACCCTTGGTGCGCCCTTGTGCACTTGCCTCCACCCGATCTTTCCCCGTTTAACGCGCCACTTTGGCCCTTTGCAGACCGGCTCGCCATTATATAGGCGCCGGCTTGGCGGTCAAAATACTCATTGGGCCCTCAGGCGCCGGATTTCATGCTGTCGATGCTCAATTTCATCTCACCAAGACGACGGGACAAGGCACCTACGTTCCCGGCCCCCTGGGTCAGCACCAGATCCCCCTCGCCAATCAGGTCCGCCAGTATCGCAGGGACATCGTCCGGAGTAGCGGCAAAGATGGGTTCCAGGCTGCCACGGGAACGGATGGAGCGGCACAACGCTCGACCATCTGCCCCGGGGATTGGCTCTTCGCCGGCGGCATAGACTTCCAGCATCACCAGCACATCCACCTTGGAGAGCACGTCCGAGAAGTCTTCATAGAGATCGCGGGTACGGGTGTAGCGGTGTGGCTGGAACACCATGACCAGGCGCTTGTCCGGCCAACCGGCGCGTGCGGCATTGATGGTCACCTTGACTTCGCTCGGGTGGTGACCGTAGTCATCCACCAGCATGGCCTTGCCACGACCTGTCTCGAATTCACCATATTGCTGGAAGCGGCGTCCTACCCCTTCAAACTTGGCCAGCGCACATATGATGGCATCATCGCCGATCCCGTCTTCGGTAGCGACAGCAATCGCTGCGGCAGCATTGAGCGCATTGTGGATGCCAGGCAGGTTCAAGGTCACTGCCAGCTCGCCTGCATCCTTGCGACGCACCCGGAAACAGCTGCGATTGCTGGTCTGCACGAAGTCCAGTACCTGCACATCTGCGTCGTCGCTCAGACCGTAGGTAATGGTCGGGCGAGCGATCTCGGGCAACATGCCACGGATCACGGGGTCATCCACACACACCACGGCCAGACCGTAAAACGGCAGGTTGTGCAAAAAGTCGATGAAGGTGGCCTTCAGCTTGGAAAAGTCGCCACCGTAGGTTTCCATGTGATCCGCTTCGATGTTGGTCACTATGGAAACCATGGGCTGCAGATGCAGGAAGGAGGCATCGCTCTCGTCCGCTTCTGCAATCAGGTAACGGCTGCTGCCCAGACGCGCATTGGTACCGGCGCTGTTGAGCAGACCGCCAATGACGAAGGTCGGATCCCTGTCCGCTTCGGCATAGATGCTCGCCACCAGACTGGTGGTGGTGGTCTTGCCATGCGTCCCCGCTATGGCGATACCATGACGAAAACGCATCAGCTCGGCCAGCATCTCGGCGCGGCGCACCACGGGTATGCGCAACTCGCGGGCAGCCAGCAACTCGGGGTTATCCTGCTTGATGGCGGTAGAAACCACCACCACGCTCGCCTCGCTCACGTGGTCGGCACTGTGCCCCACGAAGATATGGGCACCCAGCGACGCCAGTCGCTCAGTCACCGCATTTCGGGCCAGATCAGAACCGGTCACCTGATACCCTTCGTTGGCAAGCACCTCGGCGATCCCGCCCATACCGGCGCCACCTATGCCGATAAAGTGGATGCGACGCACCCGACGCATTTCAGGGATCATGGTACGCAGTTTTGCCAGTTCAACCTTGGTCATAGTTCTCTCTCATTCTGCCCGGCTGCAAGTCGCTTGCATTCATCGGCAACCCGCTCGGCGGCATCGGTAATGGCAACACGACGGGCGGCCTGGGCCATGTTCAATAGGGTTTCCCTGCGCCCGGCAAGCCAGGAGAGACGCGCAGCCAGAGAGGCCGTGGTCAGCTCGGATTGGGGCAGGAATTCAGCAGCGCCACCATCGACCAGAGTCAAGGCGTTGCGGGTCTGGTGATCATCCACCGCATGGGGCAGTGGCACAAAAATGGCGGCGACGCCGGCAGCGGCAACTTCGGAGACGGTCAGGGCCCCCGCGCGACACACCACCAGATCGGCCCAGGCATAGGCATCGGCCATGTCCTTGATAAACTCGCTCACCTCGGCATTGATGCCGTGCTGGGCATAGGCAGCGGAGACAGACTCGCCATTGCCCTTGCCACACTGGTGACGCACTTCAATCTGCACGCCGGCAGCCGCAACCGCCGCTGGCACCTGTTCGTTGAGCACCCGGGCTCCCAGGCTGCCACCGACGATCAGCAGATGCAGCGGCTCTGTGCTGCTGCTTCGCTGCGGATCCGGCAAGGCGACCACTTCGGGTCGAACCGGGTTGCCCACCACAGCGGTGCGACGACTCGGTGCAAATGCCCCCGGGAAGGCCATCAGCACCCGCTTGGCGAGGCGTGCCAGCAGTTTGTTGGTGAGGCCGGCCGCCGCATTCTGCTCGTGCAGCAGCAGGGGAATGCCGGACAGCCAGGCCGCCACGCCGCCAGGGCCTGAGGCAAAGCCGCCCATGCCGAGCACAACGTCGGGCCGTATGGTCTTGAGCACGCGGCGAGCCTGCAGCACCGACTTGACGATGCGATAGGGTGCAGCCAGCAGACGCTTGATGCCGTTGCCACGCACTCCCTGAATGTCGATGAAGGAGATGGGATAACCGTGGGCGGGCACCAGCTCGGCCTCCATACGGTCGGCGGTGCCGAGCCAGTGAATGGTCCAGCCCTGGGCCTTGAGGCGATCGGCCACGGCCAGGCCAGGGAACACATGGCCCCCGGTACCGCCTGCCATCACCAGCAGTGTCTTGCTCACGAAACCTCCCGCACACGCGCCTGGGCACTGGCCTGACGCAACTCGAAATCGATACGAACCAGCATGCTCACCGCCACCATCATGATGATGAGACTGGAACCGCCATAACTGACCAGCGGCAGGGTCAGCCCCTTGGTGGGCATCATGCCGCTGGCGGCGCCGACGTTGACGAAGGTCTGGAAGCTGAACCAGATGCCGATGCCAATGGCCAGATAGCCTTCATACAAGCGCTCGGCAACCAGAGCCTGGTGACCCAGCTTGAGCGCCTTGAACGAGAGCGCAAAAATGAGAAACAGCGCGCCCAGCACGCCGGCATAACCCAGCTCTTCACCCAGGATCGCAAACACGAAGTCGGTGTGGGCTTCCGGCAGGTACTCCATCTTCTGGATGGAGTTGCCAAGCCCCTCACCAAACCAGCTGCCACGACCAAACGCCATCAACGACTGGGTCAGCTGGTAACCGCTGCCAAACGGATCGGCCCAGGGGTCAAGGAAGGAAGTCACCCGCCGCATCCGGTACGGCTCGGCGATAACCAGAGTCACTACGGCGCTCACCCCCACCAGGATAAGACCGATGAATTGGCCCAGGCGCGCCCCTGCGAGGAACAACATGCCCAGAGAGGTGACAAACATCACGACCACAGAACCCAGATCAGGCTGGGCCAGCAGCAGAATAGCCACCACGAACAGCACTGCCATCGGCTTCATGAAACCGATGAAGCGCTCGCGCACCTCGCTCTGGCGGCGCACCAGGTAGCCCGCCAGATAGACAAACAGCGCCAGCTTGCCAAACTCCGCCGGTTGCAGGTTGAACGGGCCAAGGGGCAGCCAGCGGATAGAACCGTTGACGCTACGCCCCACCAGCAACACCAGCACCAGCATCAGGATGGCGAGTACCAGCATGGGGCCGTTGTAATGCTGCCAGCGTGCCATGGGCACCTGCAGCACAAACCAGGAGATGCCAAGAGCCATCACCAGAAACAGGCCGTGACGCTTCACGAACATGAAGGGATCGTTGTTGATGGCGATCCCCTCCGGGATCGAGGCCGAGGCCACTATCACCAGCCCCACCGCCATCAACGCCAGCGCCAGCACCACCAGCTGCCGATCGTAGAGACCCGCAGGGCGCGCCGGTAACAACCAGCGTTGCAGCAATCCTGCGACGGAGCGAAGGGCGCTCATAGTGCCAGCACCATTTTGGTGAAGTGATCGCCACGGGCTTCGAACGACTTGAATTGATCCAGACTGGCGCAGGCCGGCGCCAGCAACACCCAGTCACCCGGTCTGGCATCGGCTGCGGCCTTGGCCACGGCGGCATCGAGGTCGGATACCCGCTCGGTCTGCTCACCGAGAGCGAGCAGTATGTCGGCATCCTGACCGAAGCAATACATGTGATCGATCTGGTGGCCAAGCAGTGCCTGCAGCGGACCAAAATCCTGTCCCTTGCCCTGACCACCGGCCAGCAGCAACAGGCGTCCCTTGACAGCTTCCCGCACACCGGCCACGGCAGCCAGAGTGGCGCCCACATTGGTGGCCTTGGAATCGTTGATCCAGCGCACTCCGTTCACCTCCCGCACGAAGCGGGCTCGGTGGGGCAGGCCTTCAAAACGGCGCAGCACGGCGAGTTGCGGCTCGCGGGGAATGCCTACCGCATCGCACAGGGCCATGGCGGCCAGGGCATTCGCCTGATTGTGGGCACCGACGATCTTCATTTCGTCCACGGGGAGCAGCGGCTCACCATGCAGGGTCAACCAGTGGCGGCCATCCAGCAGGCAGCGGCCATAGCCGTTGCAGTCGAGACCGAAGCTCTGCCATACCTGACCCACGTCGGGCTGGGTCTGGGCATCGTCCCGGTTGACCAGAATGTGTTTGGAATGCTGGTGGATCTCCATCTTGGCGGCGCGGTAATCGGCCATCCCCTGATAACGATCCATATGGTCTTCAGACAGGTTCAGCACCACGGAGGCGGCGGCACGCAGGCTGTGGGTGGTCTCCAGCTGGAAGCTGGAAAGCTCCAGCACGCAGAGGTCCATCGGCTGCTTGAGCAGCTCCAGCGCTGGCGTGCCTATGTTGCCACCGACGCCAACCTTGAGGCCGGCCTCGGCAATCATCTCGCCGACCAGGGTGGTGACTGTGCTCTTGCCGTTGGAACCCGTGATGGCGATCACCGGCACCTGGGTCTCGCGCACGAACAGCTCGATATCGCCAACGATACTCACCCCGAACTCGGCCGCAGCTTTCAGTTCGGGAGTGGTCAGGGCAATGCCCGGGCTCGCCACTATCATGTGCGCCTGCTTGAGCAGATCGCCATCCAGCCCATGGATCAGTTCTACCTCGTCGGGCAGTTGATCCTTGCCAGGTGGATTGGCGCGGGTATCCATCACCAGAGGCGTGACGCCACGGCCGAGGAAGTAGTCGACGCAGGAGAGTCCGGTTTTACCGAGTCCGATGATGATGACCATGGCTTACCTCACCTTCAGTGTGGCGAGGCCAAGCAGCACCAGCATGAGAGTGATGATCCAGAAACGCACGATAACGCGCGGCTCCGGCCAGCCTTTTTTCTCATAATGGTGATGGATTGGCGCCATGCGGAAGATGCGCACGCCGCGCAGCTTGTAGGATCCCACCTGCAGGATCACGGAGACGGTCTCCATCACGAAGACCCCCCCCATGATCACCAGCAGAAACTCCTGGCGCACCAGCACGGCTATGGTGCCAAGCGCGCCGCCGAGGGCCAGGGAACCGACGTCCCCCATGAAGACCTGGGCCGGATAGGTATTGAACCAGAGAAAGCCCAGGCCCGCACCGACGATGGCGGTGCAGACGATCACCAGCTCGGAGGTATAGGGCACGTAGGGAATATGCAGGTAGTTGGCGAAGTTGACGTTGCCGGTCGCCCAGGCGATCAGGGCAAAGCCCCCTGCCACCATCACGGTCGGCATGATGGCCAGCCCATCCAGACCGTCGGTCAGGTTAACCGCGTTGGAGGTGCCGACGATGACAAAATAGGTCAGCACTATGAACATCAGTCCCAGCTGCGGCATCACATCCTTGAGGAAGGGCACCACCAGCTGGGTCTGGCCGTCGTGGGTGGCCGTGGTATAGAGGAACACAGCCACCAACAGCGCAACGGCGGATTGCCAGAAGTACTTCCAGCGGGCGATCAGGCCGTCGGTATTCTTGCGCACCACCTTGAGGTAGTCATCGGCAAAGCCGATGGCACCGTAGGCACCGAGCACGAACAGCACCAGCCAGACATAGGGGTTGTCGAGACGGCTCCAGAGCAGCACAGAGATGAAGATGGCTGCGATGATCATCAGCCCCCCCATGGTCGGGGTACCCCGTTTGCTCAGATGGGATTCGGGGCCGTCGTTGCGGATCACCTGGCCGAATTTCAGGATCTGCAGACGACGGATGAGGTGAGGCCCCATCCAGAGCGCCACCACCAGACCCGTGATGATCGACAAAATGGCGCGAAACGTCAGGTAGGAGAAGACGTTGAAGAAGGTGAAGTGCGGGGTGAGCAGTTCCGCCAGCCAGACTAGCATGTGGCTGACTCCTGACGGTCAACGACCATCTTGACGATATCTTCCATGCGGGAGCCGCGGGCACCTTTGACCAGAATCGAAATTTCTTGATGTGTATTTATCATTTGCGCAAGCACTTCAAACAACGACGCCTTGTTATCGAAATGTCGACCAGCCGCGGCATCTGCGGTGTGGCGACTCTGTTCCCCTACTGTCAGCACGGCGTCCAGACCGCACTCACTGGCATGGCGTCCGACCCGGGCGTGTTGCTCGGCAGACTCCTCACCCAACTCCTTCATGTCACCGAATACCAGCACCTTGTAGCCACCCATGGCAGTCAGGGCATCGATGCCCGCCAGCACGGACTCCACACTGGCGTTATAGGTGTCATCCACCAGTGTGAGCCCACCCCAGCGCTGTACGCAAAAGCGTCCCTTGACCGGCGCCATCTGCTCCAGCCCCGCCTTGACGGAGGCAAGCGAAGCTCCAAGCGCCAGACAGCCTGCGGCAGCAGCCAGGGCATTGGCCACGTTGTGGCGACCTGGAATGGCCAGAGTCAGGCTCAATTCCCCGTTCGGCGTCACCATCACAAATTCGGCGCAGCCTTCATTGTTAAGCACCACGTTTCGAGCGTGGTATGGTTGGCTCTGGTCTTCGATGGAGAAGGCGTTATGGATGCCGCGTTCCCGCCACTTCGGCCAGAATTCGTTGTCAGCGTTGACGATGGCGCTACCGCCCTCGCTCAGACCTTCAAAAATCTCGCTCTTGGCGTGAAAGACACCCTCAAGGGAGCCGAAGCCCTCCAGATGGGCCGCCGCCACGTTATTGATGAGGGCGGCATCGGGTCGGGCCAGCGACGTGGTCCAGGCGATCTCGCCCGGGTGGTTGGCACCCAGCTCCATCACCGCAAACCGGTGCTGCGGTTCGAGCCGCAACAGGGTCAGCGGCACGCCCACTTCATTGTTGAAGTTGCCGGCGGTGGCCAGCACTTCCCCTTCGTGCCGCAGGATGGCGGTCGCCATCTCTTTCACCGTTGTCTTGCCACAGCTACCGGTAATGGCCAGCACTTTCGGGTTGATGCGCTCGCGCACCAACTTGCCGATATGCCCCAGCCCCTTGAGACTGTCGGTCACGACAAGCTGTGGAATGGCCAATGGCAGCTCGCGCTCCACCAGCAGGGCAGAAGCCCCTGCGGCAACGGCCTGCTCGCAAAAATCGTGGGCATCGAAACGCTCACCGCGCAGCGCAACAAACAGGGCGCCCTTCCCCAAGGTGCGGGTGTCGGTACTGACAGTCGTGATCTCGCCGTCTTCACCAATCAGACGGGCATCAATCACCTGCGCCAGGTCGGCAAGCCTGAGGGTCATCATGTGAATGACTCCAATAATGTGTGCAAGGCGGCGGCGACGGTTTCCCGGTCGCTGTAGTGCCGCTTGTCGGTTCCAATGATCTGATAATCCTCGTGGCCCTTACCGGCCACTAGGATGATGTCCTGTTTGCTCGCCTGACCGAGGGCCAGTGCAATCGCCTTGACCCTGTCGTGCTCGACCTGCACAGCAGCAGGATCGCGAAGGCCCGCCACCATGTCCGCCATGATCTGGGCCGGCTCCTCGGTACGGGGGTTGTCGTCGGTGAGGATCACGCGATCCGCATGCTGCTCTGCCATGGCGGCCATCATGGGGCGCTTGCCGCGATCCCGGTCGCCACCGCACCCTACCAGACACCAGAGCTGACCTTCGCAGTGTACCCGCAGGGCCTGCAACGCCTTCTCCAGCGCGTCCGGGGTATGGGCATAATCGACCACGGCGAGCGGTGCATTGCCGCCACCGAAGCACTCCATGCGACCGGTCACCGGTTGCAATTGAGGCGCGGTTGCCAGCAGCGCGTTGAAGTCATAACCGAGCACCAGCATGGCGCCCATGGCGGCCAGCACATTGCTGACGTTGAAGCGTCCGAGCAAGGGGGCGGATAATACACCATTCCCCCAACTGGAGTTAATCTGTGTGCGAAAACCTTGTTGGTGGAAGTGGGGATCCTGCGCCGTCAGCTGTCGACCCGGATGGTCTGCAATCGGGCCGTTTACGCTGAATGCCACCGCAGCGGGATAGGCCGCCAGCCACTGGCGCCCCAGCCGGTCATCGGCATTGATGACGGCGCAGGGTTCATCGACCAGTTTGAGCAGCTCTTCCTTGGCGGCGCCATAGGCTTCCATGGTGCCGTGGTAGTCCAGATGATCCCGGCTCAGGTTGGTGAAAACGGCGGCAGCAAACGGCAGCGCCGCAACGCGATGCTGTACCAGACCATGGCTGGACACCTCCATCGCCACCAGATCCCCCCCCTGCTGTTGCAGGCTCGCAAGATTGGCCTGCACCTGCACGGCACTGCCGGTGGTGTTTTCTGCTTCAACCAGCTCACCGAACAGGCCATTGCCTATGGTGCCCATCACCCCGGCCTTGCCACCCAGCAGGGTACGCCAGTTGGCAACCAGCAGCGCAGTGGTGCTCTTGCCGTTGGTACCAGTGATGCCCACCAGATCCAGCTTGTTGGCTGGTTGCCCGTAAAAATAGCCAGCCAGCTCGGAGAGCCTGGCTGGCAGATCACGGATCCCGATGCAAGGAATGGTCAGAGGCGGCGCGACAAATTCTCCGTCCTCCTCAAACACGATGGCGGTCGCTCCCTGAGCCACCGCCTGTTCGATAAACCGTCTGCCATCCATCTGATGCCCGCGGATAGCGATAAAGAGACAGCCTGGCCCGACCCGCCGACTGTCCAGCTGGATATCGGTGAGGCTGAGCGCCGGAGCACTGATGCCGAAGGGGCGCAGCAGTGAATCAAGTGCGCGGTGCAACATGGGAAGCCTCCGTACAGGCGAGAAGGCGGGTGCTCAAACGGTAAAGCGACATGGAAAAGGCCCCGAAAACAACAGGAACAAACAAGGAATGCAGCAGATCAAGTACGTGGCGCAGCATGGGTGGCCTCCGTACGGGCAAGCTTGGGGGGTACCGAAGGCGGTATCGCATCGGGACGAATATTGAAAAGTTGCAGCACTCCACCCATGGCTTCGGCAAACGGTGGCGTCGCCACGGCACCGCCATAGTAAGCGCTGCCCTTTGGCTCGTTGATCACCACCACCATGACGAAACGGGGATTGCTGGCCGGGGCGAAACCGGCAAACCAGGCCATGTAGTCCTTGCCGTAACCGCCGGCGACGGCGACTTTGGCGGTACCACTCTTGCCGCCAACCCGATAGCCAGGGATCTGTGCTTTCGGGATGGCATTGCTGACCACATACTCCAGCGCCTGCAGCATGGCGGTGGCATTGTTGTGGTCGATGACCTGTTCACCCTTGGGCGGCGTGGTTACCTTGACGATGGAAAGCGGCACCCGCTTGCCCTTGTTGGCCAGAGTGGCATAGGCAGACGCAAGTTGCAGCGGGGTGACCCGCAGACCATAGCCAAAAGAGAGGGTTGCCCGCTCGATATCGGACCAGCGGCGGCGCTGGGGCAGCATGCCACTGCTCTCGCCCATCAGACCGCTGCCGGTATCCATGCCGAAGCCGACCATGCTGAGGGTATTGATCATCTCCTGCGCCGGCATCCGCAGCGCGATGCGCGACATGCCGATGTTGGAGGAGTAGCGCAATATGTCATACAGGTTGGTCGCTTTGTGGATACTCACGTCGCGGATCTGCTTGGCCCCGATAAACAGGGGCCCACCCGGGATAATGTCCTTCCAGCTGGTGACTCCCGCCTGCAGGGCGCTCAACAAGATCAGGGGCTTGATGGTCGAACCCGGCTCATAGGTATCTGTCACTACCCGATTGCGCACCCGAAAACTCTGGTACTGACCGCGGTTGTTCGGGTTGTAGGAGGGGGTGTTGACCATGGCGAGCACCTCGCCGGTCTTGATATCCAGCATCACCATGGAGCCGGACGTCGCCTTGTTCTCGTCGGTAGCATGCTTGAGGGCACGATAGGCGAGCGCCTGTACCCGTTGATCGATGCTCAGCTGCAGATCGTTGGCGTTCTTGCCCTCTTTGACCAGCCCGAGTCGCTCTATGACTCTGCCCTGGCGGTCTTTGCGCACCCGCATCTCGCCCGGCGTCGCCGTCAACCACTCGTTGTAGCTGCGCTCGATCCCCTCGATGCCACTGCCATCTATGTTGGTTACCCCCACCAGATGGGCGCTGATCTCGCCGGTCGGATAGAAGCGACGTGCCTCGGGACGCAGATAAATGCCGCCCAGCTTGAGGCCCTTGATGTATTCCGCCACTGCCGGTGTCACCTGCCGCTGCAGGTAGACGAAGCGCTTGCTCGGGTTGGAGATGCGGTGCTTGAGGGTATTGATGTCGAGCTTGAGCACGGCAGAGAGCGCGAGCCAGGCGCGCTCATTATGGATGGCGCCAGATTCGTGCACGGTTTTGGGGTCGGCCCAGACCGCTTCTACCGGTACTGACACCGCCAGCTGTTCGCCGTTGCGATCCGTGATCATGCCACGCACAGCCTGGGTGGAGGTGGTTCGCAGGGAACGCATATCCCCTTCCTGACGCAGTCGATCCGGGTCAATTACCTGGATCCAGGCCAGCCGCAGGATCAGGCCGGCAAACGCAATGCCGATAAAGAACACCAGCGTGCGAAAGCGCCACGGATAGAGTGACGGCGCTTTGGCTTTGGGTGGAGTCTTGGCAGATGCCTTGCGTTTCATGGTTGTGTAATTACCTTCTCGGTGGTCACCAGCGGGCGAGCCATCTGCAACTTGTCCATGGCCAGACTCGCCACCCGGGAATGCTCAGCCAAGGTGCCCTGTTCCAGCAGCAGGTGGCGCCATTCGATGTTGAGTCGATCCTCCTCGGCCATCAGATCGTTCTGCTTGGCTGTCAGACCGCGAGTCATGTTGGTCACCAGGATCACGCCAAAGGCGGTGATCAGCACGGCAAAGGCCAGTACAACCGGCAACTTGTGCCGCCAGAGATCAGCGAGGATCTCTTTGGCCAGATGAACACGCACCTCGCTCATGGCTTACTCCGCCAGACGCTGGGCGACCCGCAGCACAGAGCTGCGGGATCGGCTGTTTTCGGTGACTTCATGCTCGGAAGGCTTGAGCGCCTTGCCGACCGACTTCAATTTGCGACCACCGGCCAGTTGGGCCTCGGTCAAGGGGATACCGCGCGGCACTTCGGGGCCTTTCTCGTGCTTGCGGATGAAGTGTTTCACCAGCCGGTCTTCCAGCGAGTGGAAGCTGATGACGGAGAGGCGCCCTTCTGGCGCCAACGCCTGCAGGGCACCGTCCAGCGCTGTCTCTATCTCGTCCAGTTCGCTGTTGATATAGATACGGATCGCCTGGAAGCTGCGTGTGGCGGCGTGCTTGCCCTTCTCCTTGCTCGGATTGACCCGGGCAATCATCTCGGCCAGCTGGCGGGTCCGTACGTAGGGCTCGGTGACCCGATCGTGGACAATGGCACGGGCTATCTTCTTGGCAAAGCGCTCCTCGCCGAAGGTCTTCAAGACCCAGGCGATATCATCCACATCGGCACGGGCCAGCCACTGCGCGGCACTCTGGCCGGAGGTGGGATCCATGCGCATGTCGAGCGGGCCGTCTTTCATGAAACTGAAACCACGTTCGGCATCATCCAACTGGGGTGAAGAGACACCGAGATCCAGCAGGAAGCCATCCACTTTGCCCAGCAAACCGCGCTCATCCAGATAGGAAACGATACCGGAGAAGGGACCATGCACGATTTCAAAACGGGGATCCTGGATCTTGGCCGCCTCGGCAATGGCCTGGGGATCCCGATCGATAGCGATTAGCCGGCCATTGGGGCCAAGGTGCTGGAGAATGAGACGAGAGTGACCACCACGGCCAAAAGTACCGTCCACGTAGATGCCGTCCGGCTTGATGGCCAGCCCTTCAACGGCTTCGTGCAACAGCACTGTGATGTGTTCAGCGGCTTGGGTCATTTATAAAGAAAAATCCTGTAGTCGTGGCGAGCTTGCCCAGTCATCCTCAGGCAAGCCCTGAATGTCATCATTGACCTGTTGTTGCCAGCGGGCTTCATCCCACAGCTCAAACTTGTTGAGCTGGCCCACCAGCATGATCTTCTTGTCCAGCCCTGCGTGGCTGCGCAGTGGCTGGCTCAGCAGCAGACGGCCATTGCCGTCCAGCTCGCATTCGGTCGCATGGCCGAGCAACAACCGCTGCAAGCGGCGTTCTACGGGATTCATGCTGGAGAGCATCTTGAGCTTGCGCTCGATCTCTTCCCATTCGTTCAGGGGGTAAAGCAGCAGACAAGGATGGGCAATATCTATGGTGCAGACCAGCTGGCCGTCGCTTTCGTCGCGCAGCCAATCACGGTACTTGGTCGGAATCGCCAGTCGCCCTTTACTGTCCAGGCTGATGGCATGTGCACCACGCAACAAATTGCAGTCCCTGAAAATGAGTTAAGGGGGCAAATCGCCCGATAAAAACCACTTTGATCCACTTTTCCCCACCTTGAAGTTTAAGGACGTGCTGAGGGCTTTTCAAGCGAGGATATCGGGCATGGGGAACATATTGACGCAGCGTTTGGTCACTAAGGATTAAATGAGTTGATTTTCCACAGGTTATTTGTGTTAACCGCGATACGATTAATTGAAATCAATTAAAAAATAAACAAGTTGAACAAATAAGACACACCAGTGTCATCTCTCGTTGGCCCAACGACAAACAACACTGATACTGCACACAGATGAACCATAACCATATGTTTTATAAAGAACTATTGTGGTTAAAAATCATTTATCAACAAATATCACGGCTCAAACAGGGCAATATTTCTCCAAAAATAAAAAAGAGCCTCGCGATAAATCGCAAGGCTCTTCAGAAAGAGGTCGGAGTCGGCCTGTAAGCCGGGTTCTGTACCGGGTTGCCCCGGGTAGCAATCATTCCTCTAGGCCAGCAATCGCTCGCTGGCTCAAGCAACCTACCCGCCCCCAACGCGGGCCGCGCCAATAGGGGCCTATTTGGTCTTGCTTCGGGTGGAGTTTACCGTGCCACGAACTGTTACCAGACGCGCGGTGCGCTCTTACCGCACCCTTTCACCCTTACCTGATCCCTTGCGGGCCATCGGCGGTTTGCTCTCTGTTGCACTGGTCGTGGGCTCACGCCCCCCAGGCGTTACCTGGCACCCTGCCCTATGAAGCCCGGACTTTCCTCCCCTCCGCCCGTCTGTCCCGAGAGACACAACGACGAAGCAGCGATTGCCCAGCCGACTCCGAGGCGCGGATTATAGCCTTGCGATACGCACGGGGTAAACCGGCAATTCCCGTTTACAGCCATTTATCGCGCTTTGGCCTCCGTTGACAGGCTGAATGCTTGTCGGTACGGGTGAACGCGCTGGTCAGAAAACAGTCTGCCGGCCTATTTCGCCGGCTTAATAGTGCTCTAATCCGTACTTGTAGAGGGCATTTTTCTTCACACCATGGATTTCTGCGGTGAGCGCCGCCGCTTTTTTCAGTGGCAACTCGGTCACCAGCAACCCCAGGGTACGGATCGCCTCGGCAGGCAGCTCTTCATCCGTTTTGCTGGCTCCCGCGACCACCAGCACTATCTCGCCACGGCAGCGGTTATCATCCTGACCAAGCCAGGTCAGCATCTCGGAGGCGGGCAGACCATGGATGGATTCGAAGGTCTTGGTCAATTCGCGGCACACCACTACCTGACGCTCCCCCAGAATGCGAGCGATCGCTTCTACCGTATCCTGCACCCGACGTGGGGACTCATAAAATACCAGTGAGCGGGTGTCTTCGATCACGGCCTGCAATCTGTCATCACGCCCTTTGCTTTTGGCGGGCAAAAAACCTTCGAATGCGAAGCGGTCGGTCGGCAAACCGGCTGCGCTCAGGGCCGTGATGGCGGCACAAGGACCAGGCAGTGGTACCACCTTGACGCCGGCTTCGCGACAGCGGGTGACCAAGTGGTAGCCTGGGTCGCTGATGAGCGGAGTCCCCGCATCGGAGACCAGAGCGACGGTCTTGCCTTCCTTGATCCGGCCGATCAGCACATCGGCTTTCTGCTGCTCGTTATGATCGTGAATCGCGAAGGTGGGTACCGAGATTTGGTAGTGGCTCAGCAGGATACCGGTATGACGCGTATCCTCGGCAGCCACCAGATCGACACTACGTAAAATGTCCAATGCACGCTGGGTAATGTCCGCCAGATTACCGATCGGAGTGGGGACTATATACAGGGTTGGGATGTCACTCATGGGATCTCCGAGTGTCCCGACAATTGTGTCGCCATATTGGCCCGTTTACACTATGGGGAACTTCAACACTGGTCGGGGAATGAACTTGAACCGGGTTACAAAGCAGCTAAGTGTATCACGACTCTTCGGCATCATACTCGCGGCAGCACTGCTCGCCGCCTGTGCGTCGGGGCCCAATCAACCTTCCGGGCAGCCAGGTATGCCGTCGGCCTTCTCGGATCTGACCAAAAATGCCCAGTGGTATCTGGAGCAGGTGGATCCTGTCAAACCTGCCGAAGCCTTTACTTGGCAGGTGATGGCGGCACGTAGCTACTTGGCACTCGGCCAGGCCAAGCCGGCATCGGCGCTATACCAGCAACTACAGAAGCAGGCCCAGAGCGCGGAGCAGAAAGCGCAGCTGCAACTGTTGCAGGCACATCTGTTGCTCGCCCAGGGCAACGCCAACCAGGCGCTGATCCTGCTGGAGGGCAAACCCGACGTGCCGCTGGATGCCGATACGCAGAAAAATTGGTATCGCCAGCGGGTAGTGCTGCAGCTGGATATCAACAACAAGTTTGGTGCAGCCAAGTCGCTGATCTTGATGGAGCCCTATCTGGCCCAGAATGAGCTGGCGACCAACCATCAGCAAATCTGGTCTCTGCTCAAAAGCATGACACCCTCCACCTTGCAGGCACTGGAAGAGGCGCCAGCCCCTGACGTGACAACAGGTTGGCTGCGACTGGCGGCACTGGTTAACGAGTTCGGTGCCCAGCCCAGTCAACTGGCCCGTCAGCTGGCAGGATGGAAACAGGCTTTCCCTGACCATCCGGCCCAGAAAGACATGCCGGCCGGTCTGGGGGATCTCGCCACCAGCCACATCAATGCGCTGCAGCAGATCGCCGTGTTCCTGCCGCTCTCGGGCAATCTCGAGCCGCAGGGCGCCGCCATTCGCAACGGTATGTTGATGTCTTACAAGGAGAATCAGAGCCAATTTACCCTGAACTTCTACGACACCCAGACCAAGGCGATGGGCGAACTCTACAAGCAAGCCATCCAGGAAGGGGCCAACATGATCATTGGCCCGCTGCTCAAGGACAGAGTCGAGGAGCTGCTCAAGGCCAATCCGACCGTGCCCGTGCTGGCGCTGAACGAGTTGGACAAACCTATCGTCAACGACAGCACCTTCTACTTCTCGCTCTCTGCCGCTGCCGATGCAGCCCAGGCTGCGCAATATCTCTACGGTCAGGGTTACCGAAAACCGCTGCTGATCGCGGCCCAGGGCCGAATTGGCTACAGCAGTATCAAGGCATTCGAGCAGGCATGGGCCACAGTGAGTCAGGACAAGCCGGTCGTGGCCACCTTTGGTGCTCGTAACGAAGTGCAGGGCATGGTCAAGAATGCTCTGAGTGGTCGCTCGACCGCACGGGCCGGGGAGGTGGTACAACTATCCGCAGCCGCGCCACGCAGCATAGATGTGGTCTACGTGGTCGCCAATAGCCTGGAGACCCGGATGATCAAGCCCTACGTGGATATCTCGGTCAATCCCATGGGCAGCCTGCCCATCTACAGCAGCTCACGCAGCTACGACAGCGCCACCACAGAGGTCGCTTCCGAGCTCAATGGTATGCACATCTCAGACATGCCGCTGCTGCTGGGTGGCTACGAGCAGCAACGGGAGCAGATCGCACTGCTCTGGCCGCAGACCCAGGGTGACCTGATGCGCCTGTTCGCACTGGGCTACGATGCCGTCAGCCTGGCAGAAAACCTGCAGCAGATGCGCAAGGTCAATGCCATGCAGCAACCAGGCATGAGCGGACAGCTGAGCGTGGATGCCAATGGCAACATTGTGCGGGTACTGGATTGGGCCACCTATCAGAATGGTGAACTGGTCAGCGACAGTGCAGCACCTCAGATTGAGGGAGCCCCCAATGAAGGGTCTATTGGCACGGATGAGCCAGCAGTGGCAGAACCTGTTTCCGTCACCGACGAGCAAGGGACAACACTTTGAGCAAGTAGCGGAACGCTGGTTGCAGGCTCGCGGCCTGCAACCCGTGACTCGCAACTACCGCTGCCGCGGCGGCGAAATCGATCTCATCATGCGCCAGGGGAATACCCTGGTGTTTGTTGAGGTCAGATACCGCGCTCATGCCAGCCATGGCGGGGCAGCCAGCTCTGTCACCCGGCGCAAACAGCACAAGATCGTGCTGGCAGCGCGCCACTATTTAACGCAACATGCCATCAACGAGGCCAGTCAGGCCTGCCGATTCGATGTGATCGCGTTTGAGGATGACCAGCCAAACTGGATCCAGAACGCATTTTAAGAGGACCCTATGACTGACCGCATCAAAGAAAACTACACCGAAAGCATCCAGACCAAAATTGCCGCCGCCGAGGCGCTGCCGGACGCTATCCATACTGCGGCCCAGATGCTGACCATCTGTCTGCTCAATGGCCACAAGGTGATGGCATGCGGTAATGGTCCCTCTGCGGCACTGGCCCAGCTGTTCATCTCCGAGCTGGTCAACTGTTACGAGACCGAACGCCCTTCCCTGCCGGGCATGGCACTGACCCCAGACATGGCAACCATCAGCGCCATCGCCACTGATCACGGCTTCGAAGAGGTCTATGCCAAACAGATCAGAGCCCTGGGGCAAGCCGGTGACATCCTGGTGGTCATCACCACGACAGGCAACAGCCGCAGCCTGATCAAGGCCGCAGAGGCCGCTCTTTCACGGGATATGACCATAGTGGTACTCGGCGGGGGAGACGGTGGGGAAATCGCCGGACTGCTCGGTCCCAACGATGTGGAGATACGGGTACCATCCGCCCGACGCCCCCGTATTCTGGAGGTTAACCTATTGACCCTGCACTGCCTGTGTGATCTCATCGACCAGACACTTTTCCCGCAACAGGAAGATTGAAACCATGAAGAAGCAAACTCTCCTGCTTGGCCTGCTGGCTGGCACCCTGCTGCTGCAAGGCTGCGCAGCCGTGGTGGTAGGCGGTGCCGCAGGCACTGCCAAGGCTTCCGGCGATCGCCGCACTCTGGGTGCCCAGTGGGATGATCAGGCCATCGAACTGAAAGCTGCCAATCTGTTGGCCGACAACAAACCGTTGAGTGCAGCCAGCAAGATCAGCGTCTACAGCAACAACGGCCGCGTACTGTTGGTGGGTCAGACACCTTCTGACGCTTACAAGCTCGAGGCTGGCAAAATAGTTGCCCGCATCGATGGCGTACGGCACGTCTACAATGAGCTGCGACTCGGCCAGCCAGTCAGCATAGGGGTACGCAGCAATGACTCCTGGATCACCTCCAAGGTCCGTGCAGACATGCTGGGGGCCAAGAACTTCGACAGCGCCAAGGTCAAGGTGGTCACCGAGAACGGCGAGGTGTTCCTGATTGGCCTGGTGACTCGCAAGGAAGGGGACCACGCCGTTGAGATAGCTCGTCACGTCAGTGGCGTGAAGCGCGTGATCAAAGCGTTCGAGTTCGCCCAGAACTGAGCACGCAGGTAGCAAACTGATATAAAAAAACGCAGCCAGTTGGCTGCGTTTTTTTATTTGATGACTTTCAGCGTCGGCCGACCGGTCGGACGCGGTGGTTCCGGCTCAGGCTCCACCGGTGCTTCAGCCTGCTCCAGCCAGAGGTCGTAACCTGGCTCGGGCGGGAACAGGGTGCCCACTCCGTTCTCCCTGGCATGAATTGCCAATATGGCAGCCATAGGGATATAAACCTGCTGGGAGACACCGCCAAAACGGGCACTGAAGCTGACCGCTTCATTGTCCATGTGGAACTGTCCTACCGCCCGCGGCGCTATGTTCAGCACTATCTGCCCATCCTGAACAAACTGCATCGGCACCATCACATGGGGGATATTGACGTTGACCACCAGATGCGGTGTCAGCTCGTTATCCAGCAACCAGTCAAAGAACGCCCGTAACAGATACGGGCGACTGGGTGTCATTGTTGGTTCCATGCTCATACGCCAGCGCGGATCTCACGTTCAGCTTCAGTCAATGAAGCCTGGAAAGATTCACGCTCGAACAGACGAACCATGTAGGCTTTCAGCTCTTTGGCACCACGACCGGCGAAATCGATCCCCAGACTGGGCAGACGCCACAACAGCGGTGCCATGTAGCAATCGACCAGACCGAACTCTTCGCTCATGAAATACGGCATTTCACCGAAGATCGGCGCGATGGCCAGCAGGTTGTCACGCAATTCGGCACGCGCCGCATCGACATCGGTACCTGCCATGATCTTGTCGGCCAGGGAGTACCAGTCCAGCTCGATGCGATGCATCATCAGACGGCTGTTACCACGGGCAACCGGGTAAACCGGCATCAGGGGCGGGTGCGGGAAGCGCTCGTCCAGATACTCCATGATGATGCGTGAGGTGTACAGTGCCAGCTCACGATCGACCAGAGTCGGTACAGTGTTGTACGGGTTCAGCTCGGCCAGCTCATCCGGCAAGTTGCTTGGGTCAACCTGGCAAATATCTACGCTAACACCCTTCTCCGCCAGGACAATACGCACCTGATGGCTGAACATATCGTTGGCACCGGAAAACAGCGTCATTACCGAACGCTTATTGGCAGCTACAGCCATTGAACCCTCCCGTCATTAAAAAGCAGAAACGGCAATGAAGCATCTTGGTCTTCATTGCCGTGCATTATATTACCCGGATCTGGTCGCTTAGTGAACGTCGCGCCAGAATTCCTTCTTCAACAGCACAGTGAAGATGAAGAAGATTACGATGAATCCAAGTACCCAGAAGCCCATGCGTTCGCGCTCCTGTTGTACCGGTTCAGCCGAGTAGACCAAGAAGTTTACCAGATCCAGTACCGTCTGATCATACTCTTCGTTATTCATTTCACCGTTGCCGTCAGATTTGACACTGACAACCTGCTGTACGTCCACCCCATCCACAGTGTGAGTCGCAAACTCGGCACGGGGCGTGCCTTGCAGCGGCTCCAGCACGTGAGGCATGCCCACGGACGGGAAAACAGCGTTGTTCACGCCAAACGGACGAGTCTCATCCACATAGAAAGAGCGCAAATAGGTATAAACCCAGTCAGCCCCGCGCACCCTCGCTACCAGCGTCAGGTCGGGAGGTGGAGCACCAAACCACTTGGCAGCATCCTTCTCCGACATTGAGATTTTCATCAGATCACCGATTTGGGCTCCCGTGAAGATAAGATTTTCCCTCATCAGCTCATCAGGAATCCCCAGGTCTTGCGCAACGCGGTTGTAGCGCTGGTACTGGGTAGAGTGACAACCGGCACAGTAGTTCATGAAGGTCGTGGCACCACGCTGCAGAGACGTCTTGTCACTCAAGTCATAGTCGGCCTGGTCCAGTGGGAAAGTACCGCCAGCAGCAAGCGCCAGGCTGGGCAGCAAGGCCAGCACTGCAAATATTATTCTTTTCATTTGAATGTCACCCTCTCCGGCAGCGGCTTGGTACGCTCATTCTTGCTGTAGAAGAACAGCAGGACAAAGAACCCGAAATACCCCAGCGAGCAGAACTGGGCAACCAGGGTCAAGGTCGGGGTCGATGGCAAGACGCCGAGGATACCGAGAATGACGAAGCAGACCACGAACTGGGCAATATTCAGCTTGTGCAGCGTACTGCGATAGCGAACGGAGCGCACCTTGCAACGATCCAGCCAAGGCAGCAGGAACAGCACTACGATGGAGAGACCCATCATGATGACGCCGAGCAACTTGTCCGGCACAGCCCGCAGGATGGCGTAGAAAGGAGTGAAGTACCACACAGGAGCGATATGCGCCGGCGTCTTCAGACCATTGGCCACTTCAAAGTTCGGCTTCTCGAGGAAGTAGCCCCACATATCCGGCTTGAAGAAGATGATGGCGCAGAAGAAGAACAGGAAACCGGCCACGCCGATCATGTCCTTGACGGTGAAGTAAGGGTGGAAAGCCACCGCATCCAGCGGCCAGCCGTTAGCATCCTTGTGCTTCTTGATGTCGATGCCGTCAGGGTTGTTGGAGCCCACTTCGTGCAGCGCCAGTATATGCATGGCCACCAGCATCACCAGCACCAGCGGCAACGCTATGACATGCAGTGCGAAGAAGCGGTTCAGGGTCGCCCCCGAGATGACGTAGTCACCACGGATCCACAGGGTCAGATCCTCTCCGATCACCGGAATGGCACCAAACAGCGAAATGATGACCTGAGCCCCCCAGAATGACATCTGGCCCCAGGGCAGCAGATATCCCATGAAGGCTTCCGCCATCAGCACCAGGAAGATCAGCATGCCGAAGATCCACAGCAACTCACGCGGCTTCTGATAAGAGCCATAGATCATGCCGCGGAACATGTGCAGATACACAACGACAAAGAACGCTGAGGCCCCGGTGGAGTGCATGTAGCGCAGCAGCCAGCCGTAGTCCACATCCCGCATTATGTATTCGACTGAAGCAAAGGCACCCTCAGCGGAGGGGTTGTAGTTCATGGTCAGCCAGATGCCGGTGATGATCTGATTGACCAGTACCAACATGGCCAGCGAGCCAAAGAAGTACCAGAAATTCAGGTTCTTTGGTGCCGGGTACTTGGCCATATGGTCGTTGTACATGGCAGTGAGCGGAAAGCGATAGTCAATCCAGCCCATCAGTTTGGAAAACATGGTCAGGCCTCCTTGCCATCATCGGCACCGACCAGAATGGTGGTGTCGCTAAGATATTGGTACGGCGGAATGACCAGGTTCAAGGGTGCAGGCACCCCCTGGAACACTCGACCAGCCATGTCGAACTTGGAGCCATGGCACGGGCAGAAGAATCCGGAGGTCACGCCTTGAACCTGCTCACCGAAGTTATCCGGCAGGTAGGAAGGAGAGCATCCCAGATGGGTACAAATGCCGACCGCAACAAAGATTTCGGGTTTGATGGATCTATAGCCGTTATGGGCATAATCCGGCTGCTGTGGTTCGTCAGATGCGGGATCCCGCAGCTGGCCATCGTGAGCCGCCAGTGCATCCAGCGTCTGCTTGGTGCGTTTCACCACCCAGACCGGTTTGCCTCGCCACTCAACACGGATGAGCTGGCCTGGTTCCAACTTACTGATATCCACTTCTACCGGAGCGCCCGCCGCTTTGGCCTTGGCACTCGGGTTCCATGACTTTATAAACGGCACTGCGGTAAAAGCAGCTCCTACCCCACCAACGGCAACCGTTGACCAGGTAAGAAATCTGCGGCGACCGGTATCAACTGGCGCATTGCTCATCCAAAAACTCTCCCATGTGGACTCCGCACATTCTTATTGTGTCCCTGTTCCCCTTTCTTCCATGACAACAGCGGCGGAAGCGGAGTTACAATTGTCACAGAAAAACCGAGGGAATTTTAAAGAAAAGATAACAACTTGACAAGAAAGACCAGCGAAGGGCAAAAACAATAAATATACATTTTTTTGTCTTTTGTGACGTGGTGTTAGCATTGGCGTAGGTAATATTACCAATAAAAAAAGCCTGGCACATGGCCAGGCTTTTTTGACACTCGTGAGAGTGAGTACAAAAAGCGAATTAACGCTTGGAGTACTGCGGACGCTTACGAGCTTTGTGCAGACCGACTTTCTTACGCTCAACCTTACGGGCATCGCGAGTAACAAAGCCTGCTTTACGCAGTTCGGCGCGCAGGGTTTCATCGTACTGCATCAGAGCACGAGTGATACCGTGACGGATCGCACCAGCTTGACCGGAGATGCCACCACCATTAACGGTGATGTACAGATCCAGTTTCTCGGTCATCTCAACCAGTTCCAGCGGCTGACGAACTACCATGCGGGCAGTCGGACGGCCAAAGTACTGCTCCAGGGAGCGCTGGTTGATTACGATTTTACCGCTACCCGCTTTGATAAACACGCGAGCAGTGGAGCTTTTGCGACGGCCGGTACCGTAGTATTGATTTTCTGCCATGTTGCCAGTTCCCGATTAGATATCCAGTACTTGAGGTTGCTGAGCAGCATGAGCATGCTCGGCGCCTGCGTAAACTTTCAGTTTACGGAACATGGCACGGCCCAGAGGCCCCTTCGGCAGCATACCTTTGACAGCAGCTTCGATTACCATTTCCGGCTTACGCTTGATCAGCTTGTCGAAGCTGATTGACTTGATACCACCCGGGAAACCGGAGTGAGAATGGTAGATTTTATCGGTAAATTTCTTACCGGTTACATGTACCTTCTCAGCGTTTACAACGATGATGTAATCACCGGTGTCAACGTGCGGAGTATATTCAGCTTTGTGCTTACCACGCAGACGAGAAGCGATCTCGGTTGCGATACGACCCAGAGTTTTACCCTCTGCGTCCACAATGTACCAGTCACGTTTTACGGTTTCTGGCTTGGCAACGAAAGTTTTCATTAAGTTAAACCCAATTACCTGTTACAGACCCAATTGCTTATGGGGGCTCTCCCACAAACAACAAACGATGGCCTACCTGTACCCCTTCGAATACAAGTAAAGCTTAAAGTGTCGCTGTCTTATCGACAGCTGTAACGTGGGCCGGGCGATTATAAGTGAAGTTGCCTTGAATATCACCTGCTAATTTCACTGCCATGAAGCTAGCAAATGTCGCCCGGCCCTACCTGCCGCAGATGCCCATCCGACTGGCAGGCGCGGTATTGTGACTAAGGAAGGTGCACTCTGGCAAGGTATTCGTGCGATTGCATTTCCTGAAGCCGTGAAAGACAACGTTTGAATTCGAAATTCAACAGCCCGTTCCCGTAGAGTTCTGTCATGGGGAGAGCCGCCGACATGATGAGTTTGACGTGCCGTTCATAGAACTCGTCCACCATGGCGATGAAGCGGCGAGCCGCGTCATCCGTGCCAGCCCCCATGGGTTGAACATTGGCAAGCAGCACAGTATGAAACAGGCGGGCCAGCTCTATATAGTCGCCCTGTGAGCGAGGAGTACAGCAAAGTTGCTCGAACTCCATGTACAGCACACCTTCCCCCATTCCCAGCGACGTCAATTGACGATGATTGATCTCGACACTGCCAGCGTTGACCTGCTCCAGACCCGTTAACTGTTGGAAATATCGGTCCAGATTGGATTTTGCCTGCTGATCCAGCGGAAAATGATATATCTCTGCCTGCTCCAGGGTACGCAAGCGATAGTCGATGCCACCATCCACGTTAAGTACCTCGCAATGACGCTCGATGAGCTCGATTGCTGGCAGAAAACGGGCTCGTTGCAGACCATTGCGATAAAGATCCTGTGGCGGGATGTTGGAGGTCGCCACCAGCACAACGCCATGACCAAACAGCTCCTGGAACAGAGTGCCAAGCAGCATGGCATCCGTGATGTCGGAGACAAAAAACTCATCGAAACAGATGACATCTGTCTCGCTGGCGAGCTTGCTGGCGATGAGCTTGAGCGGATCGGCCTGGCCGGTCAGCCCCCTGAGTTCGTCGTGCACCCTGTGCATGAAACGGTGGAAGTGGATACGCAGTTTTCGCGTCCTCGGCAGGCTCTCGAAAAAAGTATCCATCAGCCAGGTCTTGCCTCTGCCCACTCCGCCCCACATATATAGTCCGAGGACAGGCTCCTTGGCCTTGGGCTTTTGCAACCAGCCCAACAGGCCGCGGGATCTGGTCGGAGTCGGGCTTTGGCACAAATCCTGATAGAGTCGCTCCAGGCGGGTCACGGCCATCGCCTGAGCCGGGTCGGCCACAAAGCCGGGGCGCTGCAAATCCTGCTGATATTTTTGCTGCGGGGTCATCCTGTCAACCGCCTCCAAGTCCCTGAATGAAGGACAAAATGGTATCACGCTCTCGGGGTGCACGGTATAGTGCCATCAAGGCGTAGCGGCCATCCAGGCCGCCTCAACACACATTGATTTAGCTGTAACAAGGAGCATCTATGAGTCTGTTAAACGGGATCCTGCTGGCTGTCGCCGCCTTGATTATCGGTATCATCATCGGTCGCTTCACGGTGCGCAGCCGGGATGCCGGACGTCTGGAACAAGAGCTGAAAAAAGCGCACACGGAGCTGGAAAGCTACCAGGGCCAGATCAATACCCACTTTGCCGACAGCGCCGCCCTGATGGAGCAGTTGGCCGAGCAGTATCAAACCCTCTATCGCCACATGGCTGAGCAGAGCAAATTCCTGGCCAAGGCACAGGAACCGCTGTTCCGTGAAGCACTGCTTGAAGAAAGTGCCGATACTCCGGCCAACGAAGAACCGGGCATTCCGCCCCGTGACTATGCCGGCGCCTCCGGTCTGCTCAAGCAGTCCAGTTAGTTCCCCGCGGAACTAATTGCGCTGTGTTGTGGTCAGACCTTGACGATTGCATTGCAACTTTTTCTGGGAGCTGTTTTTCATATGCGTAAACCTCTTTCTGTGCTCAGTGTGCTAGCCCTCAGTGTCGGTATCGCCATGTCTGCGGCCCCTGTGCAGGCTGCACTGCCCTCTTTGCTGGCGAACAATCAGGAGATGCCGAGCCTGGCGCCGGTTCTCGAACAGGTCACGCCTGCCGTGGTCAATATCTCCGTCTCTGGCAAGAAAATCACTCGCCAGCGTCTACCGGAACAATTCCGCTTCTTCTTCGGCCCCAACATGCCTGATGAGCAGGTGAGCGAGCAGCCCTTCCAGGCGCTGGGCTCCGGCGTCATCATAGATGCCAAGAAGGGCTACGTGATCACCAACGCCCACGTCGTACACGAGGCGGACGAGATCAAGGTCAACCTGAAAGATGGTCGTGAATATGCGGCCAAGAAGATAGGCGAAGACAAACAGTCCGATATCGCCCTGCTGCAAATCAAGGCCGAGGATCTGGTGCAGATCAAATTTGCCGATTCAGACGAACTGAGGGTCGGCGACTATGCACTGGCCATCGGCAACCCGTTTGGCCTGGGCCAGACAGTCACCTCCGGCATCGTCAGCGCCCTGGGACGCAGTGGCCTCAACATCGAAAATCTGGAAAACTTCATCCAGACCGATGCGGCCATCAACTCCGGCAACTCGGGCGGCGCCCTGCTCAACCTGCGTGGTGAGCTGATCGGCATCAATACCGCCATTTTGGGCCCCAACGGTGGCAACATAGGTATCGGCTTTGCCATTCCGTCAAACATGGTGCGTGACCTGTCTGAGCAGATCGTCAAGTACGGTGAAGTTCGCCGTGGCCAGCTGGGGATCACGGGCTCTGAACTGACCTCGGATATCGCCAAAACCTTCGGTTACAACAAGAAGGATGGCGCCTTCGTCAACCAGGTCATGCCTGACTCCGCCGCTGCCAAGGCCGGTATCAAGCCTGGCGACATCATCGTCAGCATAGATGGCAAGGCAATCCGCTCGTTTGGCGAACTGCGAGCCAAGATAGCGACCATGGGTGCCGACAAGCAGGTCGCGCTGGGCCTCATCCGCGACGGCAAAGAAGAAACCGTCAAGGTCATGCTGAAGAAGGCCGATGACAGCGAGATCCTGGCCAGCGTCCTGCACCCTGCGCTGGAAGGGGCCAAGCTCAGCACCACCTCGGAGCCGGTGACAGGCGTAGCTGTCTCCGATATAGCGGCTCGCTCCCCTGCTGCGGCCTCCGGTCTGCAGAAAGGCGACATCATCATTGGCGTCAACCGCCTGCGAGTAAACTCGCTGGCCGAGCTGACCAAGGCATTGAAAAACAAGCCGGATGTGCTGGCGCTGAACATACAGCGCGGAGAGTCTTCTCTCTATCTGGTGATCCGTTAATAACCTCACACCCGCGGCCCTCGCCGCGGGTGATTTTTATCCACCGATAGTGTTATTCTCTGCCCGCTGCATGTACGGATGAGAATGACATGAAAATCCCACCTTTGATCAGTTACTTGGGCAAGTCTGTCGGCTTCGGTCTCACCGTGGCGGCTCTCCTGTTGCTGCTGTTTCCCGATTTCCGTGGCGGTGCCCAACTCCCCGGCATCATCACCAATGCCCGTGAACTGAGCTTCTCTTACGCTGCTCATAGAGCCGGCCCTGCCGTCGTCAATATCTACACCCGCAGTTTCTCCCGCAATCAGGGCAACCAGGCTGAACTCAGACCCCAGGGGCTGGGCTCGGGAGTCATCATGAACCAGCGCGGCCATGTGCTGACCAACTATCACGTCATCGCCGATGCGGACCAAATCATAGTCGCACTGCAGGATGGGCGGGTGTTCAGTGCCGAGCTGGTCGGCACCGATCAGTTAACCGATCTGGCGGTGCTCTACATAGAATCGGACAACCTGCCAGTGATCCCCCAGGATCCCGACAGGCAGCCGGATGTGGGGGACGTTGTGCTCGCCATCGGCAACCCTTACAACGTCGGCCAGACCATCACCCAGGGCATCATCAGTGCGACCGGTCGCCTTGGTCTCTCCAGCATGGGACCGGACGGCAACGGGCGGCAGGACCTGCTTCAAACCGATGCGGCCATCAACGAAGGCAACTCGGGGGGCGCCCTGGTCAATGGCCGCGGCGATCTGGTGGGCATCAACACGGCCGCCTATCACCTCAACGGCAATCAGGAGAGCTACGGCATCAGCTTCGCCATCCCTTACCGGTTGGCAAAACGGATCATGGATGAGCTGATCACCAACGGTCGTGTCATTCGCGGCTACCTCGGCATCTCCAGCGTTGAACTCAACCCCATAGTGGCGCGCATGATGAACCTTGGTGATTTGCGCGGACTGGTGATCGAGAGTCTGGATCCTGACGGCCCAGCTACCAAGGGCGGTCTGAAGCGGGGGGATGTGCTGCTCAAGATCAATGGGGAAGCGCTCAGCGGCGTGCGCTCCGCCATGGACAAGATTGTCGAGAGTCGTCCCGGCACCAAACTCACCATATCGGTGTTTCGTGATGGCAAGCCGCTGGAAGTGGAGGTCACCATAGAGGAAGACCTGCGCTACCAGCAGGGCAAGGTCAATACGAATGTCAGTGGCGCTACCGCCAGCTGACCCTCTTGTCTCTTCATATCACAAGGGCGGGTAACCGCCCTTTGTCATTTCTGCGGATCCTCGTTCCCCTCATACGTGAGACGACTCACAGTTTCAGCCTGTGCGGCTCTGGGGCTATCTGCCAGAGAAGTGCGCCATCGATCACACTAATCCAGCCCCGATAAGCTCCCTTTCCCCTGCTGGTACACAAAAATGGGCCTTTTAAGCCGCTTCGCACGGGAATTTCCGCTTCGAATCGGAAAAACGCTGCCTCCTCTGCACGCCCCTGCGGGCTTAGGGTAATCCCATACCTTCTGCCAGCCTTGGAGAGCAGACATTGCACACAGAGACTCATGACCAGAACCTGACCCCGGATAGCCCGGCGTTGCAGCACCAGACCGACCTGATCCTGGCTCGCATCCACACCCTGCTAGGCGATCAGGGCATACGTCCCAACGAGGTGCAAAAGCAGATGCTGGCCTCCCATGTCAAAGCCATGGTGTGGCGTTCTCATAGCGGGGAATCCCTGCCGGAGGTCGATCTCAGCCTGTTTGACGAGATCTCCCCCCTTTCCCTGCGACTGGCCGAACAGGTCGTCGCCTGGCTGGACAAGCTGGCCTATAAAGAGGCTCACCTCTTGTCCGTCCATTTCGAAGTCGCCAAAGCAAATGAACTCAGCTCAGTGCTGAATCAATAACAAAAGGAGATATCCAGATGTCAGCCATCAAACTCGTGATTGGAGATCGTCTCGGCAAGGGTCAGAAAGTGGGGGCAGGGGCAGAAGCCGCCGGCGCCAGCGTGACCGTGATACCCGGCATGGCCGCCGATATGAAGCTCGGTGATGTGATGAACAAGGAGCAGGCGGATCTCGGCATCTCCTTCTGTGGCAGCGGTGGCGCCGGTGCCATCACGGCCCAGACCAAGTACGGCTACAAGTGCCGCTACGGCATGCGCTCCGTCGAGGAGGGTGTCACTGCCATCAATGACGGCTGCGTGGTGCTGGGTTTTGGTTTCATGGACAAGGAAGAGCTTGGCCAGAAGCTGGTAGAAGCCTTCGTCAAGAAACACGGACGCGCCTGATGAAAGAGGACTTTACCACCCAGGTCATCGTCAGCGGCAAGGGGGCGACCCGTCAGCAGGCGTTCGCCGCCGCCCTCAGCCAGGTGCAGCACACTCTGCTCAAGGACAACCCGCGCGTCATGCTGCGGATCGAACCGGTCGAGGTGCAGGTGCTCAAGGCCGAGGAGTCGGTCCGGGTGGAGAAGTTCCTGTTCTTCTTCCTGCCGCGCCAGCGCCGTGAATTCCGCGTCCAGCTGGAGATCACGGTCAAGGTCACCAGCCTGGACGCCGACAAGGTGACGTTCACCCTGGTGTGACACCACCCGCAGCGACAACCCCACAAGAGGGATACATTGGATGTTTCTAATCATATTTATCAAGTCACTCATCATCGGCGGCCTGGTGGGCGTCGGTGTGGGGGCCGGCGCGGCGCGGATGTTTCACGCCCCGACCGTGCAGGGCATGGGCGCCTTCCGTACTCTGGGTGAGCTCAACTCATGCGAAGGGGATCCCGCCTCCCACTTCTCTTTCGGTCTGGGCTTCTTCTTCAACGCCTGGGCCTCGACCGTGGCAGCGGGTGCCTTCACCCAGGACGTGGATCACCGCATCCTGCCGAACTGGGGGGCGGCGGCCCTGATGATCCGCAACCGGGATCTCGCCAGCACTCTGCACGACCCGAAAAAGATGGCCATTGCCTGCGGCATCATTGGCGCCATAGTGGTGGCCTTCCTCAACAGCACGGCTGCCGCTGTACCCGCCGCCCTGCAGGTGACAGCGGTCAAGGTGCTGGTGCCTGCCGCCAACCTGCTGGTCAACACCGTCATGCCGGTGATCTTCTGGCTGGCCGCCATCGAAGCGGGCAAGAAGTCCGGTTTCTGGGCCACCATCTTCGGCGGTCTGGCGCAGCTCATCATGGGCAACGCAGTACCGGGCCTGGTGCTCGGCATCCTGATCGGCAAGGGGGTCGAAGAGAGCGGCTGGAACCATGTCACCAAGGTGATGATGAGTGCCATCGTCCTGCTGTTCGTGCTGAGCGGCTTCTTCCGCGGCTTTGACCTCAAGCTGATTGAATCCTTCCACATGGGTATTCCCCTGTGGCTGGAAAACGTCCATAACCTGCTTGCCAATAAATAAGGGGCCACACCATGGATGAGAAACTGAGAAACAACTTCTGGTACGCAGACTGGTCCTTCCCCATCTTCGTCGGCCTGCTGTCGGCCGGGGTCTTTGCCGGAACCCACATGTACTACCTGTACGGTGTCGGCGCCTTCAACGAGGTGGCCTTCGTCGCCATGCTGAAAGCCGGCATGGACACGGGTGCCTACGGCGCTGTGGCGGCCTTTGGCGCCAGCTTCCTGTTTGCCCGCATCATAGAGGGCTCCCTGGTGGGGATCCTGGACATAGGCGGCGCCATCCAGACCGGCGTCGGCCTGGGCGTGCCCGCACTGCTGCTGGGGGCCGGCATTCTCTATCCAGTGGAGAACTTCGGCGCCTCCCTGGTGACCGGCATGGTGATTGGTCTGGCGATTGGCTACATCATCATCCTGGCGCGCAAGTTCACCATCAACCAGAGCAACTCCACCTACGGTGCGGACGTCATGATGGGGGCTGGCAACAGCTCGGGCCGCTTCCTGGGCCCCCTGATCATCCTCTCTGCCATGGGTGCCTCCATCCCCATAGGACTGGGTTCCCTGCTGGGGGCACTGCTGTTCTATGTATGGAGCAAACCCATCACAGGGGGCGCCATCCTGGGCGCCATGCTGCTCGGTACCTTCTTCCCGGTCGCCCTAGCTTAATCACAGGCCGTCTCTCGGGCGGCATTTAAGAACCTGTTTGCGATCTGTCGCGAGAGGTCGTCAGCAAGGTGAAGAGCAACGCAGGAACCGGAGCGTATAGATATACGTGAGGATTCCGAGCAGCACATGAGCCTTGATCACGGCCTCGCAGTAAGAGCGCAAGCAGGTTCCAAGAGGGATATAAGCATGTACGACATGATCATCAGAGCGGGACGCCTGGGAAATGGCGAGCTCATCGATATCGCCATACAAAGCGGCAAGATAGCGGCCATCGGCCAGCTGCCAGCCCAAGCAGAAACGAGGCGGACCCTGGACCTCGCCGGTCGTATTCATGTGAGCGCAGGCTGGATCGACGGCCACACCCACTGCTACCCCGCCTCCCCCATCTATCATGATGAGCCGGACAAGGTAGGGGTGGAATCCGGCGTCACCACAGTCATTGACGCGGGCAGCACAGGCGCCGACGACGTGGATGACTTCCAGCGGCTGGCCTCGGGCTGCAAGACCCGGGTGCACGCCCTGCTCAACATCTCTCGCATCGGCCTGCTGCGCCAGAACGAGCTGGCGGACAGCCGAGATCTGGATGCCGCACTCGCGTCCGCCGCCATTGCCCGCCACCCCCACTTCATCGTCGGCATCAAGGCGCGCATGAGCGGCAGCGTGGTGGGCAAAAATGGCCTGCAACCACTGCGCATGGCCAAGGCGCTGCAACAGGCCCACGGCCAGCTGCCGCTGATGGTGCATGTAGGCAACACGCCACCGGATCTGGACGAGATAGTCGCCCTGCTGGGGGATGGCGACCTGCTGACCCACTGCTTCAACGGCAAACCCAACCGCATCCTGACCCCGGCTGGCGAGCTACGGGTTGCTGTGCGCGAGGCGATGAAACGGGGCATGTTGCTCGACATAGGCCACGGCGGCGCCAGCTTCAGCTTCGAGGTGGCGGAGCTTGCCATCCGTCAGGGGATACTGCCCCACACCATCAGCTCGGATATCTACTGCAAAAACCGCATCAAGGGACCCGTCTACAGCCTGGCCTACGTCATGTCCAAGTTTCTCACCATCGGCATGACGCTGGAGCAGGTGATTGCCTGCGTCACCGAACAGGCCGCCGATGCCTTGCGCCTGACCGGCAAGGGGCGGCTCGAGGTGGGCGCCGATGCCGATCTGACCCTGTTCGAACTGGCCAGCGGCCCGACCCTGTTTATGGATACCGAGGCACAGTCGCGCAGCGGCGACCTGCAACTGCTTCCCCTCGCCGCCCTGGTGGGCGGTGACCTGGTTCTGACTCACTATGGGAAATCACACCATGCTTTCTGTTTATGAGAAATATCAGCTCAAACCCGTGATCAACGCCTCCGGGCGCATGACCATTCTCGGCGTCTCCACCCCAGAGCAGGAGGTGGTCGATGCGGTCAACTTCGGCCTGGGCCACTACTTCGAGGTGAAGGATCTGGTCAACAAGACAGGCGCCTACCTGGCAGGCTTGCTGGATGTGGAAGATGCTGTGGTGGTCTCCTGCGCCAGCGCCGGCATAGCCCAGTCGGTGGCCGCCGTGATAGTGCGTGGCGACCCCTACCGGCTGGAGCAGCTGCACGCCCATGCCCACGGGATGCCGAGTGAAATCGTGCTGCCCAAGGGGCACAACGTCAACTTCGGCGCGCCGGTCGGCACCATGGTCAACCTGGGTGGCGGCAAGGTGGTGGAGGCCGGTTATGCCAACGAGTGCTCCCCTGCCCAGTTGGCCGCCGCCATCAATCCCAATACCGCAGCCATCCTCTACATCAAGTCTCATCACTGCGTGCAGAAGAGCATTCTGTCGGTGGCAGAAGCGGCAGAAGTGGCCAAGTCTCGCCAGCTGCCACTGATCGTCGATGCGGCAGCGGAAGAGGACCTGCGTCTCTATTACAACCAGGGGGCGGATCTGGTGATCTACAGTGGCGCCAAGGCCATCGAAGGGCCCACCAGCGGATTGGTGCTCGGCAAACGTCAGTATGTGGAGTGGGTCAAGCAGCAGGCCAACGGCATAGGCCGGGCCATGAAGGTGGGCAAGGAGGGGATCCTCGGCCTGACCCGCGCCATCGAGCGCTACCTGGAAAAAGAGAAGGAGAGCGGCGCCGCCATGGTCGCCAAGATGGCCCCCTTCATCGAGCGCCTCAACCAGCTTCCGGGCGTCAGCGCAAAAGTGGTATGGGACAGTGCGGGGCGCGACATAGCCCGCACCAATATCGCTTTTGACCACCAGCAGATCGGCATGACCACAGTCCAACTGGTGGCTCGACTGCAACAGGGCAACCCCGCTATCTACTGCCGTGGCTACAAGGCCAACGAAGGCCACATCGAGATCGACGTGCGCAGCGTCACCGCCCCCCAGCTCGACCAGATCCATGCCGCCATTGCCAACCTCGTTCAGGAGAATCGCTGATATCCCTAACTCCCAACGACTACCACAACCGTGTCTGCCTCAATGTATTAGCGGGTTCCAAACAGCATGCCGTCATTGAAGGCCATATCTAATTTCGGAGGATCACTGATGTCCCTAACTCCCAATTACTACCGCAACCGTGTCTGCCTCAACGTACTGGCAGGCTCCAAACAGAATGCTGTCGACATTTATGAGGCGGCCGAAGGCCATGTACTGGTCGGCGTGCTTTCCAAGAATTATCCAGATGTGCCCTCCGCCGTCGCCGACATGCGCGATTACGCGAAACTCATCGACAATGCTCTCTCCATCGGGCTGGGGGCGGGCGATCCACGCCAGTCCGCTATGGTGGCCGAGCTGGCCTGCCAGCTGCAGCCCCAACACGTCAATCAGGTCTTCACCGGGGTGGGTGCCAGCCGGGCGCTGTTGGGCCAGCCAGAGACGCTGGTCAATGGCCTCATTTCCCCCACCGGCACCCCCGGCATGGTGAAGATCTCCACCGGACCCCTCAGTGCCCAGCAACCGGACGGGATTGTGCCCATCGACACTGCCATCGCCCTGCTCAAGGACATGGGCGGCAGCTCGGTCAAGTTCTTCCCCATGGGAGGGCTGGAGTGTCGTGACGAGTATCAGGCGGTGGCCGAGGCCTGTGCTCGCCACGGCTTCTGGCTGGAGCCCACAGGTGGCATCGATCTAGACAACTTCGAAGAGATAGTGCGGATCGCACTGGACGCCGGGGTCGAAAAGGTGATCCCCCACGTCTACAGCTCCATCATCGACAGCGAGAGCGGACAGACCCGCCCCCAGGATGTACGCACCCTGCTCGCAACGGTGAAACGGCTGCTGGCGTGATGAAAGATGGCACCGGTCCGATCACTGGCCGGTGCCTGGCTTGTTAATGACCCGCTTGTTAACATCGACCCTTTATTTCGCGACAGGAGTCCCGTCCCCCCTCATGACCAAGCTGCCCCACCCCAGACTCCATCAACTGCTGACCCAGCTCCATGCCGAACCGCTGCCACAGGAGGAGCTGGCTCGCCGCCTCAATGTCTCCACCCGCACTGTGCGCACCGACGTGGCGACCCTCAACGAGCTGATTGCCACCCACGGCGCCCACCTGATCCACCAGCGTAGCAGCGGCTACCAGCTCAAGATTTACAATCAGGGGCTGTTTGATGAGTTGCTGGCGGCCCAGGAGCAGGAGAGCTGCCTGCCGCGCACCAGCCGCGAGCGGGTGCTGCACCTGCAGATCTTGCTGCTGACGGCGGAACAGGGGATCAAACTCGACGAGCTGGCGGATACCTGGTATCTGAGCCGGGCGGCGCTGCAGGGGGACATGGCGGAAGTGCGGGAGCGGCTCGCCCACTTTGGCTTGCTTATCGACAGCAAGCCACGGCTGGGCATGCGCATCCAGGGTGGCGAGATGGCGATCCGGGCCTGCCTCACCCAGCTGCTCTATCAGGAGCTGCTCCACAACAACCAGTTGCAGAGCCTGCTGCCCAACCTTTGCCCCAGCAAGACGCTGGAGGTAGTGGGCAATCACATCCATGCCCAGCTCAGCCGCCATCAGCTGCGCCTCGCCGACGAGAGCCTGCAGCAGCTCACCATCTACTGCGCCGTCGCCCTGCTGCGGCAGGCTGCGGGGCACGAGCTGCGCCAGTTTGCCAGCGAAGACATCACAGAGACGCTGGCCGCCGTAGCCAGTGACATTTATGCAGAGCTGCCGACCCTGATGCCACCGGGAGAGGAGGAGATCGCCTGCCTCGCCATCCAGATCCAGGCCCGCCTCACCGCCGACACGCCCAGGCTCAGCCCGGCCATGGCCGCCGAGAGCGAGCAGCTGGTCGAGCATCTGCTTGCCTATATCCAGCAGCACTATCCCTATGATCTGCGCGGCGACCTGCAGTTGCGAGCGGATCTGCAGACCCATATCAGCGCCATGCTGCTGCGGGTCAAATACCAGATCGGCAGCCACAATCCACTGGCGGATCACATCAAGCAGTACTATCCCCTCGCCTACGACATCACGCTGGCCGCCATTTCGGAGTGGATAAAACAGACCCCTTACCGGCTGACCCATCACGAAATTGGCTACCTGGTGATCCATATCGGGGTAGGGCTGGAGCGCCACTACGACATCGGCTACACCCGCCGTCCCCAGGCACTGCTGCTGTGCGATGCCGGCAACGCCACCTTCCGGGTGCTGGAGGCGCGCATCAAGCGGGAATATCCCCAGCTGCAACTGGCCAGCCTGGAGTCGGTGCGAGATTACGAGGGATTGACGCGGATAGAGCAGGATTTTGTCATCAGCACTGTCAAGGTGAGCGAGAAGAACGCACCCGTGGTGCAGGTGGCACCTTTCCCGACCCAGTATCAGCTGGAGCAGCTCGGCAAACTGGTGCTGATCGACCGCACCCGCCCCTACCTGCTCGACAAATACTTCGATGCCGACCACTTCATGGTGGTCAATGAGCCACTCAACCAGGCGCAGCTGTTTGGCCGCATCTGTGACCAGCTGGAGTCCGAGCAACTGGTGGAGCCGGGATTCAGGGGGTCACTGGAGGAGCGAGAGCGTATCGTCTCCACCATGCTGGGAGAGGGCATAGCCCTGCCCCACTCCCTCGGCCTGCTGGCCCGCCGCACCCTGGTCTATACAGTGCTGGCCCCTCAGGGGATCGACTGGGGCAATGGCGAGACCGCCACCCTCATCTTCGTGCTCGCCATCAGCAAGGCGGACTACGAAGAGGCGATGGGGCTCTACGATCTGTTTCTGGCGCTGATGAACGAAAAAGCCAGCAAGAATCTGCTGGCTTGTCGGGATTTTGCCAGCTTCAAGGGGCTGGCGCGCACCGGTTCCTGAACCCGGGCGGGGAGTGAGTCACTCCTCGTTGAAGCCGGAGGTGAACAGCGCCACCACGGCGGCCAGCGCCTCCACTTCTTCGGGGCCCTCCACCTGCACTTCCACCTGCTTGCCCTGGGCTGAATCCAGCATCAACAGGCCGATCACGCTGTCTGCATCGGCCTCGATGCCGTCCTCATTGCGCAGCAGCACGTGGGCATCGAAGCCCTGTACCAGCTCGAACAGCATCATGGCCGGTCTGGCATGCATACCCAGTTTGTTCTTCACTTCCACCGAGGCTGAGACGGTCATCTGATCTTCCTATTGGTCCATCAATGTTGCGGCGTACTTTTGTCGAGGGTGCGGTGGCGGATCTGGACGTTCTTGCCGAGCAAGCGGAACGCGCCAGCCAGCTGCTCTGCGATGAACACGGACCTGTGCTGGCCCCCAGTGCAACCAATTCCCACAGTGACATAGCTACGATTGTTGCGCTCCAGATGAGGCAACCAGGTCGCCAGCATGTTTTCAATCTGCAGGATGAACTGCATCACGTCTGGCTGGCTGGAAAGGTAGCGGGCCACAGGCTCGTCCTTGCCGGTAAAGGGTTTTAGCTCGGGGATCCAGTGTGGATTCGGCAGAAAGCGGGCGTCGAACACGAAGTCGGCGTCCTTGGGGATGCCGTACTTGAAGCCGAATGACTCGAACACCAGCACCAGCTCATTCTCTTTCTTGCCGAGCACCCGGGTCTTGATGAGCTCGCTCAGGTCATGAATGCTGAGGCTGGTGGTGTCGATACGCAAATCGGCAGTCGAGGAGAGCGGCGCCAGCAGATTGGTCTCTTCACGGATCGCCTCATCCAGTGAGAGCTGCTTGCGGGACAAGGGGTGCAGCCGGCGGCTCTCGCCGTAGCGCTTGAGCAGGGTGGAGTTCTCCGCATCGAAGAAGAAACTGGAAAATTCCACCCGGCCTTCATTGCGAACCTGGGCCAGCAGGGTCTCCAACTTGTCTGCGCTCACCGGCAGGTTGCGCACGTCGATACTGACCGCCAGCTTGTCATACTGGCTCTCGACCGACACGATCAACTGGGGCAGCAGGTTGACCGGCAGGTTATCCACACAGTAATAACCCAGATCCTCCAGCACGCGAAGGGCCACTGTCTTGCCCGAGCCGGATCGCCCACTTACCACTATTAATTGCATCTTGTTGCCTCACCGCTTGGGGTCATCACGAGGGCCCGAATATCAGGCCGACGTCATGATCTGATAGAGATCTTCATCGCTGGTTGCCTGGCGCAACTGGCGGCAAACCGCCTTGTCGCCCAGTTTGGATGCCATCAGGGAAAGGGTCTTGAGGTGCTGTTTGCACTCGCTTTCCGGCACCAGCAGGGCAAAGAGCAGGTCAACCGGTTGATTGTCGATGGAGTCGAAGGGGATAGGCTCTGCGAAGGTCATCAGGATGGCGGTCGGCGGAAACTCGTCACCGATCCGGCCGTGGGGAATGGCGATACCGGCACCGATCCCGGTACTGCCCATTTTTTCTCGTGCCAGCAAACACTCGAACAGTGTCTGGCGAGAGGTCCCCAAGCGCTCAGCGGCTAATTCACTGATGATCTCGAGGGCGCGTTTCTTGCTGGTACAAGGGACCGCACTTTTGGTGCAGTCCCGACTCAGTATGTGTTCAAGTTGCATAGTTATTTTTGATTTAACTTATCTTTGTGCTTGATGATCTGCCGATCCAGCTTGTCCAGCAGGGTATCAATCGCAGCATACATATCAGCATGCTGTGAATTGGCGAACACCTCACCACCGCTGACATGCAGCTTGGCTTCGGCGATCTGGTTCAGTTTTTCTACGCTCAACACCACATGAACATTGTTGATGTGGTCAAAGTGACGCTCGAGTTTGGCAAATTTGTTGTTCACATAATCACGCAGAGCTTCGGTGATCTCGACATGGTGTCCGGTCAGGTTAATTTGCATAACGTCTTCCTTTTGTTTTGCCTAAACCAGGCGTTTGCGCTGATTGGATGGCGGGATCAACAAGGATTCACGGTACTTTGCGATCGTGCGTCTCGCCACCATAATACCCTGTTCGGCCAGCAAATCCGCGATCTTGCTATCACTTAGCGGCTTGGCGGGATTCTCCGCCGTCACCAGCTTCTTGATCAGCGCGCGAATTGCGGTCGATGAGCACTCTCCTCCTCCTTCTGTGTTCACATGACTGGAGAAAAAAAACTTCAGTTCGAAGATGCCGCGGGGGGTATGCATGTATTTCTGGGTCGTTACCCTGGAAATGGTCGACTCATGCATCTCCACCGCCTCGGCGATATCGTTGAGCACCATGGGCTTCATGGCTTCTTCACCATACTCGAAAAAGCCCTGTTGTTGCTCGACAATACAGGTCGCCACCTTGAGCAGGGTGTCGTTGCGACTCTCCAGACTCTTGATGAACCACTTGGCTTCTTGCAAGTGGGAGCGAATGAACTGGGTATCCTGGCTGGTACGCGCCTGACGGGCCATGGCGGCATAGGTCTCGTTGACCCGGATGCGCGGTGCAGAATCAGGGTTGAGCTCGACGACCCATTTGTTGCCCTTCTTGACGACGGTGACATCCGGGATCACGTACTGGGAGTCACTCTGTATGATGCCGTTACCCGGCCTGGGCTCCAGCTGCTGGATAAGGTCCAGCACCTCCTTGAGGTCACTCTCCTTGAGCTTGGTCTTGCGGGCCAGGGTGCGGTAATCACGGTTGCCGAGCAAGTCCATGTGCTCCTTGATCACCTCCCTGGCCTCATTGAGCCAGGGCAGTTCAGGAGCGTACTGGCCAAGCTGGATCAGCAGACACTCCTGCACCGAGCGCGCTGCGATGCCGACCGGATCGAAATGCTGCACCCGCTTGAGCACGGCCTCGACCTCGTCGAGTTCCACCTCGACATCCTCGCTGCTCACCGCCGCCTGTATATCTTCGAGAGAGACGGTCAGATAACCGGAGTCATCAATGGCATCTATGATGGCCAGCGCAATGGCAGCATCCAGATCGCTGAACGGGGTGAGGCGCATCTGCCACAGCAGATAGTCCTGCAGGTTCTCGGTGGTTTCCCCCTGATAGACGCTGTCCTCCCCATCGTGGATGGGGCCTGCGCTCTGGGCTGTGCCAGCTGAATAGACATCTTCCCAAGTGGTATCTACCGGCAGTTCGTCCGGCATCTGATCCTGGGCCATGGCATCGCTGGAATCGAGCTGACTATCGTCGACGGGCTCTTCCGGGCTGGTCTCCTGAACGTCATTCTCCTCTTGCTCAAGCAAAGGATTGTTATCGAGCGCTTGCTGAATTTCCTGCTGGAGTTCCAGGGTGGAGAGCTGGAGCAGACGAATCGCTTGTTGTAATTGCGGCGTCATGGTCAGGGACTGACCGAGACGCAACTGTAATGTCGGCTTCATCTACGTCGGGATATCCTTATGTTCAGCGAGGCAGTCGTCAAAGGAAATGAAGAGATGCCCCCTTACTATAGACTGAATTGATCGCCCAAATAGACGCGCTTGACCTGTTCATCGGCAAGGATCTCGGCCGGTGCACCTTCGGCGATCATCTTGCCGTGGCTGACGATATAAGCCTTCTCACATACGTCCAGAGTCTCCCTGACGTTGTGGTCAGTGATCAAGACACCAAGGCCTCTATCTTTCAGATGCTGGATGATCTTCTTGATGTCTATCACAGAAATGGGGTCGACCCCGGCAAACGGCTCATCCAGCAGAATAAAGCGCGGCTCGGCCGCCAGCGCGCGGGCGATCTCGACCCTGCGTCGCTCCCCCCCTGACAGACTCTGACCCAGGTTGTCACGGATATGGGTGATGTTGAACTCTTCCAGCAGTTGTTCGACCTTGTCTTCACGCTCTTCGCGGCTCAGCCCCTTGCGGGTCTGCATGACCCCCATCAGGTTGTCGAACACGGACAGACGACGGAAGATGGAGGCCTCCTGCGGCAGATAGCCGATGCCGTTACGGGCACGGATATGCATGGGCTGCTGGCTGATGTCCTGATCGTCGATGGTGATGAGGCCGGCATCGCTCTGCACCAGCCCCACTATCATGTAGAAGGAGGTTGTCTTGCCGGCACCGTTCGGGCCGAGCAGGCCGACGATCTGGCCGGTACCCACCTCCAGACTCACGTCACTGACCACCATGCGACGCTTGTAACTTTTTTGCAGGCCGGCTGCTTTCAACACTGCCATGGTTTATTTTCCCTGCTTCTTCTGGTCGGCGGGCTTGTCGAAGTTCTCTACCTGATCAGGCAGGAACACCGTCTTGACCCGCTGGGTCGGCCCCTTGCTCTCGGCGATCATCTTCTGTTTGACGATGTCGTAGCGGATCAGGTCACCGTTGACCTGACTGTCTTCCTGTTTGAGCTGACCGTTACCGGTAATGGTCACCAGGCGATTTTTCAGCTCGTAGCGAATGCTGTTGCCGTGGGCGTTGACCGGTTTGCCGTTGTCCAGGATCTGGAAGAAGGTGGCAGGCTTGCCATAGGCCGTCATGACCTCGGCCCCTTTGTCGCCGGAACGGATCACCACCACCTTGTCAGCCTTAATCTTGATGGTGCCCTGAGTGATGATGACATCGTCACTGAAGGTGATGCGGTTGTCCTGCATCTCGGCCACCTGTCTGACCGCATCCACATAGACCTTTTCGGCAAAGTCGGACTCTTTGGCACTCACGGTGCCGCACAGCAGCAAAGCCGCGAGGGCCAGATTAGCGTTTTTCATTGAAATAGATGGCATGGCCCTGATCCAGTAATTCAAAATATTTGCGTTCCAGATGACCCTTCAGGCCAACGCCTTCGGTCTGGAATTCCTTACCCACTATGCTGACATGCTGATTGCTTCTCACATTCTGAGTCACCAGATCCAGCTCCAGATAGGGGGTATCCAGTGTGGAGATGAAGGAGGTGGGCAGCAGGCCATCCAGATGTACCTTGTCGCGCAGGATCACGTTGTCATCTGTATTGAGGACACCTGTGTCGGCCGTGACTTTCCACTCGGCCTCACCCTGCTTGTCAAACATGTAGACCACCGGCTTGTTGAAGGTAGCCTGCTCGATGATTTGGTAATACTCCGCATACTCGGACTCCAGCCGTTCTGTGCGTCGACCGTTGACATCAAAACGGGTGGTCACCAGGTTCCTGGCGGTGAAGTCCGGCTGGTAGTTTTCTGCCTTGGTGGTCGGCTCCGGCGTCAGGTCGACATCACCAATCTGCCAGGCGGCCAGCGCCACCAGAAACAGCAGGGCGAACAACAGCGTCTGTCTGCTCATACCGAGGCCTCTGGCTGATAATCGCCATGCCCTTGCGCCTGCAGTATGAGGTCACACACCTCACGCACAGCGCCGACGCCGCCAGCCAGTCGAGTCACCATGTCGGCCCGGGCCAGTACCAGCGGATGAGCATCAGCCACGGCAATGCCGAGCCCGCAGGCCTGCATCACCGGCAGATCTATGGTGTCATCCCCCATATAGGCGGCTTGTGACGCTTCCAGACCCAGCTTTGTCAGCAGCGCCTCGAAGTGGGGCCGCTTCTGATCCGCCCCCTGTACCAGATGCTGCACTCCCAGGCTCTTCATCCGATCGCTGACGATGCGGGAGTTGCGCCCGGTGATGATGGCTATTTCAATCCCGGCATTGAGCAGGGCCCGCATACCGGCGCCATCGCGGGTACAGAAGGTCTTCAGCTCTTCGCCGTCATTGCCCATATAGATGAGGCCGTTGGAGAGCACCCCATCCACATCGCACACCAGCAGGCGAATTTGCGCCGCCCTGTCGTATTGGCTGCGCGTCACCGGACCATAAAGGGTCGGTACGTTTTGCATCAAATTACCCCGGCTTTCAGCAGGTCATGCATGTTGAAGGCCCCCAGCGGGCGCTTGTCACCATCCACCACCAGTAATCCGTTGATCTTTCTGGTTTCCATCAGTTTGACAGCTTCTGCCGCCATCATCTCGGGGCCAACGGTAACACAGTTGGTCGTCATCACCTTGGCGATCGAGGTGTGATGGATATCCACCTGCAGATCCAGGATCCGGCGCAAGTCACCATCGGTGAACAGTCCGGCCAGCAGACCCTCTTCGTTGACGACCGCCGTCATGCCCAGACCTTTGCGACTCACTTCCAGCAGCGCCTGGCTGATGGTGGCATCTATCCCCACCTGGGGCAACAGATCGCCACTATGCATCAGGTCACCGACCCGCAGCAGCAACCGCTTGCCAAGGGAGCCACCAGGGTGGGAGAGCGCGAAGTCATCGGCGGTGAAGCCGCGGGCTTCCAGCAGGGCAACCGCCAGTGCATCGCCCATCACCAGGGTAGCCGTGGTGCTGGAGGTCGGCGCCAGGCCCAGCGGGCAGGCCTCTTTATCCACCTTGATGCACAGATGCACGTTGGCCTCTTTGGCCATGGTGGAGGCCGGATTGCCTGTCATGCAGATCAACTGGATGCCGCGACGTTTGAGCACAGGCAGCAGGGCCAGGATCTCGTCGCTCTCACCGGAGTTGGAGATGGCAATGATGAGGTCACCGCTGGAGATCATCCCCAAATCCCCGTGGCTGGCTTCACCCGGGTGGAGGAAGAAGGCAGGGGTGCCAGTGCTGGCAAGGGTGGCAGCAATCTTGCTCCCGATGTGACCTGACTTACCCATGCCGGTGACTACTATCTTGCCACTGCAGCGCAGCACCAGCTCGCACGCCTTGTCAAAGGCATCGTTCAGGTACTGATAGAGTCCATCAATCGCTTGTTTTTCAATGTCCAGCACAGTACGGGCGCTGCGACGAAAATCGAACAGTTCAGACACTTTCTCAGGCTTTACAGACATAAAGGCACAGCTCCGGGCGGAAATTTGCTGCGGGATTATAAAAAAGTCTGTCGAGATAAGCGAATCGGATACTTCTCAGTCCCCAAAGAGAGACAATCGGTGACGCAAAACTGTCGCGCTTTTGAGGAGGCAGGCTGTTCAATAGTTGTTCCTTGCTGTTGCTTAGACCTAGACTAGCCCATAAAATTCGCTCTTCATTTACACCGGATGGACAATTGTTTGAACAATGACCTTATCACCATCTCCGATCTGACCTTCAGTCACGGAGATCGGCTGTTATACGACGGGATCAACCTGACCATTCCCCGTGGCAAGGTCACTGCGGTCATGGGCCCGAGCGGCATCGGCAAGACCACATTGCTGCGGCTGATCGGTGGCCAGATCAAGCCGGAGTCCGGTCATATCCTGTTTGACGGGGAAGATATCCCCACCCTCTCCCGCTCTCGCCTGTACGAAGTGCGCAAGCGGATGAGCATGCTGTTCCAGAGCGGCGCCCTGTTTACCGGCATGACGGTCTACGACAATGTGGCCTTCCCGCTGCGGGAGCATTCCGGTCTGCCGGAGGAGCTGATCCACACCATCGTCATGATGAAGCTGCAGGCCGTGGGTCTGCGCGGGGCAGCTCAGCTGATGCCGTCCGAGCTCTCCGGTGGCATGGCACGCCGTGCCGCACTGGCCAGATCCATAGCGCTGGATCCGGACCTCATCATGTATGACGAACCGTTTGTCGGCCAGGACCCCATCACGATGGCGGTGCTGGTCAAGCTGATCAAGGAGCTGAACAGCGCCCTCGGCATCACCTCCGTCATCGTGACCCATGACGTGAACGAGGTGCTGACCATCGCCGATTACGCCTATATCATCGCCAACCGCAAGGTGGTGGCGCACGGCACGCCGGCGCAGCTGCGCGAAGAGCATAATCCCGAAGTCGAGCAATTCCTGCTTGGATTGCCCGACGGTCCTGTCCCGTTTCATTTTCCGGCAGGCGACCTGCTACAGGATCTGTGATGTTGATAAGCCAAGTAAGCAAGCTGGGCCGGGTTGGCGTGCGCGTCATCAGCTCCATCGGCCGTGCCACCATAATGCTGTTTCATGCGCTGGCGGGCAAACCCGAGCCACGCAAGCACTTCCCGCTGCTGCTTCAGCAGTTGTATGTCGTGGGTGTGCAGTCCGTTGCCATCATTCTGGTCTCCGGCCTGTTCATCGGCATGGTGCTCTCGTTGCAGGGTTACAACGTATTGAAAGACTTCGGCGCCGAGCAGAGCCTGGGCCCGCTGGTTTCCCTCTCCCTGTTGCGGGAGTTGGGTCCCGTGGTGACCGGCCTGCTGTTTGCCGGTCGCGCCGGCTCTGCACTGACCGCCGAGATCGGCCTGATGAAGGCCACAGAACAGCTCTCCAGTCTGGAGATGATGGCGGTCGACCCGCTTCGCCGGGTAGTGGCCCCTCGCTTCTGGGCCGGCGTCATCAGCATGCCGCTGCTGGCCTTCATGTTCAGCCTGATCGGCATCTTCGGTGGCAAGCTGGTCGGTGTGGATCTGCTGGGGGTGGACGAAGGCAGCTTTTGGTCCGCCATGCAGGCATCCGTCGACTGGCAGGATGACATTATGCAAGGTGCCATCAAGAGCCTTATCTTCGCCCTGGTGGTCACCTGGATTGCGCTCTTTAACGGTTATGATGCCAAGCCGACCTCGGCCGGGATCAGTCAGGCCACAACCCGTACCGTGGTCCACTCCTCCCTGGCCGTGCTCGGCCTGGATTTTATACTCACAGCAGTCATGTTTGGATAAGGTAAAGATGAAGTTCAGCAAAGTAGAATTCCTGGTTGGCGCCTTCATGCTGGCCGGCATCGGTGCCATTCTGGCGTTGGCACTGCAAGTAGCAGGGTTGAGTTTCAAACCGGAAGGAGAAACCTATACCCTGCGCGCCCATTTCGATAATATCGGCGGCCTGAAAGTACGCTCACCGGTCAAGGTTGGTGGCGTCGTCGTCGGTCGGGTCAGCGACATCACACTGGATGCCAAGAGCCAGGTGCCTGTCGTCTCCCTGCTGATGCAAAAGAGTGCCGGCGAGTTTTCCGAAACCAGCACCCTCTCCATCCTGACTTCAGGCCTGCTCGGCGAGCAGTACATCGGCCTGATGCCCGGCTTCAGCGATGAGGAGATGGGTACCAGCATGCTCAAGGATGGCGACATGATTGAAGACACCAAATCAGCCATTGTGCTGGAAGACCTGATTGGCAAGTTCCTCTATAGCCAGTCTTCCGACACCAAATCCGACAGCAAGTAAGGAGTAACCATGTTCAAGAAGATCGCCCTGTTGCTGGGTCTGATGACCAGCATGCTGTTTTCCCTGGGGGCTCACGCCACCAATGCCGCCGACCCCTATGCCCTGGTGGACGAAGCGGCCAAGCAGACCTTTGCCCGCCTGAAGGCGGACAAGTCCCAGGTGAAGAGCAATCCGGATCACCTGAGGGTCATCATCCGTGAAGAGTTGCTGCCCTACGTGGACAACCGCTTCGCTGCCTACAAGGTGCTCGGCAACCAGATCAAGCAGACCACCCCGGCTCAGCGTGACGCCTTCGTCGAAGTGTTCACCGAGTACATGGTGAGTTCCTATGCCGATGCGCTGGCCCATTTCGACAAGCAAACTGTCAAAGTCGAGCCGGGCAAGGCGCCGGGTGACAGCAATATCACAGCTGTCAACGTCAGCGTGAAAGAGGCCGGCAAGCCGGATATTTTTCTCGAATTCAAGCTACGCAAGAACAACAAGACCGGCGAATGGAAGGCCTTCGACATGGTAGCCGAAGGGATCAGCCTGCTCTCCGCCAAGCAGAATGAGCTGGGCGGCCTCATCCGCCAGAATGGCATAGATGCAGTGATCGCCCAGCTGCGTGCTCACAACGCCAAGCCGTTGGTCATCAAGTCATGAAATTTAGCGGCGATCTGCAGGCACCCCAGGTCAATGCCCTGTGGCAACGCCGCGCCGAGTGGTGGCAGGAAGATCAGCTCGAATTGAGTGGCGTCACCACCCTGGACTCCGCCGGGCTGGCACTGCTGGTCAAATGGGCCAAAGCCGTATTGGTACGAGGCGCCACACCGCAACTGGTGGGCGCCTCCACTGATTTTTATACCCTGGCCAACCTGTATGGGGTGGCCAGTCTGTTTCAGTCAACTCCGCTCACAACTGAGGACGCATAATGCAAGTCTCTGAAATTGAAGCGATACTCCTTGAGGCTCTGCCATTGTCCGAAGTCCATGTCAAAGGAGACGGCAGTCACTATCAAGTTATCGCCGTCGGTGACATGTTTGACGGCATGAGCCGGGTCAAGAAGCAGCAGGCCATCTATGCCCCGCTGATGGACAAGATCGCCAGCAACGCCATCCACGCACTCTCCATCAAGGCCTTTACCGATGCCGAGTGGAAACGCGAACGTAAATTCCTACTGCCCTCCTGATTGGTATCTAAGTAAATGGACAAATTCAAGATCGATGGTCGTTGTACTCTCAACGGCGAAGTGACCATCTCTGGCGCCAAAAATGCCGCCCTGCCGATCCTGTTCGCCACCCTGCTGTGTGATGAGGAGATCCACCTCTCCAACGTACCGCGCCTGAAAGACGTGGGTACCACCCTCAAGCTGCTGGAGATGCTGGGCGCCACCACCAAGGTCAACGGCAACGTGACAGTGCTGACCGGTGCGGTGAACAACCACGTCGCCCCCTACGAGCTGGTGAAGACCATGCGCGCATCCATACTGGCGCTGGGCCCGCTGGCTGCCCGTTTCGGGGCTGCCGACGTCTCCTTGCCCGGTGGCTGCGCCATCGGTGCCCGTCCGGTGAACCTGCACGTCCACGGCCTGGAGCTGATGGGTGCCAAGATTGCCATCGAGGATGGTTACATCAAGGCCCGTGTTGATGGTCGCCTCAAGGGTGCTCATATCCTGATGGACATGGTTTCCGTCACAGGTACCGAGAACCTGATGATGGCTGCTACCCTGGCCGACGGTCGCACCGTGATCGAGAACGCCGCCCGTGAGCCGGAAGTGGTCGATCTGGCCAACTTCCTCAACGCGCTTGGCGCCAAGGTTCAGGGCGCGGGCACCGACACTCTGACCATCGACGGTGTCGAGCGTCTGCACGGTGGCAGCTACAGCGTGCAGCCTGATCGTATCGAAACCGGTACCTTCCTGGTTGGCGCAGCGGTTACCGGTGGCAAGGTCACCTGTCGCAAGACAGATCCTTCCCTGCTGGAGGCGGTACTGGTCAAGCTGGAAGAGGCTGGCGCCTTGATCGAGAAAGGGGCTGACTGGATCACCCTCGACATGACAGGCCGCACTCTCAAGCCGGTCACCATCAAGACAGCTCCCTACCCGGCTTTCCCGACCGACATGCAGGCACAGTTCACCGTGCTGAACGCCGTCGCCAAGGGCACCGGCATGGTCACAGAGACCATCTTCGAGAACCGCTTCATGCACGTACCGGAACTGGTGCGAATGGGTGCGGACATAGAGCTGCAGGGCAATGTCGCCATCTGCCGTGACACCGAGCAACTCAAGGGTGCTCAGGTGATGGCCACAGATCTGCGCGCCTCCGCCAGTCTGGTGCTGGCCGGCTTCGTCGCCGAAGGCTCCACCATAGTCGACCGTATCTATCACATCGACCGTGGCTACGAAGATATCGAGCACAAGCTGCAAGGTCTGGGCGGGCGCATCGAGCGTATCAAGGGCTGATTGCCATCCCTTGAACATGTCTGTTAAAAAGGCCCCCTCGCGTTGGCGAGGGGGCCTTTTTCATATCATGGATTCAGCGTGAGGGCGGGTATTAATGTCCCGCCAGCTTCATGTTCTCCACCAGTACGGAACCGGTCTTGAGGCTGGAGCGTTCATCTTCATCACACCCCACAGCCACGATATGGCTAAACATCTCGCTCAGGTTGCCTGCTATGGTGATCTCTTCCACCGGGTAGGCAATCTCGCCATTCTCAACCCAGAAGCCGGCTGCGCCACGGGAGTAGTCGCCATTGACGATGTTGACCCCCTGCCCCATCAGCTCGGTCACCAGCAGGCCAGTCCCCATCTCCTTGAGCATCCCCTGGAAATCCTGGCCCGTGTTGGAAACCTGCCAGTTATGGATCCCACCGGCATGCCCCGTGGTGGTCAGTCCCAGCTTGCGGGCGGAGTAGGAGGTAAGCAGCCAGCTCATCAGCTCGCCGTTGCGCACTATGTCCATATTCCGGGTAAGTACCCCTTCCCCGTCAAACGGCGTACTGGCCAGTCCACCAAGCAGGTGGGGAAACTCTTGGATAGTGAGCCACTGGGGCAGGATCTGCTTGCCCAATTTGTCGAGCAGGAAGCTCGACTTGCGATAGAGGTTGCCACCGCTGATGCCCATCACCAGATGGCCCCACAGGCCGGCGGCTGTATCCGGGTGAAACAGCACGGGCGCATGGCGAGTGGAGATCTTGCGGGCACCCAGGCGGGAGACGGTGCGTTCCACCGCCTCATCGGCGATGCGTTGCGGACTCCAGAGCCCACCCAGGTCACGACTCGAGGAGTAGCCGTAGTCCCGTTGCATGTCGCCATCCAGCTCGCCAATCAGCACGCAGCTCAGGGAGTTGCGTGACGCAGCATAGCCTTTGACGAAGCCGTGGCTGTTGCCATAGACCTTGATGCCGAGGTGGCTGGAGAAACCGGCCCCATCGGAGTGTTTGATGCGGGCATCGCGACCCAGCGCCAGCCGCTCACACTCGATGGCCAGCTCGATCCCGCGCTGGGGATCCAGTTCGATTTGGTGGCACAGTTGCAGATCGGGGGCATCCCAAGCCAGCAGCTCGGCATTTGCCAGACCGGCACAATCATCGGCAGAGGTATGGCGGGCGATTTCCATGGCCGCTTCGACGGCGGCGCGGATAGCTGGCTTGCCCAGATCCGTGGTGGAAGATGAACCCTTGCAACCATCGCGATAAACCGCGATGCCCAGAGCACCATCCTTGTTGAATTCGATACTTTCCAGTTCACAACCCCGGGTGTTCACCGACAACCCGGTCTGTTTGCTGATGGAGACTTCGGCCAGCGAGGCGCCCAGTCCTTTGGCTATCTCCAGTGCCTCGGCAACGACGGCCTCGAGATGGGCTTGATCCTGGCGAATTTGGTCTTGCTGATCCATAACTCACATCTATATGAAGGAAGGAAAGGGGCTAAGCATATCAGACCCCTGCGCCCAGCGGGAGAAGCTGGTAACATATCCACCAACGTGAATGACAGGAATCAAGAGACCGATGAGTCAATATCAAGACGACAACGAGTTGGAAGACTGGGGCCCCAGCAAGACTCAGCTCAAGCGTGATGCAGAGGTGCTACAAAAGCTGGGCGCAGAGATAGTCTCTCTAAGCCACAGCGAGCTGGAAAAAATCCCGTTGGATGAAGAGCTTGCCGATGCTGTCGAGCTGGGCCGCAAACTCAAGCCCAAGAAGGATGAGTCCTTCCGTCGCCATTTGCAGTTCATCGGCCGCTTGATGCGCAGCCGTGATATCGAGCCGATCGAAGAAGCGCTCTCCATCATCAAGAACCGCCACTCCACCGTGAATGCCCGCTTGCATCGCCTGGAACAGTGGCGTGAGCGCCTGATCAACGAAGGCGACAGCGCACTCAACGAGTTGATGTCCCAGTTCCACGAGCTGGATCGCCAGAAGCTGCGCCAGCTGATCCGCTCCGCCAACAAGGAACGGGAACTGAACAAGCCGCCGGTCGCCTATCGCGAAATGTACCAATACCTGCGTGGCGAAATCGAAGACCTGCTGTAAGTGATGACTCACGCCTCATGGCGAGCAGCAAGCGACACAGCGTAAAACGGGGCCAACATATGGCCCCGTTTTTTATTCTGGTTTGCGAGCTAATTGCGCGCCATACACTGTGTATGAGTACCGGGTTGCAGATAAGGCATCAGCAGTGGAGCCATCCCCTTGAGCACCTGCACTGGCAGGGCAGAGGTGAAGCGGAACTTGTCAGACTGGCTGCCCGGCACATAGGCGGTCAGGGTACCGAAGTGGTCCTCTCCCAGAAAGAAGACAAAGGTCGCAGTCCGGTTGCGCGCCAGCGAACTGGTGACATTGCCATAACGACCCACTGTCTCGATCCGGTTGTCACCTGTCCCCGTCTTGCCCCCCATCGGCAGCACAGTGCCATCAGGCAGAGCAAAGGCACCGGCGATACGCCTTGCAGTTCCCCCTTCCACCACCTTGGAGAGTGCATTGCGCAAAGCAGTCGCTACTTCTGCGGGCAGCACCCGGGTGCCCTCGGTATGAACGGGCTCAAAGTTGGTCTCAAATGGTGTGCCCTTGGCAAACGAGAGGTGCTCGATACGCAGGGTTGGTGCGCGAATGCCACCGTTCTGAATGATCCCCATCAACTCGGCCAGCGCGGCGGGTCTATCCCCCGAGCTGCCCAGAGCCGTCGCCAGCGATGGCACCAAATGGTCGAATGGATAGCCCAGCTTGGCCCAACGCTGATGGATGTCGAGGAAGGCTTCGACCTCCAGCATGGTACGGATACGGCTGTCACGGGCGCTGCGGTGACGAGTTTTGAACAACCAGCTGTATACCTCTTGTCGTTCATCCCGGCTGGCTTCAACCGCATCGGCAAAGGTCGCCTTGTCGAACTCCTTGAGATAGGCAAGCAACCACAGCTCCAGCGGATGCACCCGCGCGATGTAACCCTGATCCGGCAAGGAATACTTGCCTGGGCCATAGCTGGTGTAAAGCTGCTCAATGCGTCTGTCGCTGAGCTTGTCACGCGGCAACCGTTTGGCCAGGAAGGCGGCAAAGGTCTCCTGCGAGGCATCCGGCATCAGATAGCGATGCACGGCGGCAAGTCGTACGGCGCTGGGCTTGAGGCCATCCAGGAAGGTGTCGAGCTGCTCATCTGCCGTCTTGCCGCGATACTTGCGCCAGAAGCGCAGCAGATAGGTTTGCCCCTCCTTATCGGCAAACTTGGCCAGATACTCGGTACGACGGGGATCCTTGTCATCCTTGAGCAGCTGGGCGCGGTTGCCCTCCCGATATAGGCTGTAGCGCACTATGTCCCGCATCAGACGCACGAAGGGCAAGTTGATTGACTCGCGCAGCGCATCTCGTATTGCAGGAATGCGTCCGTTATCCTCACGGCGGAAGTTGTTGAAGGTGTGCATACCGCCCCCGGTGAAGAAGCCTTCGTTCGGACTGGCGGAGTATGGGCGATCCAGTGCGGCCTCCAGCATCAGCGGCAGGCTCTTGTCCTTGGCCGTCATCAGATAGGATACGGCCCAGCGACTGAGGTTATCCTGACCCGAGACCTCAATCTTGCGCAGGCTCTCTGTTGGCATATCGGAATAGTTGTCGTGCAGCTCTGCAATGATCTCCAGATAGGTGGTCAATACCCGCAGCTTGGCGGTGGACCCCAGCTCCAGCTTGCTGCCTTCGTTAATGTCGAATGGCTGATCTGTGTTGTCCGTCTGCACTCGTACCTTGAAACCTTCCGGTGATTTCTCGAACAGAGTGAAACTGTAACGCACATCCCCTGTCTTCTCCGGCGAGAGCAGACGCTCACCAAACAGGCCGACCTGAGCGGCAAACGCGGGATCGGCAAGTTGTTGCAGATAACGGGAGATCTCGTTTTGCAGCGGCATATTGAGGCTGGTATCCGCGCTCATATCCATCCGGTCCAGATCATACAACTGCACCCCGAGCTGGCGGCTCAGGCGAGTGCGAGCGACCTGCAAACCCTTGTTGTTGTTGACTCGGGTCATAGCGGGGGACTGGAGGAAGTCGCGGAAACCAAGTTTGGCCTTGAGCGCAGCCTCCATCAGTGGCGGCGTGATCATGCCCTCCTGCACGAACAGTCGCAGATAACTGTCCGTCAGGGTCGCCAGTGCATCCCGTCCCTGCGCCAGATAATAGGAAGGGCGACGATGTGCGATCATCAGCGAAACAACCTGCCGCAAGGCAAGTCCTTGATCTTCAAGTGCCGCATCCTGGTTACGAGCCGGATCCAGCAGCCGATTGACCTCGTTCACATTGGCGCCAAACCAGACCCATAAGCCATCACCCAGCCCATGTACCTCGCCATAACCAGGGGCAGCCGAGAGTGGCACAGAGTTGAGATAAGCCCAGGCAACCAGCTTGCGCGCCTCCAGGGTTTCCGGCCCCAATCGATACGCCCGCACACTGGCTGACGCCATCTGGCGGATCTTCTCGGTCGGTGACAGCGTCAGACCATCGGGAGAGTGGCGGTACTTCTCGACCTGAGTCGCCAGTGTACTGCCCCCTGCGGACTGATCCTGCATGTCCAGTGCCTTGCCCACCTGTGACATGGCCGCCTTGGCAAAGCGGGGCCAATCTACCGCCGGGTTTGCCAACGGCTGCTCGTTGCTCAGCAGATCGCGGTTCTCGATAAACAACAGCGACTGGATGACCAGGGGAGGAATGGAAGCAAAATCCGGGTAATAGTGAGTCGGATACTTGAATTGATAGAAGGGCTCGGCACGGCAGTCATGCAGGGTCAGACCGGCCTGTACTTTCTCGGTATAGGGAACAAAGAAACCACGGCTGGCATAGTCATAGAGCGCATCGGAAAAATGTGTCTGCTCGCTGACCTGATAACCCCGTTGCAGCAAACGCTCCTGCATCATGGGCAGCAGCACATAGCCGAGCCTCTTGTCGAAGGGGCCATCCTCAGGAAAGATTATTTGCTTGCTGGGGCCAGCCTCGACCTGATAGGTCAGCTTGGCCGCATAACGGGAGATCTCCTGCGACTGCAGTCGGGAGGTCTGCATCTCATAGCCAACCAGGGCAATCGCAGCCGCCAGGCACAGCAAAAAGAGAAAGCAGAACAACCAACGCCACCAGGGACGACGCTTGCGCTTGTACTTGCCGTCCGCACTTGGGACAGATGAATCTTGAGATGCCACTTTGTTCAAATCCGTCTGTTCTGATGCGCCCATATCAGCCCCGCTATGGTTGCGCAATTTATTGTGTTTCACTCAAGCTTAGTCTTTTCAAGTCAATGGCTTGAAAACTGTTGACCGCTTTGTAGCGATGGTAACAGGGCGATCAAAAAAAGGGGAGCCGATTGTTGCAGCTTGATGAGAGATCCGAGCTGATGGCAGAGAACAAAACACCGGCCTAAAGCCGGTGTTTTCAGGTAGCAAAGAGGCTTGCTTACTTGCTGGAGCTCATGGCTTTGAGCTTGGCACTCAGGTCTTTACGCTCTTTGGACAGCTCGGCATTCTTGATGATGTGATCATCAACGCGCTCTTCATAGTCGGTACGCATGTTGGCGATGATAGCCTGAACCTCATCGATACTCATGCCGGGCTTGATGTAGTCACTCAGGTTGTCGAGCAGCAATACACGCTTCTGGTTGTCACGGATCTTCTTCTCGTTGTCCGCGATTTCACGCTTGAGTTTGTTCTGGCGACGGGACATACGCACATATTCCAGTACATCGCTGAAGGTGGACTTGTTTACTTGTTCCATATCGATACCACTGACTTAAGGTTGATAAAAGCAGGCCAAGCATTACCGGTACAAGAGAGAAAAAAGAGAGTGTACAGGTAAACCCGAGATGCCCTTACTCTACCGAGTTATGAGGCATATACAACCCTAATTGCAGGCTTGGCAGCGGGTTTTGGCAGGAGAACATCAATAGGAACACTAAAACTCAAGAGCCATGATAGCGCACAAAACGGTCACGTCAGGAGGCAAGACGCCAGTAGTGCTTTGGTGTCTGAGCTAAGGCCATATAGAATGTGCCGTCATAAGGTGATAGCCGACCAAAACTTGAATTTCAGGCAATAAAAAACCCCGCTCGATGAGCGGGGTTTTTCGTGTTGGGTGCCTGGCAGTGTCCTACTCTCGCATGGCGAATGCCACACTACCATCGGCGCTACCGCGTTTCACTTCTGAGTTCGGCATGGGATCAGGTGGTTCCACGGCGCTATGGCCGCCAGGCAAATTACTTCAATCTGAGAAAGCTGACGTGAATAACGACTTCGCTAGTTGCTGGTCATTATCACTGAATTAGTAGTTCGCTTGGTATTTGCTACAAGCCTTAGAACACTTCTTGGGTGTTGTATGGTTAAGCCTCACGGGTAATTAGTATGGGTTAGCTCAACACGTCGCCGCGCTTACACACCCCACCTATCAACGTTGTGGTCTCCAACGGCCCTTTAGGACCCTCAAGGGGTCAGGGATGACTCATCTCAGGGCTCGCTTCCCGCTTAGATGCTTTCAGCGGTTATCGATTCCGAACTTAGCTACCGGGCA